>JAJDIZ010000042.1 GCA_030266915.1 Ruminococcaceae bacterium OttesenSCG-928-D13 | reverse complement strand
CAAATTGATAATCAGAATGAAAAAAGACTTTGCCGGAGGCAAGCTCCGGCGAAGTTCTTGTGTTTTTCAAAAATGTTGTTTGGTCAGGTTCAAGGCAACAAACGGGCTATTGGTTCGGCTTGCACAGCACCCCGTGGCCCCGGGCCGCCTCGTCCACCTTGCCGTTTTGATACACCACCCGGCCGCGCACAATGGTGCCCAGCACCGCCCCGCTCAGCCGCATGCCCTCGTAGAGCATTGCCGCATCCCGGCATTTGGTGTACATCGCAGCGGTAGAAAGCACGGTCTCGGCGTTCTGGTCCACCACCGTGAAGTCGGCGTCCGCCCCAAGGCGGATGGTCCCCTTGCGCGGGTAAAGCCCAAACAGCCGCGCCGGGTTTTCGCACAGCAGCTCGATCATCCGGGCCATGGTCAGCCGGCCTTTCGCCACCGCGTCCAGCATCAGGGGCAGCCGGGTCTCAAGCCCCGGAAAGCCCGAGGGACAGTCGAAGATATCATCGTATCCCCGGCTTTTTTCCTCATAGGTGTAGGGGGCGTGGTCGCTGCCGATGAAATCCACCGAGCCGTCGTTCACGTACTTCCACAGGGCCTCCACCGTGGCCCTGTCCCGCAGGGGCGGGTTGCACTTGGCGTAGGGGCCGTGCTGCTCCATCAGGTGCTCGTCCATCAGCAGGTAATGGGGGCAGGTTTCGAGGTAGACGTCCAGCCCCTGCCGCTTCGCCCCAACAATCATCTCCATCGCCTCAGGGGTGCTGATGTGGCAGAACTCGATGCGGGCGCCGGTCTCTTTGGCAAACAGCAGCAGCTTTGCCACCGTCTCGTACTCGGTCACCGGCGGGCGGGAGTGCCCGTGGCCCAGCGGGCCGGTATCGCCGGCCTGGCGGCACCGGGCGATGCCCGCGTTGATCATGTCGTTGTTCTCGGCGTGCACGGCGCAGATGGCCCCCAGCTTGCCCACCGTGCCGAGGCCATAGTACTGGTCGGGGTCGCTTTTCATCGTCAGGCCCATGAATTCGCTGTCTCGCCCCGGGGGCGCCTCGTGCAAAAAGGTCTTGAATGCGACAATTCTTCCCGAATCAGCCAGTGCCTGCATCTGGTCGGGAAATTCCGAGCCGGCCGCCCCGTAGAAGGCAAAGTCCACCACGGCATCCTGTTCGGCGGCGGCGATGCGCTTATTTAATATCTCGAGGGAGTACTGGGGGGGATTGGCAATCGGGTGTTCAAAAAAGGTGGTTACTCCGCCGGCGGCGGCCGCGCAGCTGCCGGAGAAAAAGTCCTCCCGCTGCTCCATGCCCGGGGCGCGGATGTGAACGTGAGGGTCGATGCTGCCGGGCAGCACCTGCTTGCCCGCCGCGTTGTATTCCCGCTTCGCCCCGGGCTTTGTGTAGCTGCCCTCCCGCAGCAGCAGGGCGGCCACCCGGCCGTCCTCCACCGCGATGTCGGCGTTCACAAAGCCCCGCCCAAGCCAGACGCTTCCGCCGTGGATCAGCAGGTCGTAATTGGTTGCCATGTTATAGCTTGCGCTCCTTCATATACCGGGCGTTTTTGCCGTCTATTTTCTCAAACTCCGGGGCCGCCAAAGCGCCGATCTCATCGGCAAAGCCCTGCACCTCGGCCAGAATTTTGTCCAGATCAAAGGTGAGGGGCTTGCGGCCCTCCATCAGCAGCCGGCCCTTCACCATCACGGTGTCCACCTCGTCGCCCCGGGCGCTGTACACCAGGTTGGGCACAAAGTTGCGCATTGGCACGGTCAGCAGCGGCGAAAGGCTGGCGTGGTGCAGGTCAATCAGAATCAGGTCGGCGTCCTTGCCGGCCTTGATGGACCCGGTGGCCGCGTCTATGCCCAGGGCCTTGGCGTTCTCGATGGTCGCCAGCCGCAGCACCTGCCAGGCCGGCATAATCTCCGGGTCCTGGAAGCGTATCTTGTTGAACAGGGCGGTGGTGTACATCTCGTGAATCATGTTGTGGCAGTTGTTGCCGGGGGCCTGGTCCGACCCAAGGCCCACCCGGCCGCCGGCGTCGAGGTATTCTTTGGCGGGCGGCACCTCGCCGTCGATCACTCCGATGGAGGCCGAGCACAAGATCATCGAGGCCCCGGCCCCTGCGGCAATCGCCACCTCCTCAGCCGTGGCGTCGGTCAGGTGGATGCCCACGAAGTCTTCGTCGAGGTAGCCCAGCTCCGCCAGCATCGGGATGGCCTTCTTGCCGTAGCGCATCGTCATCTGCTTGGTCTCGCGTGAGCCCTGGGACAGGTGCATGTGGATCTTCGTCTTCCGCTCCCGGGCCAGCTCCCTCACCCGCTGCAGCAGCGGCAGGCTCAGGAAGTCCGCCCCCTGAGGGCCGAAGCGTATCTGGATGCGCCCGTCGTCGTGGCCGTGCCAGCGGTCGTAGAGGGCCAGGCACTCATCCAAGGCCTTCTGGCCCAGTGCCTCGTCGAATTCGTACAGCTCACCGGGCCGGTAGCTGCGCACCGCGGCCTCCCGGATGCGGATGCTGACGTTCCCCCGGGCGCCGATCTCATCGATGAAGGCGAGCGCCCCTGCCATGCCGGAGCCGTCGTCCCCAATCGTGGTGGTGCCGTTCATCACGGCCTCGGCAATGGCCAGCTTGCTGCCCGCCGTCTTGGCCTCGGGGCTGCGCTGCCTTTCAAAAGGCGCCACGCCGTCCATCATCCAGTTGGCGATGTCCTGTGCCACCCCGCGCAAAACCCCATGGCCGGTGTGCATGTGCCCATCGATAAAGCCGGGCAGCAGCACCTTGTTTTCGGCGTTGATGGTGCGGGGGGCGGTGTAGGCCTGTTCCAGCTCGGCCCAGGGCAGCACGGCGGCTATTTTGCCGCCGGCCACCGCCACGCCGTGGCCGGAAAGGTAGCCCACGCCCTCCCCCTCCATGGTGTAGATGTGCTCACATTTAATAAGCAGGTCTGCGTTTTTCATTGATGTTCTCCCTCGCAAAGGAAAAGCGTTGCTTCTTGTTTAGAGGCTCCCGGGCGCCTGCGCGCCCGGGAGCTGGGGTCATGTCACTCTGGGCGGTTTATTCCGCGCTCACGAGTTCCACCTCAACCACTTCTTCCCGGGCCTGCTGAAGCTCGGCGGAAAAGTCGTAGTTCTGGTATTTTTTCTTGGCCACCCGGTCCAGCACCAGCATGGCGCCGAAGCAGATGACAATGCCCACAGCGAAGGAGATGATCAGATTGCTGGTGTAGGCGCTGACGATGAAGCAGACGAAGGTGGCAATGCCAATGGTAAGGGCGTAGGGAATCTGCGTCTGTACGTGCTGGATGTGGTCACTGCCCGAGGCCAGCGAGCTCTTGATGGTGGTGTCGGAAATGGGCGAGCAGTGGTCGCCAATCAGCCCGCTGGCCACGGCGGCTGCCACGCCGATCTCGATCGGAATGCCAAACTGGTGGCAGATCGGCACCGAGATGGGCATCAGCAGGGCGAAGGTGCCCCAGGAGCTGCCGGTGGCGAAGGAGATGAGGGCGCCCGCCGCGAACACCACGGCCGGGATCAGCTGGGGCGCGAAGCCGGTGCTCTCAACAAGGCCGGCAATGAAGTACTTCAGGCCCATGGTGCCGGCCACGCTGGACAGCGCCCAGGCGAAGATGACCACCATGTTCACTTCCATGATCTGCACCACGCCGCCGATCCACTTTTCGATGCCCTCACCGAAGGTGAACATCTTGTTGATCACACCCACGGCGATGCCGCCGAAGGCGCCAACGTACATGGCACAGGCGATGGCCACCGAGATTTTGGCGTTGGTGAAGGAACCGAGGATGCCGTTGGTCATCACGTCGCCGGTGTAGAAGATGACAAAGAACAGGGTGGCGAACAGCAGGATCATCGGCACGAGGAAGGTGGAGAAGCGCAGGTCCTCGTCCTTGAACTTCACATCGTCGTCTTCCTTGACGATCGGAATATCGGTGGGCGCCTTGGTGGCGCCGGTCTTGTCGGAGCGCAGCTCGGCCAGGTACATCGGGCCGATGGCCTTCTTGAAGATGATGACGAACAGCACGGTGAGGATGGCAAGGATGGCGTAGAAGTTGTAGGGAATGTAGCGGGCGTAAACGCCCCAGGCCTGGTCCTCGGGCAGGTTAAGCGCGGCCAGCTGGGCCGTGATAAGCCCCACGATGTAAGGCCCGTAGCTGCAAATGGGCGACAGGGACGCCATGTTGCAGCCCAGCGAATCGATGATGTAGGCCAGCTTCACCCGGGCCACCCCAAGGGCCTCGGTCACCGGGCGCATCACCACGCCCAGCACAAAGCCCGGCTCGGTGTAGATGAAGCCCAGGGCGGCGCCGCAGGTGGCAAGCTGGGCGCCCTTCTTGGTTTTGATGCCCCGGGTGGCCACCTTGGCAAAGGCCTGCCCGGCGCCGGTAACCTTCAGCATCCGCACAAACCCGCCCGCGCCGCACATGATGAGCAGGGTGTTGATGTTGGAGTTACTGGTCAGGTTTGCCGCAATGTAGTCGGTCACCAGGGTGGGAATTGCGACGAAGGGGTTCCAGTTGCAGATAATCGTTACCCCGATGAACACCCCGATGATCAGGGGCAGCAGGGTTTTCTTGGTCTTCAGGGCCAGTACAATCACGATGAGTGGCGGTAGCAGGGATATTATGCCGTAATTCGCTTCCATTGCTTCCATCTTATTCCTCCCTTTTTGTTCACAATATTGAGACAATGTCTTTATATTGTGAACGATGTCGTGCCAACACTTTACCACGGGGTGTTATAGCTGTCAATGGCTTTACCCGCATTTCGTTCAACTTCTCGAAAGAATGACCACTGTTATTGTGCAGTTTGCCAAGCCTCCCGGCGTCATCCCCGCCTGTCGGGTGTACACAGGATCGGCCGAATGGTGTATACTGATTTTGATATTCTGGAAAAACAGTAGTTACAGGAGGACATAGAGATGGCTAAGAAGGTACTGGTTATCAACAGCAGCCCGCGGGCAAAAGGGAACACCGATGCCCTGGCGGCCGCGCTTGCCCGTGGCGCCGAAAGCGCCGGGAACAGCGCGAGGCAGGTCAATCTCCGCGCCCTTGACATCCGGCCCTGCATCGGCTGCTACCAATGTACAATGAAAAAAGGCGATCCCTGTGTGCAGAAGGACGGCATGGGTGAGATCTACGCGGCCATCGACTGGGCCAATGTGGTTGTTTTTGCCTCACCCCTGTACTGGTGGCAGTTCAACGCTCAGATGAAAGCGGTGATCGACCGCCTGTTTGCCGTGGCGGCTGCCGCCGGCATGCAGATGCCGCCCAAGGAGGTGGCCCTGCTGATTGCCGCCGAGGATGCCCGCGAGGATAACTTCGCCCAGATCATTCCCTACTATCAAACCTGCCTTGTGCAAAACCTCCGGTGGACAGACCGGGGCATGGTGCTGGCCGGCGGTGTCAACATGCCGGGCGATGTGGAAAAAACACCCTATTTGGAGAAAGCCGAGGCTTTGGGGGCGTCCCTGTAACAGATGCCTTCCGCAATCCATCCGGAAGGCTGCTTGCGGTTTCCGGCGGCAAAATGGCGGGCCCGGGCAAAGACGCCCGGGCCCGCCTCGCGGTTATCCTGTTATCAGACCGACATATTCCTGATTCTGCCTGTGATGCTGGCGGCCTCGTCCACCACGGCCTTGATCAGCGCCTCCACCCCTTTTTCCCGCAGGCGCTCGGTGGGCCCCACAATGCTGAGCCCGTACAGCAGCGCGCCGTTCCCGCTGAAAATGGGCGCGCCGATGGCCGACACCCCGTAGTCGGTCTCCTCAAAGCTGGTGGCATAGCCGTTTTTGCGTATCTCGGCCAGATCGGCCCGCAGCGCCGCCTCGGTGACAATGGTGTCCGGCGTGAACTGCTTGAGGCCGGCCGCCACGGTGTAATCCACCTCGGCGGGGTCCTGGTAGGCCAGCAGTATCTTCCCGGTGGCGCCGCTGTACACCGGGGTGGGATGGCCCAGCTTCGAGGTGTAGGTGATCCGGTTCTCCGCTTCCACCAAATCGATACACACCCCGGTGTGGTTGGTGTACACCGAGAGCACAATGGTCTCCCCCACGGCGTTTTTCAGCTCGCGCATGCTGGCCGAGATCACCTCGCGGTAGTCGTAGGTTTTCAGCAGCACCCCGGCCACGTCCAGTATGCCGAGGCCCAGCTTGTATTTCTCGCTGTCCGGGTTTTGCTCCAGCCAGCCCAGGTGCTCGAGGGTGCGCACAATCCGGTGGACGCTGGATTTGTGCAGCTTCATGCGCCGGGCAATCTCGGTGATGCCCAGCTCCCGCTCCCCCGATTGGTACAGGTTCAAAAGCTCGACGGCCCGGACGATGGAATTGATGTATTGGTTGTTCTGCTCCATGGCGGCGCTCCCTTATTGGTACATTTTCATCAATTATCCCCCAGCGGGCCGGTCCTGTCAACAATAGTGGGACAGATGTTTGATTTTTGAGACAGCCCATGCTAGAGTATGTGGTGAAAAATGCCTGCCAGCCCCATAAAAGAAGGAGGAACCACCCATGGCACAATCCGCCCACGAAACCATCCTGAACCACCGCAGCATTCGCCGTTTCAGCTCTGAGCCCATTCCCCGGGAGACCCTTGAAACCGTGGTGCGGGCGGCCCAGATGGCGCCGTCCTCCTGCTTTTACCAGGCCTACACCATCATCCACGTTACCAGCAAGGACACCCGGGCGCTGCTGCACCGCGTCTCGGGCGGGCAAAACTGTGTCAACTCGGCGGCGGAGATTTTGGTTTTCTGCGCAGATTTCCACCGGGGCGTCAGCTATTTTGAAGACATTGACCCGGCTGTGATCGAGAACACCGAATACTACACCGTGGCCGTCATCGACGCGGCGCTGGCCGGGCAGAATGCCCTCGTGGCGGCCGAAAGCCTCGGCCTGGGCGGCGTGATGGTGGGCGGCATCCGCAGCGGCATCGCCGAGGTGGCCAAGGCCCTTGAGCTGCCCAAGCTTGTGGTTCCGCTGTTTGCCCTCTGCCTGGGCTGGCCCGACGGGAACCCCGGCCAGAAGCCGCGCCTGCCCATGGCGGCGGTGCTCAAGGAGAATGTCTACGGTACGGGCGGGGACGACGCGGCCATAGCGGCCTACAACCACACAAACGAAGCCTACTACACCGAGCGGGAGGGCCAGCCCGACCGCTGGACCCACCGCTGCGGCGCCAGCCTGATGACCGACACCCGGGACTGCGTGGGCGCCTTCGCCCGCGAGCAGGGATTTTTGAAGCGGGATTGAAACTGTAGGTCCGCGCCTCCATGCGCCGGGACATTCCTCCGCGAACGTGCTTCGCACATCCTTAGCCCTAGGTTCGCTCTGGAATGCCCCGGCACATGGAGGCACTACCTTGGCTATAACACCCTACACATGGATGTCGCGACGTTTCGATGGACATTTCCCTGCCGACAGGCTATGATGGTGTAAAAGCACCGGAAAGGAGCGTCAGATGGAACAGTATATCAAAAATATGGAGCGGGGCGCCGCTTTGGAATTCGCCTCGCTGGTACAATATGCCGAGGGCCAGGTGGTCAGCCGCACCCTGGCCCAGAACGACCATGTGAGCCTGACCCTTTTCGCCTTTGCCAAGGGCGAGGAGATCAGCAGCCACGCCTCCGACGGGGACGCGCTGGTGATTGCGCTGGAGGGCGAGGGCCGGGTGACCATCGACGGCCAGCCTCACCAGCTGCAAGCCGGCGCCAGCATCCTGATGCCGGCCAAGAAGCCCCACGCAATCTTCGCCACCGAGCAGTTTAAAATGTTCCTCGCGGTGGTGTTTCCCGAAAGCTGAGGGCCCGCCAGTCATAACAAAACCGGAAAGCTGGCGCTTTCCGGTTTTTCTCATGCTGTGCGCATGGTCAGTATTTTTCTTCACGGCGCTGCTTGCGCAGGGCGTTGCGCTTTTGGGCGTCTTCCCACTCCCGGCGCTCTTCGTCCGTTTCGGGAACAACCGGAGGCACTTTGGTGGGCTTACCATCTTCATCGATGGCTACCATCACAAGATAGGCCCGGTTGATGCGCTTGCGCGAGCTGTCGGCCTCCTCCACAAAGGTGTCCACCCGCACCTCCATCGAGGTGTTGCCGGTGTAGGTGAGGGTACCCACCAGCACCACCACATCCCCCAGGTAGGCAGGTCCCTTGAACACCAGGGAGTCCACTGCCGCCGTAGTGACAAGCTTGCCGCCGGTGTGCCGACCGGCCACAAAACCCGCCACCTCGTCTATCCATTCCATCAGCATGCCGCCAAAAAGCCGGCGCTGGCTGTTCAAGTGTTTGTACTGAATATAGTGAATCTGCTCGGTACGGGAATCGGAAACGCGCCTTTGCTTGTCCATGGGTCAGGGTCCTTTCATCTCACAATTCAGGCCTTGCCAACCACATCCTGCTCGTCAATCGAGGTAAGCAGCTGGTTGTACCAGGTCAATGCGTCCACAAAGGCGTCGAACACGGCCTCGATGTCCACGTTGTTGCGGATCAGCAAAATGGAGACCGTGTCCCACTCGGCCCGCTCGTACTCGTAAATCAGCTCCAGCACCGGATAGAGATCACCGGTTTTGTCCACCAGGGCCTGGCGCACCTTCTCGTTCACCGCCACCTCTTGGACGGCCTGCTCCATTGGCTTTGAAAGGATAACGTCCAGCAGGCTGAACAGGCCGGCAATGAACAGCTGGCTCTGGAACACCCCCAGTTCAAAGATGCCGGCCAGATTTTCGGCAAACTTGGCGCGAATCAGGGACAGGCGGGTCACCTCACCCGGGCGGTCCTCCGCCAGGTTTTCGGTGATGGCCACCATGCCCCACCGGCGCACCTCCTGCTGCCCCATGATGGCCACCGCGCTCTGGATGGAATCCACCCGGCGGGACAGCCCCGACGCACTGGAGTTGATAAACCGCATCAGCGAGATGGACAGGGAGGGGTCACGCCCAATGATGGCGCTGATGTCGGAAAGCTCGAAGTCGTCCCGGTTAATCTCACGCAGCAGCTGCAACGCATTCACCTTGAGGGGCGAGACCTGCACATCCCCCTTGGTGATGGGGCGGCTATAGAAATCGCCGGAAAATAGAGCGTCACGGGTCAGTTTATCGCGGCTGGCCCACTCGTAGGCGGCCGTGTCGGCCACCCGGGAGAGTACCAGTCGGATCTTCGGGTGCTGGTTCGCCATCGCACGAATAATCTCGTCCCGGCGCACATCGTTGTTTTTAAGAATAAGATAATTTGCGTAGCGCAGATAGGGGCTGTTCACCCCCGAGAGCGGAAAATTCTCAATGGCGATGGGATAGCCAAGGTTTTTCAGATTTTCACACCGCTCCAGCAGGGCCTCGTCGTCCGGCAAGCCGCCGGGCAGCACACACACCAGTCGCTCGGGGGCAATCTCTTTCAGGTTGGTGGGGTTGCCTTTCAGCAGATGCATCCGGTTGATGTCCACAAAGAGGGGTTTGTCCGCCGCGAGGGGTTCCACCCCGATTTGCTCCAGCAGATCAAGCCCGGGGGTCAGCAGGGCGTCGGCTTTGCTGAAGCGGAAGTCGTTTTGCTGCGGCAGGGCCCGCTCGCCGGATTTGTCACACATGCGGTAGGCCTCTACTTCCATGGCGGCATTGAAAATCGGGGTTGCAGCAATGAATATTTTCATGGCGCGGCATCCTTCCCAAAGCGTAGTAATGGTGACGGCCAAGCAGAGCGCTGGCCGAGCATAAATTATTCTCACGCTAATTGTACCTTAAAAAACGCGCTGTTGCAATAAGCAAGCGGCACGAGATATCAGAAAATGATGACACCGGATATTGGAAACAATATTGACTTGCCGCCCGCGCCATGATAGAATAATCAGCGTGGCATCCGGCAAGCGGATGGCAAACCATGCGGAAGTGCTGGAATCGGCAGACAGGCACGTTTGAGGGGCGTGTGTCTTAATGGCGTACGGGTTCAAGTCCCGTCTTCCGCACCAAAGAGAAACCACGAAGATGCGTCTTTATTTGACGTTTTCTCCGTGGTTTTCTCTTGTTTTACCCTTTAAAATACCCTTACCAGCCCCAAAAGCCCACCCTTGCCGCATTATTCCACATACACCTTCAACCCCTGCGAAATATCGGGGTGTCGCAGTGCCCGAATCGCCCGGGCCTCCAACTTGCGCACCTTCTCCCGGGGCATGTCCAGCACCTCTGCAACCCTGCCTATGGTCAGGCAGTTATAGTACCGGTGGAACAGCACAAGCCACTGATCGTCCGGCAGGGTCAGCATGGCGGCAATCACTTCACGCTGCATGGCCGCGCGTTCCGTGGAATCCTCATAGCGCCGGTTTGCCATGCGTTACCTCTTAAAATGCACTTTCGATGCTGTTTAATACTTTGCGGGCGCCTTTAAGGGTGACTCCGGACAAGCAGCGCTCCCACTGCCACACGTCTACATGGTCGAGATACTCTTGAAGTGTACACTCAATGTGATTACCGTCGCCATCGACAACCTGTAGCATCATGGGGCCGACTGATAGGGATGCTTCAAGGGCTTTCAGCCGTGCAATCACTTCATGTTTCATTTGGTGCACCCGAAAAATCATCAAGGCTACGGTTCGGCACCGGGTTGTTGACAATGTCCATCAGCTCGGAAATGTCTTTGCTGACCTGCTCCCAGTCCACGTTATCATTCAGGCTGTCCGATAATTGCCTTAATCGATTCTTTATGCTCTCGCGCACTGTAATTGCCCCTTTCTGGTTCACCTGCTGATTGTTCCAGGTGCTCTAAACGTTTTATTACATCCTCGGTTTCGGTAAGCTTCAAGGCATAATCCAGCACGGCCCGGCAAGCGCTTATTTTGTTGGCATCCGGGGTATCCTCTCCGGCCACCATGCGGTATAAAGCCCCTGTGGCGGGCAGCATGGCCTTTTGCAATGCGTCTTTTGCCGTGGACAGCATACCACCCATTTCATCAGCCAAGGCCGCCTTGAATTCTTCATCATCGTGCATATAGCGGTATAGGGTGGTGCGGCTGATGCCCGCCTTTACAGCAGCGTCTTTTAACGTAACGCTTTCTAAAACGGCTTGAAGTGCCGCAGCCTTCTTTTTATTCACTGTTCCCATGCCCCCCTTTCCTGTTTCATTTTGTTACATACAAGCAGAGCGCCCCACGCTTGCAGGGCGCCCGCTATACGGTTTAGGTTGTGGCCTGGAAGTACAGGGCGGCTTTTTTGTTTTCCAGCACAAAGGCGTCGTAGACAATGCGCCCCTCCACCAGACTGCCGTTGATGCCGGGCGGGTCCTGGTGGGTCTTGTAGCTCTCCAGCTTGGTAGGAGCCACCGTGGCCACCGGGTGGGCAATCATAAAGCCGAATTTGGCAGGTAGGCGGCTGGCCGGGACACGCAGCACGGCCATGCCATCCAGGTTGGCAATCACGCCCCGGATGCGCATATCGTTGCCGATGTCGCTTTCCAGGATGATGTCCTTGGACTGCTTCATCAGCAGATAGGTGTCCGGGGTTACCATCAGCACCCGGCCAGTGTCGGGGGCCTCGGCATTGTCCAGGGCGTTGGTGCCTTTGATGATTTCGGTGTAGATGTTCGATGCGGTCAGCGCCAATGCGGTGGGCTTGGTGCCGGCGTTGGTGCACATCTGAGCATACACCCAGGCATCCACTTCCGGCACAACAACCTGACGTACCTGGCGGGCCAATGCACTTGCGGCGGCCAGCTGATTCACGGTTTCGTCCTGGTCGAGTGCATCAATGGCAAAGGTAAAGCTGCGGTCTTTGGTAAGAGTCATGGCCTGTGTGGTGGCGTCCAGCCCCTGCACGGTGCCGTAACGGCTCCACTGCCCCTCGGGCATATCACCGTCGCGCATGTAATTATTCATACCGGAGGTGCCGATGCGGTAAATCTTCACCGTGTGGGCGCCGGTGAAATCAAAGTCGTTGTTGGTCAAAAGGCTTTTCTTGCTCTCGGTGGAAAAGATTTCGTCCACATAGGGCAAATATTTTGTTGCGAGTTCGATAGCCATAATAAGTTACGCTCCTTATTTCAGGCCCATCGCAGCGCGGATATCACCTTTCGGAGTTTCAGGGGCCGCACCATGTGGCAGCTGTGTGCGCATGGGTGCCGCCGCGTACCCTCCCATACCGGCATTACCGCCTTGCTGGGGGCCGATGTTCATTTTACTTTCGAATATTTCAAGGCTCTTGGCAAAGGCGTCCGGGCTGCTGGTGTTCATGGCATCCAGCAAATCCAAAGGTAAACCTTTTTGCGCAAGCGTTTCCCGGGCTGTGAGCTGGAATTCACGCTGCTTCAGCTCGGTTTCCTTTTCCGCAAGGCTGGTATCATACTTGGCTTTTTCCTTGGCAAGCCGCTCCTGTACGATTTTGTTTACCTCATCCTGCGTGAAAAGTTTCCCATCATTGGTATCAGACATTTTCATTACTCCCTTCTGTGGTCGCCTCAGGTGGGCTGGTGGTCTCGGTTTCTTGCTGGGCCTTGCGGCGCAGGAAAGCAGCTTTGCGGGCTTCCTTCTCCTGTGACTTCCCATCAAGAAAGCCGCGCCGGTATAGCATGGCCGCTGCTTTATCCGGGGGTATGCCCTCGGTGATGATTGCATCAAAAAGCGGCTTGGCGCGTTCGTACTCTTGCACGGTCAATGTTTTGGTCAAAAATGGTACTTCACTCATGGTGTCCTCCAGTTTTACGCCCAGGATGGGCTTGATAAAAGAAAAAGACACGGAGAACAAACCGAAGTCTGTTTCCCGTGCCCAGAGGTTTAAAGGCGTCCCTGCTTTCTGGCGGCTTACCGTACTGGCAGAGGGTACTATTGACGGGGATTGCCCCCGCATCTTCTGAATCTATTATACCATATTTCGTTGTAAAAACAACATTACGGAATGGTGACAATCACATACAGCCGCCAGTACCTGCTATTTTGCGCCTTGCAGGGGTTTGAAACCCTCGTGATGGTAAACACCTTTGCCAGCTTATCGAGCACCTGGGGGCGCTCTGTGGGGTCTGTGAGGTAGACGCACAGCTTCATGGGGGTCTCCTTTCCTAAAGTACCCGGCCCCTGTTGGCGCAGAGACCGGGCTATTTTTATCCGGTGAGCGTGAGTTGTTCTCTTTCCCTGTTGACGCAGGGGGTCAGTGGTCGCGAAGGGGCGGGATTTGGGGGTCGAGCAGTTCTGTGGGAACCATTTTGCCACCGTACACGGCAGATGCAACCCCGGGTTCAAGCATAAAGAAGTCTGAATAGTCACCATCGGCAACGCGTTTTACACAGCCGCTTGCCCATTCCTGGCCCTGCGCGGCAAAGTCCGTTGTTGTCACAAGGGTAAATCTTTTCTCGCCCTTCTCAATGTAGAGGGTGGCTTTGTGCTTGTCGCGCATCCGCTGGATGAGTCTATCTGCTGCAGGATATTCCGGGTCATCCAACAGGCACAGACCGACTTTAATCTCGCTCATGATTCCCTCCCTTGCATTCTGCCGGCCCCCGTGGTATCTTTGGGGTGTGGGCTCGGCTCAGTTTTGAGCTGGCTGGCCGCTTGGGGTATTGCCGTACCCTGGGCGGCGTTTTCTTTTGTGTGCCCACAATGGGGGCAAGTATCATCTTCGGGGCCGGGGAACCGTAGGCACTTGCACCCGGGGCAGGGGTAAGGGTCGTTGGGGCCAAGTACCGGTAAGGCGCTGTCTTCGCACCCGCAGCGCTCCCCGGGGTCAAGGTGGGCGTCGCAGTATGGGCAGAGATAGTAAATCATTGGGTTTCCTCCAATCGATAGCGGTTATAATGGGTTGGTTCTCCGTAGCGGTTCCGGCTGGTCACACGCTCCACCTTGATATTGTGGCCCTGCTGGCGAAGGTCGCAGATGCGGCGGGGTAGGGATACGATACCAAGGTTTGTGAACGCTTCCAAGCTGGTCACGCCGCCGTGCATCTGCATGTACTCTAAAACTCTTTCGCGTTGGCTCATGGTGTCTTCCTTTCTCAATAACAGGTTTCATACAACCTCAATAGCCGAATATCGCCGCTGAAAAAGTGGTTGATATTGTAGTCACAGTTGCGGTATTTGGTCTCGAAGTGCTGCGGGATGATGGCGTCATAGTATCCAGGGTCAAGGTCTGTTACAATGCTGCTGGCCCGAGCTCGGAAGCTATTATCCACATAGGGCATGGCCTCAATGATGTTCTGAATCTGCTCCAGCCGGATGTTTGGGTGCGCCTTGCTGCGGGAATGCTCGTAGTGCTCGAAGTACAACCGGAATACTGCCAGCGTATCCTCGAAGCTGAATAACTCATAGCCGCTTTGGGTGGCCCGCATATAGGCTGTGTGGGCAAATCTTGAAAACGTTGGCATGTCAAAGAGCAAAGCATCACCTCCAATGGATAAAAAGCGATTAGGTGGCGCCGCCAGGCGCAATCCCTTATATCCCTTTTATAGATTTTGGCAAAAATCCCTTATAGCCCTTACGCGGGGGAACGCGAAGCGTTACTCCCTTCTAGCCCTTAATCATCATCAGGCACAGGTGCAGTAACAGGAACACTTACAGGAACACTTACAGGTACACTTACAGCCATTTTTGCCATCACTTGCCATCGGGTGCCATGCTTTGCTATCAATGGTATGCGATTCATGGCGATGCCATAGTTTGCCATCATTTGCCATTCCATCGCGCATCAGCGCCCTTTTTTCCGGCCTCTGACCGTTTTTGGCGCTCGATTTCCCATTTGACAGCATCCCTATCCAGTGTGGTTTTCAGAAAAGGAAAGGCAATTTTCCCCTCGGCGGTCATGTCTGGCACTTCTCCGGTTTCGACATAATGACAGGCTGCACACACTATTTCGCGGAATACAGCATCGGACAGACCAGCGGCGGTCTTGGGGAAGTCGGTGTACATGATAAAGCTGTTCTTGTCGCCCATTTAATCACCGCCCTGCTTCCGCATCTGCCAACGGGCAAAGGTAGCCTCGGGGTCGTTCGCCGCTTTGGAGGACGCGCCGCAGACTTCGCACTTGATGAAAAAATAATCACGCCGGTTATACCCGTGCTTCATCGCAATGACGTCGCTGCCGCAGAATGGGCATGGTTTGGCATCGGGATGTTTTCCCCAAAAAACCTCTACTTGCTGCTCGCGCTCATACTCACTCATTCTGTATCACGCCTCCTTCTGCCCGGCCTGTTCTTCCAGCCACTTGTCCAGTAGGTGGGTGAGCACCAGGCGCTTGCGGCCAATAAGCACGAGGGGGTAAAAACTTTCCTGATGACTGATGTTGTACATGGTTTGCGGACTGACCCCGATAATTCTCGCGGCCTCGGTGATGGTGAGCGTTTTCTTTTCCATTGTTTCATACTCCTTTCGAATAGTGCGTTGTGACTACTGCTGCATCAATTATTGCACTAATTAGTGCAATAGTCAAGCCCTAATTTAGTGCCTACGCCCGAATTTTCTTCTTGAAGTCTGTTGCTTAATGTGATTTAATATACTCGAGGTGACTAATTATGGGTGTTGGAAGCAATATAAAGGCAGTTCTGAAAGAAAAGAATATGTCAATAAAAGAGTTGTCCAAAATTACAGGCATATCGTTAAACACTCTATATTCAATTACGAAAAGAGATAGTACGAGGGTAGATACTGAAATACTCGTCAAGATAAAAGATGCCCTTGGAGTGTCAGGCGGGTATTTGCTAACTGGTTCCACAAGAGGCCTTGCATATGACCAAGCAGATGTTGGAGCTCGTATGAAGTCAGCTCGCGAGGCTGCCGGGGTAAGTATAGATGAGGCCGCGGCTGTCATAGGCGCACCAGCTGACGTGTATGATAATGTTGAAGAGGGAAAAAATATTTTCAACGTAGATGACATGAAAAAGCTTGCACAAAGATTTGGTGTTGAATTGATGGATTTAACTGGACCGCCTCAGCCGTTAGATTTGACCCAGTATGATGCACTGAGAGAAAATCAATTACTTGATAGCTTCAATAAGCTAAATGGGAAGGGCAAAGATAAAGCTGTTGCCGATGTACAGTTGTTGACCGAAATTCCCAGATACTTAAAAAAGTAACCCCCCAAAGAATAATAGCCAAGCAAACGCTTGCATTTGATAGCAAACGATAGCAAACGCATTCAGCCGTATTTTACCCAAGGAGGTACCCAAGCCATGCCAAAACGTAACGCCCACGGTGCCGGCAGCATCCGCCAGCGCCACGGTGGCCGGTGGGAAGCGCGGTATACTTCCGGCCGGGACCCCGGAACAGGGAAGCAAGTTCAAAAATCTGTTTACGGCGCCACCCAAGAAGAAGTAGTGAAGAAGCTGCGCCAGGTTCTCACAGAGTTGGACGGCGGCGTGTTCGTGGAGCCCTCAAAAATGACCGTGGGGGCGTGGCTGGATATTTGGGTAAAGGAATACCTGGGGGCAGCCAAACCCTCCACACAGGAGAATTACGCCTCCTACACAAAGAACCATATAAAGCCCAGTCTGGGGGCTGTGAAGCTGCAAAAATTAAAGCCTCACCAAATACAGGCGTTTTACAATAGCCTGATGATTGGCGAGGATGCGTTGACCGCGAAAACGGTTCGCAATATCCACGGCATACTTCACAAAGCCTTAAAGCAAGCCGTCAAGGTTGGATACATCAATAATAACCCGTCCGAAATGTGTGAGCTGCCCCGTGTGGTTAAAAAGGATATGAAGGTGCTGGACACCGACGCCGTAGGTGCGTTTTTGGCCGCCATAGAGGGCCACCAGTTCGAGGCAATATACTTTGTCGATTTGTTCACCGGGCTGCGCCAGAGCGAAATTTTGGGCCTCACGTGGGATGTGGTGGATTTCACTGCCGGCACCATCTTTGTATCAAAGCAACTGGTGAAGGGCACCAAGGCGCGGGGGATGTACTATCTGGACAGCTTGAAGAACGACAAGCCCCGCAAAATCAAGCCGGCCTCCATCGTCATGCAGAAACTACGGGAACAGAAAAACCGCCAAACAGAGTGGCGGCTCAAAGCGGGCCCGGCTTGGGACAACCCGCTTAATTTGGTGTTCACCGATGAGTTGGGGAAGCACCTGGTGCACAATACGGTCTATAAGCATTATAAAAAGGTTGTGGCTGGAATAGGGGAGCCTGACCTTCGTTTCCATGATTTGCGTCACAGCTACGCCGTGGTGGCCCTGATGAACGGTGATGACATCAAAACCGTGCAAGGCAACCTTGGCCATCATACTGCAGCATTTACCCTCGACCAGTACGGCCATGTTACAGAGCAGATGCAGGAGGCCAGTGCAAACAGGATGGACGCCTTTATAAAAGGTCTTGGAAAGAAAAAAGCCTGAGCCTTGCACCG
>JAJDIZ010000041.1 GCA_030266915.1 Ruminococcaceae bacterium OttesenSCG-928-D13 | reverse complement strand
TTGGCCGGCGGCTCGCTGGCGGGGGATGCCTTGGGGGCCTCCTTTTCCGCGGGCGGAGCAGGCGCTTTTTCCACAGGTTCCTTGGCGGGCACATCATCCGCGGGCTTTGCCTTTGCGCCGCTGCCGTTGCTCTTGGCCTCGGCGGCTGCCCGCACGGCATTTTTGGCTTCGAGCGCCGCCTTGGAAGCGGCGACCTCGGCCTCGCGGTAGAGCTGGTAAGCGGCCTCGGCTTTTGCCAGCGCCTCCTCGGCCTTGGCGGCTTTGGCGGCAGATTTTTCGGCTGCCGCGGCTGCCTTGGCCGCCGCTTTCGCGGTCTTATCAGCATTCTGCTGGGCCTGCTTGGCCTCTTTGGCAGCCTTCGCCTCGCTTTTCTTGGCCATTTGCAGCTCGCGGCTTTCCTTGCTCTTGCCGCCTTCGGTTGCTTCTCCGTCCTCGCCTTCGGTTTTGGTCGAGCGCTTTTTGCGCGCAGACAGCAACACGAAGGTGGCCCCGCTGCCCGCAATCAGCGCGATGGCCCCGACGATGATCAGCAGTATCGGGCTGACGCCATCTTTGGTGACAGTGATGGTGTACTGCTCATCCAAGGTCGAGCCGTTCTGGCCGACGGAGGTAAAGCTCAGCTCTGTCTCGCCGGCTTTTGCGGCGGTCAGGGTAGCGCTCTGGCCGTCCGCTTCCACGAAGATATCAAACAGGGGCGGCTGGGTTGCTACGGTTTCGGGGTCGATACCGGTCAGGGTGAAGGATTCGCCCACCTTGACACGCAGGGGCAGCGAGCCACCCGGGCCGATTATCGTCGGCGCGTCGGCGTCCGGTGCGTCTCCCTGGGAGGTGGCTGCCGCCGGACTGGAGGTGGAGGTGGCGCCGGAGCTGTCTGTCGCAACAGGCGGGGCACTGTCGCCCACGGGCAGGCTGCTGTCGTCCGCCGGCGCCGAGGAGGGATCGGCCGGGGGCGGAACCGCCGTTGGGTCATACTCGCCGGCGCCCTCCCGGGTGAAGATGTCACCGGAAAGGGTCAGGCCAAAGGCCTCGCCCGAAAAACGCAGGTGGTCGGCGTCCAGCACCGTGAAGGTGAGGTTGTCCGCCCCGTCGCCCCGGAAGCGTTCGTCCACCCCGAGGTCGTCAATCGTGAGGGAGAGGCTGCGGCCACTGATGGCGCAGGGGCCGCTGGCGTCCCCCATTTGCCCCATGCCGGAGTTGAGGCGGAACACCGCCGTGCCGTCCCCGGCAAGCTCCAGATAGGGAGCACGCTCATCAGCGTAGCGCTGCTCGTTCAGGCATACGAACTTGCCGGCAGCTACCTCAACGGAAGCCGCCGTTGTGGCGGGCGGGGGATCAGCCGGCTGGGTCTGGCTATCCGAGGCGTCTATATCAGCCCCGGAGGCATCCGCGCCGTCCCCTGAGGCATCGCTTTCATCCGCCGGGGCGGAGGCAGAGACATCTGAGCCAGAATCCGGCATGGAGCGGCTCAAATCCTCGCCGGTGCTGCTGTCGCCATCCTTATTACAGCCGGCCAGCCCGAATGCCAGCGCCAGCCCGATCAACAGGGCCGCGCCCCGCTTGATGCTTCTTGTGCCCATAACCCGCCCCTTTATTCTATAGGTTTCCATCTTATTGTAGCGCATAACCCGATTTTAGACAAGCCCTCGTTGAAAACTGCGCGAACGAACGCAGGGAAGGCCCGGTGGCCGCCCCGCTTGTTTTGCAGTGCCGCTTTCAGTTATACTATGGCTGAGAGAAAGCAGAAGGCGCCGGCACAGAGATGGTCGTTGGGGAGAACCAGTGGAGGCACCCATGAATAGCAGTGATACCGAAAAGCGGATTCTGGAAGCGGCTATGGACGTGGTGAGCGAGCATTCCATCAGCAAAACCCGGATGCGCCTGATTGCACAAAAGGCCGGCATGGCGCAAAGCAATGTTCATTATTACTTCAAAACAAAGCGTGACCTGCTGCTGGCCTTGCTGGAGAAGATGCAGCAGGACAACCGGAAGCTGCGCCACAGCCTGGTGGACAGCCGGCCCGACACCTTGCGTGACAAGCTGGCAGGTTTCTATGCCCAGCGGAAGGATCTGATCGAAAACCGGCCGGGGTATGAGCACACCCAGATCGATTTTTGGAGCCAGCGTCAGAACGACCCGGAGGTTGGCCGCCTGTTTGCCGCGGGCTACACAGAGTGGCGGGACCACATCTGCCGGGAGATTGGCCGGTACCTGCCAAGGGTGGAGGCAAACCGGCTGAATCTGGTGGCGGCGGTGATAATGTCCCAGATGATGGGGGCCTCCCTGCAGTGCCTGAACAACCCCGGCATTTTTGACCTGGACGCCTATTTCGAGCTGTGCCTGAAGACGACACTGGAATTGCTGCCCGAAGCGCCTGGGGCGGAGTGAAGCCGGTGTGAAGGCCCGGCCCGCCGGATGGCGGGCCATTTTGCTGCCGGTACCCACAGTATACCCCTTGGGACCGCCCCATGACAAGCGCCCGGCCACCGGCGGGGGTTTTGACAGAACGCGCCGGGTATGGTAATATCAATTGCCATGTAAAATGGGATTGGTGTGTCAATCACATTACATCTGCCTGTGCGGCACGGCAGATGTGAGAATTGGAAGGACAGGGAGAATGGACTGCGACGTATTGATCATTGGCGCCGGCCCGGCCGGCATTTTTACGGCTCTGGAGCTGCTGCGCGGCGGCGGCGGGCAGAAGATTGTGATGGTGGAGAAGGGCAGCCCGGTGGATAAACGCCACTGCCCCAAGGACAAGGTGGGCAAGTGCGTCAACTGCAAGCCCTTCTGCCACATCACCACCGGGTTTTCGGGCGCGGGGGCTTTTTCGGACGGCAAGCTCAGCCTCAGCTATGAGGTGGGCGGCAGCCTGCCGGAACTGATCGGCGCCCGCCAGGCCCAGGCGCTGATCGACTACACCGACAGCATTTATCTCGACTTCGGGGCCGACCCCGAGGTGGAGGGCGTCGGCAATGAGGAGAAGGTGAAGGACATCCGCAAGCGGGCCATCCAGGCCGGCCTGAAGCTGGTGGATTGCCCGATTCGCCACCTGGGCACCGAGAAGGCCCAGGAGCTGTACTTCAGCCTCCAGCGCTATCTGGATGAGCACGGGGTGGAGCTGCGCTTCGGCTGGGAGTGCACCAACCTGGTGCTGGAGAATGGCGTCTGCAAGGGCGCCCTGCTGCAAGAGGTGGGGCCGAACGGCAAAGCGGAAAAGCTGCTGGCGAAGCACACCGTGGTGGCCACCGGCCGCCGTGGGGCCGACTGGCTGGAAACCCTGTGCGAGGAGCACGGCATCGCCCACACCCCTGGCACTGTGGATATCGGGGTGCGGGTAGAGGTGCGCAACGAGATCATGGAGGACGTGAACAACGTGCTCTATGAGTCGAAGCTGATCGGCTACCCGAAGCCCTTCAAGAACAAGGTGCGCACCTTCTGCCAGAATCCGGGCGGCTTTGTGAGCCAGGAAAACTACGACAACGACCTGGCCGTGGTGAACGGCCACAGCTACAAGGAGCAGAAATCCCCCAACACCAACCTGGCGATTTTGTGCTCCCACAATTTCAGCGAGCCCTTCAACCAGCCCATCGCCTACGCCCAGAAAATCGGTGAGTTGGCCAACATGCTGGGGGCCGGTCACATCCTGGTGCAGCGCTATGGCGATATTCTGGACGGCAAGCGCACCTGGCAGCCGGAGCTGGCCACCGCCAACGTGAAGCCCACCCTGCCGGACGCCATTGCCGGGGACATCACCGCCGCGCTGCCCTACCGCAGCATGGTGAACATCATGGGTTTCATCCAGGCGATGGACCATGTGGTGCCGGGCTTTGCCAGCACCGAGACGCTGCTCTATGCGCCGGAGCTGAAATTCTACTCCAACCGGGTGAAGATGGACACCCGGCTGCAAACCAACATCGGCGGGCTCTACTGCCTGGGCGATTCCAGCGGCTGGACCCGCGGGCTGATGATGGCCAGCGCCATGGGGGTGCTGATGGGCCGGATTTTGCAGAGCTGATGCCGCAATAGCAAAAAAGTGCATCGCCGCCCGTCGGGGCCTAGCGGCGGGCATTCCCTCCGGGAACTACCTTCCGCGCCGCCCGACACACAACAAAGAGACGTTGTATGTCGTTCAGCTTGCGGCTGACGTTCCCTCCATGAATACCCGCCGCTCTCCCCGACTGCCTTTTGTCGTCACACTAAAAAGCTCCCCTCTCGGGGAGCAGTTTTTATGTGAGGCTTTATTTTCTGACCGTGGCCCGGCGCATCATCAGCCAGGCGCACAGGCTTGCCAGCAGCGAGATGACGGTCAGGGTGATCACGGCGTACCAAGGCTGATTGTCGGCGTAGCCGAAGGCAACCATGAAGAATTGCCCGATGGCGGTGTAGACCTTACCGCCGGTGAAGTTCAGGTCCAGCACCGGGCCGACGATGAGCACCAGCACCGGCACCCCGGCGCCCACCAGCACCTTGCCCAGCTTGCTCAGGCGGTAGAACATCAGGCTGATGCAGTAGCCCATCAGCAGCATTTCAAGGTAGAGCAGCAGGGTGTACAGCAGGCCCAGCATCTGCCAGCCAAAGCCGCCCGGGCCGTAGCTGAGCTCGAAGGCGGTGACGTTGGCGAAGCCGCCCACGGCCTTGCCGATCAGGTTGAAAAGCAGGGTGAGCACCCGGTCGACAACGGTCATCACAAGGGCCATCACGCCGTAGGAGAGGAGCCGTCCGGTCAGCACAGAGCGCCGGGAGAAGCCGTTTTGCAGCAGCATGCCGAAGTTTTCCTTGAAGGTGCACAGCCCTATCACAAACAGGAAGAAGGTGCTGGTCATGTCCACGGTGCTGCTGTTGCCAACCACCAGGATGGTGGGGGTGCTGCTGCGGATGATCAGGGAGATGACCCAGTTCAGCACCTGAATTGCCGTGATGATGATGTAGTAGATGATCAGGGCTTTTTTCACGTCGCTCAGCTGATATCTGGTTGATTTCTTGATGTTGGCTGTCATTTTCATGTTCCCCCTAGTCGTTGGTCAGCTGCACAAACAGCCGCTGCAGGTCAAGGCCGGTGAACTCGAGGCCCTCGGCCCCTTCGCCCCGTTGGCCCAGAATGTAGACGGTTTTTAGCCCGCCGATGGCGTCGGTGCCAATCACGTTTTTGCCGGCGGCGTAGGCGTCCACTTTGGCGGCGCTGCCGGTGACGGTGTAGCCCTGGGCCAGCAGCTCCTCCCGGGTTTGGTGCTTCAAAATGCTGCCCTGGTGGATGATCACCACGTCCTCCACCAGGGTGGAGACCTCCTCCACCAGATGGGTGGAGAGCACGACGCAGCAGGGTTTGTCGGAGTAGCGCTGGATCAGCGACTTGTAGAACAGGTCCCGGTGGTTGGCGTCCAGGCCCAGCACCGGCTCGTCCAGGAACAGGTAGGGCGCGCCGCAGGCCAGCGCCACAATCAGCTTGAAAATGGTGTTGTAGCCGGTGGAAAGGGCGCTCACCCTGCTGTTCACGTTCAGCCCAAAGCGGCCGGTCAGCTCGTCGGCGTAGGAGCTGTCAAAATCGGGGTAAAACGCGGCCGACCACTTGATCGCCTCCCGCACCTTCATCGATTCCGGGTAGTAGGTGGCCTCGCTCAGCATGTAGATTTGCCGCAGGGCCTCGTCGTTCTCGGCGATGGGCGCGCCGTCCATCGATACGGTACCGGCGGTGGCGAACTGCCGCCCGGTGAGGATGTTCAGCATTGTGGTTTTGCCGGCGCCGTTGCGGCCCAGCAGGCCGTATATCTTGCCCGGCTCGAGGGTCAGGTCGATGCCGCGCAGCGCTTGCACGTTTCCGTAGTGCTTGGTCAGCCCTTTGATTTCAATTGCCATGGTTGCTCCTTCTTTCTTCAAATCCTTGCCCAATCAGGGCCTCAACGTCCTCTTTGGTCAGTGCCAGGCGCCTTGCCTCCTCCACCAGCCCGGTGATGTAGGTGTCGTAGAAGCTTTGGCGCCGCTTGGCGCGCAGGGTGTCCAGCGCGTTTTCCGATACGAACATGCCGATTCCTCTTTTCTTGAACAGGATGCCCTGGTCCACCAGCAGGTTGATGCCTTTCAGCGCGGTGGCCGGGTTGATGGTGTAGGTGACCGAGAACTCGGTGATGGAGGGTATCTGCTCGCCTTCCGCAAAGGCGCCCGAGAGGATCGCGTCCTCAATGCCCTCGGCAATCTGCAGGAAGATCGGTTTTTCAGAGTTAAAATCCAGTTGCATGATTCTCCTTTCTGCCGGGGCTTCGGTGCCGGCCATATCAGCACTCCTTCGCTATGGCGGTTCGGTGGTTAATCACTGTAGTAACTAACTAGAAGTATAAGACAGAGGGCTCGGTTTGTCAAGCCCTCTTTTTGGAAAAAACTAACAATCAAGATCGAACAGGAAAGTGCGCCGCCCGTACGGCGGGCATTCATCCGCTCGCATGCTTCGCATATCCTTAGCCCTAGGCTCGCAGGGGCGCCTCGTTGTGGCGCGAGTCCTGCGGAGCAGGACGAACCCGCCGCGTAGCGATGGGAACTGAAAGCCCGCCGCACGGGCTCTTTTCACTGTGGGGCGGCGCATTTCCAACATTTGACAATCAAAAATCAGGTGCCGTCCGGCGTGTGCTGTTTCTTCTGCTTCCGCTGCCACAGCCAGTACACCACAAACAGCCCCACCGCGATGGTGATGCTGACCCCGAAGGGCACGAGAAACTCGGCCGAGAGCGGGTTTGAGATGTGGGACCCGGCAATGGTGAAGGGGATTATAATGGCCGAAAAGCCCAGCAGCGAGAAAATCAGATGTTTGAAGAAGCCCATGCCCGAGGCGCCAAAGAACATGCTGCCCAGGTCCACTGGGTAGGGCATCGGCAGCAGCCGGGTGGCAAAGCACACCAGCTGGCTGTTGCCATCCAGAAAGGTGATGAAGCGCTTGGCTTTGCCGTTTTTCTCCATCAGGGCGACAATCTTGTCCCGCCCGAGCCAGCGCCCGGCCAGAAAACCGAGACTCATCTCCACGGCAAGGCCCAGATAGGCCACCAGAATAGCCCAGCCGGTGGGCAGCAGCATGCCGCCCGCCAGGTACAGCCCGTAGGTGGGGATGATCATCAGCACGCTTTTGGCGGCGTAGATGCCCACCAGCACCAGGGCCGCCAGCGGCAGGGAGCTGGGGGTGTAGCTCAGGATGGTTTCGGCGTCGAGGCCGCGCAGCCGCGGCGCCAGCAGAATGATGGCCAGCACCACCAGCGCCACGAAGCCGATCTTGATATATTTCATCGCTTTTTCCAAATGCGGGATCCTCCTGTGGCCGCAATCTTTCACTGAAATAGGCCACCCATACTTTACCACAAACGCGGCCCTGCCGCAATCCGGCGCGGCTTTTAGCACTTTGTGGCGAAGGCTGGCGCCGTCGACCGGTTCTGCGTGTTTTCGCCGATATCCCTGGCTATATTGTAGGCAGCAAATAATATGCAGCAGGGGAGGTGCTGAGCATGACAGACCTGATATCGGCGGCGATGCCGCTGGCGCCCGGCCTTCAGGCGCTGATTGGCGGGGTGGCGCCGCTGGATGTGAGGCTGGACACCCTGCTCACCGAGCACTATCTGGCCGAACTGATAGCGCGCCAGCAAAGCGAGGCCCGGGTGCAGGCCGAGCAAAACCAGAGCGCGGCCGAGCAGCTGGCCCGGCATCAGCTGGAGACCCTGCGCCTCGAGGAGCAGGCCCGGTTCGTGCGTGCCCAGCAGGAGCTGCTGCGCGTCCGCCCGGGCTTTGATGGCAACTATAACGACCCCGAGCAGCTGCGGCGCCGGGTGGACCTGCTGACCCGCACGATGTAGAATCCTCTTTTGCATAACTTAATGTTACCAACATCTAAAACAGGCGCCGCGAGGCGCCTGTTTTCATTCTGCCGCTATCAATAGGTGTCGTCCGGCTGGCTGCCCGCCATCAGGTCCTGGGGCGGCATCCGTTCCGCGCCGCTGTACAGGTACACAAAGGCCACCACGGCCACCAGCATCACCACTGCGCCCAGCAAAAGCATTTGGAAGCTCCTTTCGTTCCTGGAACCGGTCAGGGTCCCTGACGGGGGTGGGGAGAGATATCATTCTAGCTGGCCGCAAAGGTGAATTTTGGCGAAAGGCCGCCCCTGCTGAAATTTCCCCTAAAAAGTGCGCCCGCCACCGGCGAAATGATTTTTTGGGTGGTCTGTGGTACAATAAAAGACATTCTTTGCCCAGGCAAAGTCCGAAAAATAAGCGCGGCAGACACGACAAGGAGTACAGGGATTGAAAAAAGTAATCATGATCGCAGTATCGGTGATATTGGCGGTGGCTCTGGGGCTGGGCATATTCGCCTTCGTCAGCTACCGGCAGGCCGACGAGACACTGGTGCCCAAGGTGACGGTGGTGGCCTTCGGGCAGACCCTGAGCCCGGTGGAATATGAGTGGAACGCCCCCCTGTGGGGCGGGCTGATGACCAAGCATTTCGAGGCGATAGCTTCGGTGGAGCGGCACCTGGGCGAGCTGCAGGCGCCGGTGGCGGACTTTGGCTTCCCCTCGGGGTACCTGGCCGGGCTGGACCTGACAAAGAACGGCGCCCCGGCCTACAGCGGCACGGTGGAGGGCTGGAGCGACACACTGGTGGCCCAGCCTGGGGAATACCAGCTGCAAATCCGGTGCGAAAAACCGCAGGGGAGCGAGGACGGCTACGGCAGCTTTGTGTTCGAGCTGGGCTTCACGGTGCCGGCCGAGCCGGAACCGGAACCGGAGCCCGATGCGGCGGACAGCCTGCCAACTGAGCCGGAGTTCATCGCCGGGCGCACCGAGCTGCAGCAGGGGGAGATCTTCGCCATGCGGGTGATGTACCTGCCCGAGGGGGTGGAACCGTCGGGCAGCACCGAGCTGGGCCGGGTGGTGTTCACCCCGGTGGAGAACGGCTGGTTTGCGGCGGTGCCGGTGGGCAACACACGGGCCACAGGGGACTACCCGGTGCAGGTGCAGGCCGGGGAGCAAAGCTGGGAGGTGACCGTGACGGTGCTCGCGTTCGATTTCGACGAGCAGAACCTGATCATCGACACCACCGACCCGGACATCAGCGAGGCCAACAGCCCCGAGGCCATTGCCGAGTACAACAGCGTGATGCTGGCGATGTACGAAACCTACGACGAGGAGCGCTACTGGGACGGGGTGTTCATCCAGCCGGCCCAGGGGTGGATTTCCACCCAGTTTGGGGAGATACGCTACACCAACAGCGATTTCTCCAGCGGTCGTCCCCACTGGGGGATGGACATCGCCGCCATGGAAAACAGCGAGGTGATCGCCCCGAACCGGGGCAAGGTGGTGTTCTCCGACTACCTGCTGGCCGTGGGCTGGACCGTGATTGTCGAGCACGGCGGCGGGCTGAAAAGCTACTACTACCACATGAATGAGACCAAGGTGGAGGAGGGCCAGATGCTGGAGCAGGGCGACCTGATCGGCCTCGTAGGCTCCACCGGCTACTCCACCGGGGCGCACCTGCACTTCGAGATGCGCATGGGGGGCAACACGGCGGTGATCAGCCCGAGCATGCTGTTCGACGCGGGCGCCGGGCTTTACAGCACCGAGGACCTGCCCGCCGGCTGACCTGCAGCAACTGATGACAGCAAAGCACCTCCCCGCCATTTGGCGGGGAGGTGCTTTTATGCAATAAATATGGATGGGCTCAGGACTTGACGGCCTGCGTTCGCATGGCCTGCAAAATGGCCGCTTCGATCTGGGCCACCTCGAAGGGCTTGCCCACATGGCCGTTCATCCCGGCGTCCAGCGCCCGCTGCACGTCCTCCCGGAACACGTTGGCCGTCATCGCAATGATCGGGATATCCGCTGCGCCGGGCAGTCCGCTGGCCCGGATGGCCCGGGTGGCCGCGTAGCCGTCCATCACCGGCATCTGGATGTCCATGAAGATCATGTCGTAGCCGTCGGGGTTTTCGGCGTGGCGGTTCACCGCCTGCCTGCCGTCGCAGGCGATTTCCACCTCGGCGCCCATGCCGGTGAAGATGTCCTCGGCAATCAGCCGGTTGATGTCCGAATCCTCCACCAGCAGGATGCGCCGGCCGGTCAGGTCCACCTTGGTGTCATCCGGGCCGGCGGCGGCCTGGAATTCCGCCCCGGTGCCGGTGGTCAGCCACAGGGAGAAGCTGAAGGTGCTGCCGGCCCCCACCTGGCTTTTCACGGTGATGGCGCCGCCCATCATCTCCACCAGCTGCCGGGAGATGGCCAGCCCGAGGCCGGTGCCGCCATATTTGCGGGTGGTGCTGTTGTCGCCCTGCTCGAAGGGGTCAAACAGGCGGGCAATCTGCTTTTCCTCGATGCCGATGCCGGTGTCCCGCACAGACCAGAGCAGGCGGCAGCCCTCGGGCCGGCTTTCCAGCAGCTGCACTTCCAGGGCCACGGTGCCGCCCTCGGGGGTGAACTTCACCGCGTTGCCCAGCAGGTTCACCAGTACCTGGTTCAGCCGGGTGATGTCGCAGTTTACATAGCCGGGAACCTGCGGGTCGATTGCCACCTCCAAAACCTGGCCCTTCGCCTCGGCCTGGGGGGTGATGATGCTGCGCACCGCCTCGGCCTCCTGGCGGCAGTCCACCATCACCAGCTCGCACTCCGCCTTGCCGGATTCGATCTTCGACAGATCCAGAATGTCGTTAATCAGGCTGAGCAGATGGTCTGACGAGGCCTGGATGTTGCCGAGGTAGGCCTGCACCTGCTTTTGGTCGTCCGATTCCTTCGCCATGCGGCACAGCCCGATGATGGCATTCATCGGGGTGCGTATCTCGTGGCTCATCCGGGAGAGAAAATCGCTTTTGGCCACGTTGGCGGCCTCGCTTTGCCGGGCTTTGCGCCGGTAGAGCGCCATGGCCCACAGGCCGCTGCCCAGCGCCACCAGCAGGGAGAGAAGCTGGCTCCACATCAGGGTGGAGGTGGTGTCGTGAACGTTCACAATGATCTCATCGCTGATGTCCACCCCGGCGATGCAGTAGACCTGGCCGTTATCGTCGTACACCGGGGCATAGGCCGAGAGCAGGCCCTCCCAGTCGATGGAGTAGTCCCCCACATCCACGGTGGCGGCGGTGCCGGCCAGGGCCTGCCCGGGCACCGGTTCCATGTCCACAATGTCGTAGAGGCTCACCTGGGTCTCGGGGTCAGGGTCGTTGTCCACCACGAACTGCAGCTGATTGTCCCCGTAAGGCCGCAGATAGTAGACATACACCACGTCGTAGTATTCCGCAAATTCCTGCAGCCGGGCCCGCAGCCCGGCGTATTCGGGCTTTTCCATGTCCTCCGGCTGGCGGAAGGCCTCCAGCTCGGCGGCGTCCACCACCGTGGCCGCGCTCTTGGCCACAGTGAGCATCCGCTGGCGGACACTGTCCTCCATGACGTTGTTGTTGGAGGAGATCATCGAGTTTGAAATGAAGGAAACCACAAGCACCATCAGGGCCGCTGCCAGGAAAAGCAGCACCACGCCATTGTCTTTTTGAAATTTCTTCATCGCCCCACCAACCTGTGCAGAGACTGTCCTTCGCGCATACATTACTAGTATATATCGATACAGCAAAAAAGGGAAGAAAAACATCAAAGTTTCCCTTCCCTTTTTGACATATTTCGCCCGTGGGGCTATCCGGCGGGAGAATCATTGGCCGCGGGCGGCGGCTTTTGCCGGCTCTCCACCATGGTGTACAGGAACACGCCCGCCAACACCAGAACGGCTCCCACCAGCTGCAATGGGGCGGGAACCTCACTGAACAGGATGGCCGCCATGATGGCGGAAAAAACCGGCTCAGCCAAATGGCCTGTGGCCACATAGGCGGGGGAGAGGTATTCGAGGCACCAGTTGAACATGCTGTGGCCGAGGAAGGTGGGGAACACCGCCAGCCCCAGGGACACCAGATACACCTGCCTGTCCCAGCCCCAAAGCGGGGTGCGGGTGACGGCGCAGCACAAAAGCAGGGTGGTGGCACAGGCCGAGTACACCAGCCAGGTGTAGACATTGTTGTTCAGGTGCTTGCGCAGCACGCTGCCCAGCAGGGTGTAAACCGCGAAAAGCAGTGCCGCCAGCAGGGCCAGCCCGGCCCCCAGCAGCTGGCCGGTTTTGGCCTCGCCACCAGAGGAAAACGCGATGATGGCACTGCCCACAAAAGCCAGGGCAATGGCGGCCATTCCGGCCTTCGGGATGCGGCCCTTGAGGAACAGGGCGAAACCGATGGCCGTGAAGATGGCGTCGGCGTTGCACAGGGTGGCCGCGATGGCCACCGTGGTGTGGCGCAGGGACTCGAACCAGCTCCAGAAGTGGACCGCGAGAAAAACCCCGGCCAGTGCGCAGAGCAGGATGTCCCGGCGGGTGAGCTTTTTCAGGTCCGCCCGGTGGCGCAGCAGCACGTAAGGGGTGAGCAGCGCCACGGTGATGAGCAGGCGCAGCGCGGCGATGGCCAAAGAGGGTGCGTTTGACAGGCGCACCAGCGTGGAGGAGCTGGCAAAGCCCAGCGTGCCGACAATCAGGCCGACACGGGGGTCCAGCCTGGGTTTTGTTTTTTGCAGTCCGGTGTTCACTCGGCGGGTTCCTCACTGGCGGCGCTCGCGCCGGTATTTTCGTCGGCAGCAGGGGCGGCACCGGCCTCGGCCCGGTATTTCTCGTCCAAAGCCTGGCGCTGGGCCAGCTGCTGGAGGCGGGCATCCATGCGGGAGATGCGCACCGACGAGAGGAACTGGTTGATGAGCAGCACAAAGATGATGACCAGATAGACAAAGTTGATGGGGGAGGCGATCTCCAGCTTTTGGGAGACCCAGCTGGTAAGCTCCGGGAAGATGCTGAGAACCAGCAGCAGGAAGCTGAAGATGATCCAGAAGATGCTGTCCTGTATCTGCAATTTGGACTGGCGGATGCGCCGCATCATGAAGAGAATGGTGAGCAGGGAGCCGAGAATCAGCACCACCTGCAGCGGCCAGCCGATGAAGCTGGAGTCATACATGTTCTGCGGCCTCCTCTTTCAGGTCATTTTTGCGGAACCACTGCACAAACAGGATGGAGAGGGTGGTCTGCGCCATGTACTTGACGCTTTTAATCATGGTGAAGTAGCTGGTGCCGGCGGTGCGCTCCCGGATGCTAACCTGCTGCTCGCAGATTTTGGCGCCGCAGCGCAGCAGGTAGGCGATGGTGTCCGGCTCGGGCGGGTAGTTCAGGTTGTTGGCCAGCACCCGCATCACCCGGCGGTTGAACACCCGCATGCCGCCGGTGGGATCGCACACCTTCACCCCGCCGGTGACCAGCCTGATGGCAAAGCTGATGATGAAGCTGCCGGCCATCCGCAGGGTGATTGGCTTTTTCACGGTGACAAACCGGCTGCCGATGACGATGTCGTAGCCTTCGGAGAGCTTGTCCAGCAGGGGCTGCACGTAGGCGGCATCGTGCTGGCCGTCGGCGTCGAACTGGATGGCGGCGTCGTAGCCCTGCTCCCAGGCGTAGAGCAGCCCGGCCTGAAAGGCCCCGGCCAGCCCCAGGTTGATGGGCAGGTCCAGCATGTTCCAGCCGTTTTGGCGGCAGAGGGCGCCGGTGCCGTCGGTGCTGCCGTCGTTCACCACCAGATAGTCGTGCTGGGGGCAGTGGGTTTGCAGGTCGGCAATCACGCCGGGCAGGCTCTCCAGCTCGTTGTAGGCGGGGATGACGATCAGCAGTTTCATGAGTTTTTCCTTTATTTGTAGCTATGTGGAAGAAAGGCGATCAACCGGCGTTTCTCCACTCGCATGCTTCGCATATCCTTAGCCCTAGGCTCGCTCCAAAACGCCGCTTGCTCGCCTTTCAGGTAAGCAAACTCAAGGATGGGCCACCCTCGCAATCTCCAGAAGCTTTTCGGCGGTGCGCTGCCAGGTGAAGCGTGCCTGCACGGCGGCCCGGGCCTTGGCGCCCATCCCGGCCCGCAGGGCCGGGCTTTCGGCACAGCGCAGCAGCGCCTTTTCAATCGAGGCCGGGTCATGCCCATCTAACAGGATACCCGATTCGCCGTTTTGAATCAACTCCGGGCTGCCGCCGGTGCGGGTGGTGACGATGCAGGCGGCCAGGGCCGCCGCCTCGAGGATGGTGGTGGAGAAGCCCTCGGAGTAGCTGGGCAGGCAGAAGATGTCGGCTTGCTTCATCAGGCCGAGGCTCTCGGCGTAGGGCAGGGCGCCGGGCAGCAGCACCCCCGCCGGGGCGGCGGCACGCAGCTCGGGCAGCAGCGGGCCGTCGCCGGCCATCACGAGGGCCGCGCCGGGATACTTGCTGCGAAAAGCGGCAAAGGCCTCCAGCAGCTCCCGCACCCCCTTCTCCACGATGAAGCGCCCGATGAAGGCGATCAGCGGCGCGCCCGGGGCCGCGCCCGCCTCGGCGTGGAAATCCCGCCGGGCGGTGCCGGCGGCGGCTTCTATGGCTTCCGCATCCACAGCGTTGTATAGCGTGCCTTTGGCGGTGACGTGGAAATGGGAAAGCCAGTCGCCGCAGGCCTTGGAGACACCGTAAAAATCATCACACCAGCGGCGCACCAGCTTCATGGCGGTGTGCTCGTAGAAATTGCCCACCCCGTTCAGCAGGGTGTTGTCGAGGCTCAGGTGCTTGGTGCCGTGCTCCAGCACGATGGCCGGAATGCCCCGGGCGGCGCATTCCTTCGCGGCCCACACCGAAAGTGGGTAAAACCGGGTGTTGATCACCGCGAAGCCGAAGGGCTTTTGCCAAAGCCCGGCGGCCAGCCGATTGAAGTCCGCCCCCGGGCCTTGGCACCGGGAACCGGCCGTTCATTGGCAAAAAGGCCGGCAGGCGGAACAGCTCGATGCCGTTTTCGTCCACCTCGCGGGCCGGCAGGCCCGGCAGGGCGCTGGTTACCACCGTGGCCCCGTGGCCCATGGCCGCAAGGGTTGCCGCCAGGCTGTGGGTATAGCGCTCCACCCCGCCCACGGTGGGCAGGTACTGGGCGGAAAAAAACAGGAATTGCATCGGCGGCTCCCTAAAATGTTATCTAACTATCCCGTTCAAAGCGGAAAGTGCGCCCGCCCGTGCGGCGGGCATTCCTCCGCTCGCGTGCGTTGCACATCCTTAGCCCTAGGTGGGGTGCCTCGTTGTGGCACGAGCCCAGCTTTGCTGGGCGAACCCGCCGCGTAGCGGTGGGAGGCTCCAAAACATCCGCCGCGCGGGCCTTTATCGCCGTAGGGCGGTGTATCAACAGTATATCTTCTGCGCCTACCAGACAGTCAAAAAGTCATGTCAAAGCTTACAGCTGCAAAATCTTGGTGAAGGCATCCAGCTGGCACAAAAGGGTGAGGCAGACCCCGGCAAAGGCCAGCGGACGGCGCATCGGCCTGATGAAGCGCAAGTTTTCGCCGCGCAGCGCCAGCAGCGCCAGTGGCAGCACCGGCAGCAGGTAGCGCCCCTGCATGCCGAATAGGGTTTGGTAGTTAGCCGGGGTCCACAGCAGGCTGGCACCCACCAGCAGCACCGCCACGGCGGCGGCCAGCCCCAGCAGGAACAGCCGCTGCCGGCCCGCCAGCACAAGGGTGTCCTTCACGTCGGGCAAGGCGGCGCACAGCAGCACCCCCAGCAGGGCGATGACAAATAGCCAGCTCACGGTGATATCCACCGCGATCACCTCCCCCAGGCGGCCGCCCAGCAGCCCCTGCAGCCAGAGGGCGCCCTGCTCCCAGGCGCTGCGGGCCAGCAGGCGCAGGGTTTTGGGCAGGTGGGTGAGGATGTAGCCCGGGGTGAAGCGCTGGTAGCTGTCCCCGTTGGGGCGGATGCGCAGCACCTCGCCGTCCACAATCATGAAGTCATCGGGGGAGGGGCCGTCCGCCTCAAAGCCGGCTTCGCCCGCCTCGGAGGCGGCGTCGGGCGGATAGGCAACGGTGTCGTTAGCCCCAGCGTCGCTGGTGATGCTGCCCAGGCTGAACAGCCCCCACAGCACCAGGGCCGCCCCCAGCAGGGCGCAGCGGCTCAGCAGGGCCGCCCGGCGGCTGGCGTATTTGGCCGCCGGGATCAGCAGCACCAGCGGCAGCACCAGCAGGTACACCACCTTGGCCGGGGCCAGCAGCACGGCGGCCAGCCCCAGCGGCACCAGCTGCCTTGGCCCCACGGCCTCCCGCACAAGGGCGCAGTCCAGGCAGGCGGCAATAAAGTAGAAGCTCAGCGCGATGGTGAAGGCGTCCGGCGAGAAGCTACCCGCCAGCTGCAAGCCCATCGGCAGCAGCCCGGCCACAAACAGCATCGCCCGGCCAATCGGGATGTGCTTCACCGCGCGGGACACCACGGCGGTGTAAAACAGCAGGTTGAAAAGCCGCCCCAGCATCAGCAGGCCCACCCGGCCCAGCCCAAAAAGGCGCGCCAGAGTGACCCCGAGGGCCGGCAGCAGGTAGGGCACCGGGTAGGTGGCGGCGGTGCGCACCCGTATCTCGGTGGGGTTGGCGTTGTTGGGGGAAGCTTCAAACAAGCCTTCATAAAGTTTGCGATATGCATAAACAGATATCGAGCTTTCGTCGTAGTTGTGCAGCATCATCTCGTCCCCGCCGCGCACCAGCATGCGACGGCCGGTCAGGTTCCACTCGGGCGAGAGCAGCTGGTTTGAGTACCGGTAGGCGGTGGCGATGTGGGTGTATTCGTCGGGCGCGGCCCGGGGTGGAATCAGGAACATCGAGGCAATTCCCAACACGAGGCAGCAGTAGACGAAGGTTTTGTGCGCCGATGCCCCCACCACGAAAACCGCCAGATACAGCCCCAGCAGAAACAGGCTGAGCCCCACGGCGAACAGGGTGTAGGCGGTGTAGATGAACCCCCCGGAATATTCCACAACGTACTGCAAGGCCAGGGTGCCGTCCACGGTGCGGCCATCCTGCAACAGCACAAAGGCGGCGAGGTCGTAGGACGGCGCGTCCTCCCCCTCAGCGATGTAGCTCTCGGCCGGTCCCTCGCTGCGGTAGAAGGCAAGCCGGTCCTCGTTGGTGGCCGGGCTCAGCGTGATCACAAGGTGGTAAAGCCCGGGGTTTTCCACCTCGAGATGGTCGTTGAACAGAAAGCGGTGGAAGGTCTCGTCCAGCAGGGTGGACATGTCGGTGTCGTTGCGGGCCACAAGGTCGCCGTACTGGTCCAGCAGGCGCAGGTGCAGCGTGCCCTGCGGCACCCGGCCGTAGGTGCTCACCAGCAGGTTCACCCCGTAGAGCCGCCCGCTGTTCAGTGTCAGGGTTTGGCGCAGCTCGCCGTCCATGGTGAGTGGCCCGGTGCGGGTGCTGTAGTCGTCGTTGACAATCTGCCGCTCGGAGCGGTCGGCCGCGTCATCCAGGTAGGCGTCACCCACAAAGAAGAACACCAGCGCGCAGCCGAGGGCAATGCCGAGCAGCGCCAGCAGGTGGCGCGGCAGGCGCAGGGTGTTCAGGTGCTGTTTGATCCGCTCGAGGCGTTCTTTGGCCATGGTTCCTCCG
>JAJDIZ010000040.1 GCA_030266915.1 Ruminococcaceae bacterium OttesenSCG-928-D13 | reverse complement strand
CCTCATTGAGGACAGCCAGCAGCGGGTGACCGAGGGCACCGGCGTGGTGGAGCAAACCAACACCGCCCTTGCCGCCGTGGCCGATTTGGCCGGGCAAACCAGCGAGCTTGTCACCGGCATTTCGGCCGAGAGCGCCCAGCAAAGCCAGTCCATCTCGGAGCTTTCCATCGGGCTGGACCAAATTTCCCAGGTGGTGCAGGGCAACAGCGCCACCGCCGAGGAGAGCGCCGCCTCCGCCCAGGAGATGAACGCCCAGGCAACCCTGCTGGAGCGCATGGTGGCCCAGTTCAAGCTTCCCGGCATAGAGGGCGCCCCGGCGCGCGCCGCGCTGCCGGCCCATCCGGATGAGCCGCTGTTTTAGGCCGGGCGCAAACACCCAAATAGCAGAACGGCCTCCGGCGCCAGCGCCGGGGGCCGCCTTTCTCGCCATGGTGATTTTGACCAAACAATGGCGCAATATATGCAGCGAGTTGTTGAAAAGTCATATTTTCGATTGACACAGGCCCCGCCCGGGTGCTACTCTTATAATGCAAAAAGCAATCAAACAATGCTATCGCCAATCTTGTATAAGTCCGCCGATTGGGGCGGACGTCTCGACCGGACGACCGTAATCGTCTCAGGCTACAGGAAAGCGGCTGGCAGCCATCGTTGGCACTCCATGATCCCCAGCACACCGGGCCGGGATGATTGGCGATGGCATGCGCCGTTTTCAGGGAACCCTGGGGCTTTTTTTCACCCCAAAACCGTCTCGCTTTTAGTGAAGGGCACGGAGGTAAACAATGGGAAATGTAGGCAAGAGCGTCACCCGGATAGACGCCTTTGACAAGGTGACCGGGCGCGCGAAATACACCGATGACCTGTGCGATAAAAGCGCCCTGGTCATCAAAATTGTGCATTCCACCATCGCCCACGGGCATGTGAAAAAGGTGGACATTGCCGAGGCCGAGGCGGTGCCCGGGGTGGTGAAGGTGTTCACCTGCTTCGATGTGCCGGATATCCCCTTCCCCACGGCCGGGCATCCCTGGTCCACCGAGGAGAGCCACCAGGACACCGCCGACCGCAAGCTGCTGAACGCCCATGTGCGCTACCACGGGGACGAGGTGGCCGCCGTGGTGGCCGAAAACGAGGTGGCCGCCGCCCAGGCCGTGCGCCTGGTGAAGGTGGACTATGAGGAGCTGCCCTTCGTGCTGGACCCCCAGGAGGCCATGAAGGAGGGCGCCCCCCAAATTCAGGAGGACTTCCCCGGCAACGTGCTGAAGCACACCTCAATCAACAACGGCAACTACGAGGAGGCCATCAAGGAGCCGGGCCTGATCTGCGTGGACAAGTGGTACGACACCGCCACCGTGCAGCACTGCCACATCGAGAACCACATCGTGTTCGCCCAGGGGGAGAACGGCCGCCTGGTCATCACCTCCTCCACCCAGATTCCCCACATCGTGCGGCGCACCGTGGGCCAGGCCCTTGGGATGCCCTGGGGCAAAATCCGCATCATCAAACCGTACATCGGCGGCGGCTTTGGCAACAAGCAGGACACCCTCTACGAGCCGCTGGCCGCCTGGGTGAGCCAGCAGCTGGGCGGGCGCCTGGTGAAGCTGGACTGCACCCGGGAGGAAACCTTCGTCTCCAACCGGGTGCGCCACGCCATCCGCAGCCACATCGTCAGCTGGCTGCGGCCCGACGGCACCTTCGTGGCCCGCAAGCTTGAGGCCTTTTCCGACCAGGGGGCCTACGCCTCCCACGGCCACTCGATTGTGGCCAAGGGCATGGGCTGCTTCCCCCAGATGTACCCCTGCCCCAACATCCAGGCCGACGCCTACACCGTCTACACCAACAAGGCGGTGTCCGGCGCGATGCGCGGCTACGGCATCCCCCAGGCGATGTTCGCGGTGGAAAGCCACACCGACGACATCTGCAAGGCCCTCAATATGGACCCGGAGGGATTCCGCCGCAAAAACATCATGCCGGTGGGCTTTAAGGACGGCTTCTCGAAAAACGAGAACTACTATGACAGCTTCGGCCAATGCGCCGACAAGGCCATGGCCTACATGGACTACCGCAACAAATACGAGGCCTACAAAAACCAGACCGGCCCCATCCGCAAGGGCATCGGCCTGTCCTACTTCTGGTACAACACCGGGGTGTGGCCCATCTCGCTGGAGCACTCCTCCTGCCGCATGGTGATGAACCAGGACGGCTCGATGCAATTGCAGGTGGCCGAGACCGAGATCGGCCAGGGGGCCGACACCGCCTACGCCCAGATGGGGGCCGACGCGGTGGGCATCAAGGACTACCGGGACGTGCATGTGGTCTCCAGCCAGGACACCGACGTCACCCCCTTCGGCCTTGGGGCCTATGCCTCCCGGCAAACCTACGTCTGCGGCTTCTCCATCCGGCAGACCGGGGAGATACTGAAAAACAAGATTCTGGCCTACGCCCACGAGCTGACCCGGATGCCGGTGGACACGCTGGACGTTGTGGACAGCAACATCGTGCGCAAAACCGACAGCCGGGTGCTGATGCCCCTCTCGGAGCTGTGCACCGAGGCCTTCTACAGCCTGAGCCACAGCGAGCACCTGACGGCTGAATCCACCTACCAGATCAAGTCCAACGCCTACTCCTTCGGCTGCTGCATCGCCGAGGTGGAGGTGGACATCCCGCTGTGCAAGGCCCAGGTGACCAAGATCATCAACGTGCACGACTGCGGCAGCCTGATCAACCCGGCTTTGGCCGAGGCCCAGGTGCACGGCGGCATGTCGATGGGCATCGGCTACGGCATGAGCGAGCAGCTGCTGTTTGACCCCAAAACCGGCAAGGCTTTGAACGACAACCTGCTGGACTATAAGCTCTCCACCTTCATGGACCATCCCCATCTCGAGGCCCAGTTCGTGGAGAATGCCGAGCCCACCAGCCCCTACGGCACCAAGGCCCTGGGCGAGCCGCCGGCCTGCCCGGTGGCCCCGGCCATCCGCAACGCCATTCTGAACGCCACCGGCGTGGCCATCGACAAACTGCCCCTGAACCCCCACGTGCTGTTCGAACGGTTCAGCGAAGAGGGGCTTATCAACGACCCCTGGAGGGAGGTTAAGGCCCATGTATGATATCAAAGAGCTCTACGAGGCCGAGAGTGTGCGGGACGCGATCCGCCTGCGGCTGGAGCACCCCGAGGCCCAGATCATCGCCGGCGGCTCGGACGTGCTGGTGCAGATGCGGGAGGGCAAACGGGCCGGCAAGGAGCTGATCTCGATCTACACCCTGGACGAGCTGCGCGGAGTGTGCCTCGACATGGAGGACAACCTGCGCATCGGCTCCCTCACCAGCTTCTCCCACCTCACCAAGCACCCGCTGATTCGGCAGCATATAAATGTGCTGGGCGAGGCGGTGGACATGGTTGGCGGCCCGCAGATACGCAACATCGGCACCATTGGCGGCAACACCTGCAACGGGGTTACCTCGGCGGATTCTGCCTCCACCCTGCACGCCTATGAAGCGCTGATCGAGCTGACCGGCGCCGAGGGCGTGCGCCGGGTGCCGATCAAGGATTTTTACCTCGGGGCCGGCAAGGTGGATATCCGGCCGGACGAGATACAGACCGCGATCCTGATCCCGAAAGCCAGCTACGAGAATACCTGCGGCTACTACTACAAATATGCGATGCGCAACGCGATGGACATCGCCACCACCGGCTGCTCGGTGAACGTGCGCCTTTCGCCCGACAAGCAGACCTTCGAGCGGGTGCGCGTCGCCTTCGGGGTGGCCGGCCCGGTGCCGATGCGGGCGCCCGGCGCCGAGGCCGCCGCCGGCGGCCAGCCGGTGAGCGCCGAAACCGCCGAGGCCTTCGGCCTGGCAGTGGTCGGGGACATCAACCCCCGGGACTCCTGGCGGGCCTCCAAGGCCTTCCGCCAGCATGTGGCGGTGGAGATGGCCAGGCGCTGCCTTGTGGAATCAGTCAAACGGTGCGGAGGTGAGCTTAAATGAAGGACCAATTCCGCCTGATCGAATTCAACCTGAACGGCAAGGACGTGGCCAAGATGGTGGACTGCCGCGCCTCCCTGACCGACATGCTGCGGGACGACTACCGCATGACCTCGGTGAAAAAGGGCTGCGAGGTGGGGGAGTGCGGCGCCTGCAACGTGATCATCGACGGGGAGTGCTACAACAGCTGCATCTACCTGGCCGTCTGGGCCAAGGGCAAAAAGATACGCACCCTCGAAAGCCTGCTTGGCCCGAACGGGGAGCTTAGCGACATCCAGCAGGCCTTTATCGACGAGACCGCCGTGCAGTGCGGCTTTTGCACCCCGGGCTTCATCATGACGGCCATTGAGATTCTCGAGACCGGCAAGGAATACAGCGATGACGAGCTGCGCAAGCAGCTGAGCGGCCACCTGTGCCGCTGCACCGGCTACGAGAACATCCTGCGGGCCGTGAAAAAGACGATGTACAAGAGATTGGGAAAACCCATGCCGACGGCAACCTAGGCACTGTTTCAGCTATATAAATGAGGGGAAAAGGAACCGAAGCTATGGCTCAAAAACGAACAAAGCGGATGGCCGTGGTGAACTGTGCCGGCGGCAGCACCCGCGCCGAAAACCCCGGCGCCGGCAGCCCGCAGAATGGCTGCCGGGGGGCGCTGGAGGCCGGTGAAAAGATCATCGAATGCGGCTACGGCTGCCTGGGCCTTGGGGACTGCGTGGCCGCCTGCAAGCTTGGGGCCATCACGGTTGGCCCCACCGGCGCCGCGGTGGTGGACCGGGAAAAATGCGTGGGCTGTGGCCTGTGCGTGGGGGTCTGCCCGCGGGGGCTGATCCGCCTGAGCGAACCGGAATTCAACATCTTCACCCGCTGCCAGAGCGCGGCCGACGGCCCCACAACCCGCAAGGTGTGCGCCACCGGCTGCATCGCCTGCGGCATCTGCGAGAAAAATTGCCCGGCGGGCGCCATCACCGTAACCGGCAACCGGGCGGTGATCGACGAGGCCAAGTGCATCGCCTGCGGCATGTGCGCCGTCAAGTGCCCCCGCGGCACCATCGGGGACGATTGGAAGATTTTCACGATTGATCGCGCTTAGCTGCAATGCAAACGCACAACGCACCATACTGCCCGAAAGACGTGCGGGGGCCGATGTTTGTTGAGGGAACCTAGGGCTAAGGATGTGCGAAGCACGTGACTGAGACAAATATCGGACACCGCACGGCGGCGCCGGGACTCCACGCGTTTGCTCTAACCCAACTTCGATAATAAACTGAAAAACATTGGTGATATGGATAATAAATACAGCTTCACAGTCAACGGAATCACACACAGCACCGGCGAGGACAAGCCCCTGCTACGCTTTCTGCGCGACGATTTGCACCTGCATTCGGTGAAGGACGGCTGCAGCGAAGGCGCCTGCGGCACCTGCACCATCATTGTGGACGGCAAGGCCATCAAAAGCTGCGTGCTCACCACAAAGCGGGCCGTGGGGCGCAGCATCCTCACAGTGGAGGGCTTGTCCGAGCGGGAGAAGGAGGCCTTTGTCTACGCCTTTGGCGCCAAGGGCTCGGTTCAGTGCGGTTTTTGCATCCCCGGCATGGTGATGGCCGGCAAGGCCCTGCTGGACCAGAACCTAAACCCCACCGAGCCGGAGATCAAAAAGGCCCTGCGTGGAAACATCTGCCGCTGCACCGGCTACAAGAAGATCATCGAGGGCATCCAGCTCACCGCCGCCATCCTGCGGGGGGAGGCCGAGATCGAGCCCGAGCTCGAGGCCGGCGCCGACTACGGCGTGGGCAGCCGGGCCTTCCGCATCGACGTGCGGGAAAAGGTGCTGGGCTACGGCGAATATCCAGACGACATCGAGCTTCCGGACATGGCGCACGGCAGCTGCGTGCGCTCCAAATACCCCCGCGCCCGGGTGCTCTCCATCGATGCCTCGAAGGCCCTGGCCCTGCCCGGGGTGCTGGCGGTGCTCACCGCCGAGGACGTGCCCAACAATAAAGTCGGCCACATCCAACAGGACTGGGACGTGATGATCGCCGTGGGGGATGTCACCCGCTATGTGGGGGACGCCATCTGCCTTGTCATCGCCGAGAGCGAGGCGATTCTCGAAAAGGCCAAGAAGCTGGTTCAGGTCGAATACGAGGAGCTTACCCCGGTGCGCACCATCCAGGAGGCCAGCGCCGAGGGGGCGGACGAGCTGCACCCGGGCGGCAACCTGTGCCAGAAGCGCCGGGTGGTGCGTGGGGACGCCAAGGCCGCCCTGAAAAGCTCCAAGTACGTGGTGAGCCAGATGTACAAAACCCCGTTCACCGAGCACGCCTTCCTCGAGCCGGAGTGCGCGGTGGCCCTGCCCTGGGGGGACGACGCCGTCAAGGTGTACACCACCGACCAGGGCGTCTACGACACCCGCCACGAGATCTCGATCATGCTGGGCTGGGCGCCGGAGCGCATTGTGGTGGAAAACAAGCTGGTGGGCGGCGGCTTTGGCGGCAAGGAGGACGTATCAGTCCAACACATCGCGGTGCTGGCGGCCCTGGCCGTGAAGCGCCCGGTGAAGGTGAAGCTCAGCCGGCAGGAGTCGATCAACTTCCACCCGAAGCGCCACGCCATGGAGGGCACCGTCACCCTTGGCTGCGACGAGAACGGCATCTTCACCGGCATCGACTGCGACATCTACTTCGACACCGGGGCCTATGCCTCCCTCTGCGGGCCGGTGCTGGAGCGGGCCTGCACCCACTCGGTGGGGCCCTACTGCTACCAGAACACCGAGATACGCGGCTACGGCTACTACACCAACAACCCCCCCGCCGGGGCCTATCGGGGCTTCGGGGTGTGCCAGAGCGAGTTCGCCCTGGAATCCAACATCAACCTGCTGGCCGAGAAGGTGGGCATCTCCCCCTGGGAGATTCGCTACCGCAACGCCATCGAGCCGGGCAAGGTGCTGCCCAACGGGCAGATTGCCGATTGCTCCACCGCCCTGAAGGAGACCCTTGAGGCCGTGAAGGAGGCCTACGAGTCGAACCCCGGCCGGGCCGGCATCGCCTGCGCCATGAAGAACGCCGGCGTGGGGGTGGGCCTGCCGGACAAGGGCCGCGCCCGGCTGACCGTAAAGGACGGCTTCGTCGAGATCTACTCCGCCGCGTCGGACATCGGCCAGGGCTGCGCCACGGTGTTTATCCAGATGGTGGCCGAGGCCACCGGCCTTGGGCGCGGGCAGATCAAAAACATGGGCTGCAACTCGGACCTGGCGCCCGACTCGGGCACCACCTCCGGCTCCCGCCAGACGCTGATCACCGGCGAGGCGATCCGCATGGCCGCGGTGGACCTGAAGGCCGCGCTGGACGCGGCCGGGGGCGACCTTGAGAAGCTTGAGGGAAAAGAGTTTTACGCCGAATTCTACGACCCCACCGACAAGCTGGGGGCCGACCTGCCCAACCCCAAGAGCCACGTTGCCTACGGCTTTGCCACCCATGTGGTAATTCTGGACGACGAGGGCCGAGTGAAGGAGGTCTACGCCGCCCACGACTCGGGCAAGGTGGTGAACCCCATCGCCATCCAGGGGCAGATCGAGGGCGGGGTGCTGATGGGCCTGGGCTATGCCCTCACCGAGGATTTCCCCCTGAAGGACTGTGTGCCCCAGGCGAAATACGGCACCCTGGGCCTGATGCGGGCCACCGACATCCCGGACATCCACGCCATCTATGTGGAGAAGGACGAGCAGCTGCCCTTTGCTTACGGGGCCAAGGGCATCGGGGAGATCGCCACCATTCCCACCGCCCCGGCCGCCCAGGGGGCCTACTACGCCATGGACGGCATCCTGCGCCGCAAGCTGCCGATGGAGAACACCTACTACCGAAAATAGCACGATAACACAGATAAAACCGCCCGGCCAGCTGGCCGGGCGGTTTTGCGCTCTATTTGCTGCCGCTACAGGGCGGCGTCCAGCACCTCGAGGGCGGCCATGCTCATCACCTCTACGGCGCTTTGCAGAACATCGTCGTCCCACAGGAATTTTTCGTTGTGGTGAATGGCCGGGTTTGCCGGGTCCTCGGAGATGCCCACGAAGAAGTAGGAGGCCGGCACCTCGCAGGCGTAGCGGGAGAAGTCCTCGGCGCCCATGTCGGGGTTTTCCAGCTCGTACACCGCCGGGCCGGCCATCTTTTCGGCCGCCCGCTTCACCACCTCGGTGAGGGGACCGTTGTTCACCAGGGGCGGAATCGAGCTGTCAAACTCGAAGGTGTAGCTGCCGCCCCAGCCCTCGCACACCCCGGCCAGCACCTTTTCCATCGTGCCCGATATCTGGTCGGTGAGCGTCTGATCGAAGCTGCGCACCGTGCCAATCAGGTCCACCTGGCCCGGGATGATGTTGTAGGAGTTCGAGTCGGTGTGCATCGAGCAGAAGGAGATGACCGAGCTGTCAAAGGGGGAGAGCTTGCGGGAAAGAGCGTAGTTGATGTCATTGATGGCGCAGACCGTCATGGCCACCGGGTCCACCGTGGTGTGGGGCAAAGCGCCGTGGCCCCCCTTGCCGATGATGGATATCTTGAAGGCGCAGGGGCTGGCCATCAGCGGGCCTTTGCGCACCGCGATTTTGCCCTTCTCCACCGGGCCCCACAGGTGCATGCCGAGGGCGTAGTCCACCTTCGGGTTTTCCAGCACCCCCTGCCGCACGGCGTCCCCGGCGCCGTCGTTGAACTCCTCCGAGGGCTGGAAGAAAAACTTCACGGTGCCGTGGATGTCATCCTTCATCGCGCTCAGCACCCGGGCCACCCCCAAAAGGGCCGCCACATGGCCGTCGTGGGCGCAGGCGTGCATCACCCCCGGATTTTGGGAGGCATAGGGCAGGCCGGTGGCCTCCTGAATGGGCAGGGCGTCCATGTCGGCCCGCAGCATCACGGTTTTGCCCGGGTGCGCCCCCTTCAAAATGCCCACCACCCCGGTGCCCACCCAGCCGGTGGTCACCTCCATGCCAAGGCGGCGCAGCTCCTCGGCCACCAGGGCGCCGGTGCGCTCCTCTTTCATGCTCAGCTCGGGGTGGGCGTGCAGGTCCCGCCGGGTCTCCACCACATAGGCGGCGTTCTGCTGCGCCAGCTTTTTGATCTGTTCCTCCAGCATGGCTACACCTCATCTGTGTCTATTTAATTGCTATTTTTGGCGCATTTATTCCCACGTTATTACGCGGAATTACTCACTGCTCGTATTTATTCAAAATATCCTTCACAATTTTGGTGTCCACGTTGCTGCCGGTGAGCACAACGCCCACCTTTTTGCCCTTCACATCCAGCTTGCCCTCCAGCAGCAGGGAGACGCCCACCGCGCCTGAGCCCTCCACCAGCATGTGCTGCTGCTTGGCCAGCCAGAACATCCCCTTGGCCACCTCTTCCTCGCTCACCAGATACACCTCGTCGATCAGCTCGTTGAAGCGGGGCACCATCTCGGGGGCGATGTCGCCGGTCAGCCCGTCGGCCAGGGAGTCGAACATCTCCACATGGGTGTAGGCGCCGTTCTTGAAGGAGGTGTACCAGGGGGTGGAGGTCTCAGGCTGGATCGCAATCACCTTCACCGCCGGGTTGATGGCCTTCACCGCGGTGGCAATGCCGCGGATCAGCCCGCCGCCGCCGGCCGGCACCAGCACAATGTCCAGGTCGGGCGCGTCCTGCATCATCTCCAGGCCCACGGTGCCCTGCCCGGCCCAGATGTACGGGTCGTTGAAGGCGTGCACGTAGGTGCGGCCCTCCTCCTTCGAAATCTCCCAGGCCTTGGCCTCGCTGGCGTCGTAGTCCCGCCCGGCAATCACCACATTGGCGCCCATCCGCCGGGTGTTCTCAATCTTGGTTTTGGAGCCGTTCTCAGGAATCACAATCTTCGCGTCGATGCCGAGGCGGCGGGCCACATAGGCCACCCCCTGGGCGTGGTTGCCGGCCGAGGCGGTCACCACCCCGCGGGCCTTTTCCTCATCGGTCAGGGTGGTCATCCTGCTCACCGCGCCCCGCAGCTTGAAGGAGCCGGTGGTCTGGTAGTTCTCGCACTTGAGCCAGACCTCCCCGCCGGTGACCTCCGACAGGATGGGCGATGCATCGAAGGGGGTGCGCTTCACGATGCCCTGCATTTTCTGGTGGGCTGTCAGAATCTCTTTCAGGCCGATATCCATCGTTTACCTCCGTGGCCGCCTGCCGGCTGCGCCGGGGCGGCGGTTGATTTTTATACCATTTCCGATCAATTTTACACGCCATCTATAGATATACCTTATTTTAGCAAGTTTTGCCACCCCCGCTTTTGTGCGCGCCACAAAATGCGCAGCGGTTTTTTGTGTCTGGCACAAGGGCAGGCATCTGTGTTATATTCGTATCATGGAACTTTGCGGGAAGGGGGAGGCGCGATGGGCACACAGGTGACGGTGCGGGAGCTGCTGCAGCTGCAAAGCCTGCGGAATTTCAAGCTGCTGGCCGGCAAAAAAGGGCTGGACAACCCGGTGGCCTCGGCCAATATTCTGGATTTCGAATACGCCGAGGGGGCGCGCCTTGCCCGGGGCGAAATTTTCACCAAAAAGGCCCTGGTGGTCACCAGCTTCCTGTTTGCCCAGCACGCCCCCGAAAAAATCCTGCCGGCGGTGGAGAACCTTGTGCAGGTCGGCGTCTCGGCTTTGGCCTACAAGCCGGTGGTGTTCGAAGCCCTGCCCGAGGCGGTGCTGGCCTACGCCGACAAGGTGGGCCTGCCGGTGTTCAGCTTCGCGGACGAGGTCTACTTCGAGAACATCATCTACGAGGTGATGGCCCGGGTGACGCTGGACGAGGGGTTGCTGTCGATGGAGCGCAGCCTTGAGCGGATGCTGCTGCAAAACCCGGACGGCGCCGAGCTGGCCGATATCGCCAAGGGGATGTTCCGGGGGCCCGCCGCAAACTGCGCCGCGGTGTGCCTGTGGGGCACCGGGGGCTACACCCTCTCGTTCAGCAGCGTGGTGAACAACTACAACAAGAGCGCTGTGGACAAGGACCGCGCCGCCCTGGGCCGCTGGCGGGACCGCATCTTCGCCCTGATCACCCTGGATTCGGAGGACATCCATAAATACGAGGCGGTGCTGGCCGACCTGCTCCACGCCTGCCGCATCAGCTCCGGCAAGGTGCGGCTGGCCTTCGGCGGGGTGCACCCGCTGCCCGGGGGGCTGGCCGAATGCGCGCGGGAGGCCTGGACCACCGCCACCGTCTGCGAGCTTGAGGGCAAAAGCCCGATGCACTTCAGGGACATCGGCACCTACCAGTATCTGGTGCCGATGCAGGACAACCCCGAGCTGCTGGCCTTCATGCGACGCACCCTGGCCCCGATTGAGGAAAACGAGGAGCTGCTGCGCACCGCCATCGCCTTTGTGCAGGCAAACGGCGACATGGCCGAAACCGCCGTGCGCCTCTACTGCCACAAAAACACCGTGCGCTACCGGGTGAACAAGCTGCGGGAGCTGCTGGGCATCGACGAGGGCGGCCTGCTGTTCGACGCACTGGCCACCGCGGTGAAGCTTTACCTGCTGAAAAACGGCTGATTTTCCGTTCCACCTCCCGGCCCCTTTTGTTTGTATGGACAAAAGGGGCCACCGTTTTTTTTGCCCGAAACAAACACGCCGCCGCCGGGGGTTGCTAGAATAGGCTCAGATGAAAACACTTCCGCAACACCGGGAAAGGAGCAGATGCGACTATGTTTGAGATTACCGTACTGAACCAGGAGGAGACGATCCGCCTTTTGAAGATGCCCGAGGTGGTGGGCGTGGTGGAGGACGTGTACAAGATGAAAGCCAAGGGGGAGAGCGAGGTCTTCCCGCTGGTGTTCCACGAGTTCAACCCCGGGGTGGCCGACATGGACATCAAGTCCGGCTGGCTGCGCGGCAGCGGCATCTGGGGCATGAAGGTGGTGAGCTGGTTCGGCGAGAACCCCAAAAAGGGCCTGCCGGCCCTGGTGGGCACCGTGCTGGTGTTTGACGACAAAACCGGCGCCCCCACCGGCATGCTGGACGGCGCCCACATCACCGGGATGCGCACCGGGGCCGCCGGGGCGCTGGGGGCCAAATACCTGGCTCGGCCAAATTCCGAAACCCTGCTGCTGGTGGGCGCGGGCCATGTGGCCACCTTCCAGATAGCGGCCCTTTTGCCGCTGATGGCCGGCATCAAAAGGGTGCTGATCTACGACGGCCTCAGCTACGCGGGCGCCCAGAAATTCGCGGCCGGCATTGCCGAAAAGCTGCGCGGCAGCTTTGGCATCGAGACCGAGGGCACGGTCACCTTCGCCGCCACAGAGGACATCGCCGCCGCCACCGCCGAGAGCGACATCATCATCACGGTCACCCCCTCCAAAACGCCGATCATCAAAAAGGATTGGGTGAAGCCCGGCACCCATTTCAGCTGCATCGGGGCCGACATGAGCGGCAAGGAGGAGATCGACCCGGCCATCTTTGCCGGCGCGCGGGTGTTCTGCGACGACATCCCCCAGTGCGTCAACGTGGGTGAGGTGGAGATTCCCGTCGCCACCGGGGTGATTAAAAAAGAAGACATCGCCGGGGAGATTGGCGAGGTGGTGCTGGGCACCACCCCCGGCCGCCAGAGCGCGGAGCAGATTACCATCTTCGACGCCACCGGCACCGCCCTGCTGGACCTGCTGACCGCCAATCTGGCTTTGAAGGCCGCCAAGGAGCAGGGGCTGGGCTCCACGGTGAACCTGTGAGCTCCCGGCTATGGTCCTTCGGTAGCCAGCGGCCATGGCCCCCCGGTATTTCTCCACGCGGATGCGCTGCATATCCTAATCCCTAGCCGCGCTCCAAAACACCGGGCGCCCACGGCCGCCCATCGCTCATAAATTTGCGCTCTACTGTTTTAATTAGACAATATAAAATAGACAAATTATTGTGCCGGGAAAATCAAAAATAATCGGAGGATAATACGATGAAAATTAAGCCGTTTAAAGTTGAGATGTGGATGAACACCTACGAGAACGACGCGGTTTATAACCTGGGTGAAACCTGCGTGGACTCCCTGACCGTGAGCCAGCTGCTCACCCTCTGCGGCAAAGACCCGGCCAGCTACCTGCCCAGCCTTGGGGACATCCGCCTGTCCTACGGGCACATCGAGGGCTCGCCCGAGCTTTTGCGCGGCATCGCCGGCATGTACAAAAACGCCACCCCCGACCAGGTGGTGGTCACCCACGGGGCCATCGGCGCCAACCATCAGGTCATCCTCTCCCTGGTGGAGGCCAGCGACAACATGATCTCGGTGATGCCCACCTACCAGCAGCACTACTCGATTCCCGAATCCATCGGCGCCGAGGTGCGCCCGCTGCAGCTGACGATTGAAAACAAGTTTTTGCCCGACCTGGACGAGCTGCGCCGCCTGGTGGACAAAAACACCAAGTTGATCACCATCAACAACCCCAACAACCCCACCGGTTCGCTGATTCCGCTGGAGGTTTTGCAGGAGATCGTCGAGATTGCCCGCAGCGTGGACGCCTACCTGCTTTCCGACGAGGTGTACCGCGGCATCTCGGCCGACGGCAGCTACATCCCCTCGGTGGTGGACCTGTACGAAAAGGGCATCAGCGTAGGCAGCATGTCGAAGGTGTTCTCCCTGGCCGGGCTGCGCCTTGGGTGGATCGTCACCGCCAGCGCCCAGCTGAAGGAGGATTGCCTGCGCCGCCGGGACTACGATACCATCAGCGTGGGCGTGCTGGACGACCACTTCGCCGCCATGGCCCTGACCAACAAGGATAAAATCTTCGCCCGCAACCGCGAAATTCTGGACACCAACCGCGCCATCCTCGACAATTGGGTAAACGCTACCCCCGAGGTTTACTACCAGAAGCCCCAGGCCGGCACCACCGCCCTGGTCTACTATAAAAAGGATATCCCCAGCCGGGATCTGGCCATCAAGCTGATCAAGGAAAAAGGGGTGCTCGTCACCCCGGGCGAGTGCTTCGAGATGGAGGGCGCCCTGCGCATCGGCTACGCCTACGATTCAAAGCAGCTCCAGCAAGGGCTGGACCTGATCGCCGAAACCCTGCGGGAGCTGTGATTGGTGCCTGAAGGTCAAGGGATATGTTACTTTTTGAAAAAAGTAACACAAAAACTTTCGCCAAAGGGCACGGCAAACATACGTTTGCCGTATGTAAGCGAAGCACCCCGCTGGCATAGTGCCAAGAAAAAACACCGCCGAACGCATGTTCGGCGGTTCTTTTAGCTGTGGGGGTCCGGGGGAAATCATTTCCCCCGGCGGGTGTTTGAGGGCGGCGCCCTCAAGGTCTTGGTCTTGCCCTTATCCGTTTCAACCCAGCCGCAGCTGCGCCAGCCGCTCGAACACGGCCACGCCGTTGTCCAGGGCCTTGCGGTCAAAGGTCATCTCCGGGTCGTGCAGGCCGGGGGTGAGGTTGGCCCCGAGGCCAATGTAGGCGGTTTTGATGCCGGCCTCCACCGACCAGTAGTGGAAGTCCTCGGCGCCGTTGGTGGGCAGCGGGGGCAGCGCCTCGCCCAGCACGTCCACAATGGCCTGCCGGGTCAGCTCCACCAGTTCGTCGTCATACTCGGCGGCATAGCAGGGGCTGCGGAAGGTCTGCTTGGCAGTGGCGCCGTACATCGCGGCGGCCTGCTCCACAATTTTAACCAGCTTCTCCTCCAGGCTGCGGTTCACCGGATTGGTGGTGGCCCGGATATCCACCCCGAGGATCACCTGATGCGGAATCGAGTTGACCACGTTGCCCACGGTTTGGCACTGGGTGGCCTTGATGGAGTAGGGGCTCTGAGGGTCCTCGTGGATGGCGTTGATGCCCATGATGGCGGTGGCCGCCACGTCCAGGGCGTTCACCCCCAGGTGGGGCCGGGCGCCGTGGGCCGTGGCGCCGGTGATCTCAAAAGTGGTGTCCAGCATCGCGCTGTGCATCAGCGCCGGGGTGGCCTGGCCCAGCTTTGCCTCGTGAATCGGCCGCAGGTGGACGCCCACCAGCTCCTCCACGCCCTCCTTTTGCAGCACCCCGGTCTGCACCATCTCGGCGGCGCCGTCCACCTCCTCGGCCTGCTGGAACAGGATGAACAGCTTGCCTTTTTGAATGCCTGTTTCGGCCAGCCGTTTGGCGGCCGCCATCACCATGGCGCTGTGGGCGTCGTGGCCGCAGGCGTGGAAGGCGTAGGGCTTGCCGTCCTTTTCAAAGGGCAGGGCGTCCATGTCGGCCCGCAGGCCGAAGCCGGGGCCGGGCTTGCCGCTGTCCAGCATGCCCAGCACCCCGGTGTGGCCGATGTTCCGAATCACCTTGTAGCCGTACTTCTCCAGCTCATCGGCCAGGTAGGCGGAGGTTTTTACCTCCTCCATGCCCAACTCCGGCATGGCGTGCAGCTTGTCCCACACCGCCTGTACGTATGCGTCTTCTTTAACCATGTCTTTCCTCCTTCGGTTTTTCGGGTTCTGTCTCATTGTCATAGTTACTCAGAAAGCTGATGAACAGCCGGGCGTCCCGGTAGGTGGGGCGGCTCGGTTTCCAGGCCAGCTCCAGGTCCACCGTCAGCGGCGGATTCACGCTCAGCCGGGCGGTTCCCTCCAGTGTGTCGGCCACCTCGGGAAACAGGAAGGACGCAGCGATGCCCTGCTTGATGAAGGCGACAACGGTGTGCAGCTGGCTGGTCTCCAGCAGCACCCGTGGCTCGATGCCGCAAAGCTGGAAGGCGGTGTTCACCATCCGGTTCTGCAAAAAACCCTTTTCAAACAGAATCAGCGGCTCGCCGTCCAGTGTTCGCATCGGCACCGACTTCCGCTTTGCCAGGGGATGGCCCCCGGGCAAGCAGAGCATGAACTCGGTGGAGGTGAGCTTGCGGAAGGAGATCTGCGCCGCAAAGCCGGCCCGGCTTTTTTCGCTGGTGGACACGATGGCCAAATCGATGCTCTCGTCCATCAGCGCGTTCAGCAGCTCGTAGCTGCCCCCCTCGCGCACAATCAGCTCGGTGCCGGGGCTGTAGGCCGAAAAGCCGGTGAAAATCTGTGGCAGCATGAAGGTGCCCACCATCGGGGTAACGCCTATCTTCACCGCCCCGCCGTGGTGGCCCAGGCTGAGCATCTCGTCGTTCACAGCCTTGAACTCCGCCACGGTGCGGGCCACCCGCTCCAGGTAGTATTCCCCTTCCTCGGTGAGGTGCACCCGGTTTTTCACCCGGTGGAACAGCCGCACCCCAAGCTCCTTTTCCAGCGATTTGATGGCGTCGGACACGGCAGGCTGGGAGACATGCAGCTCGGCCGCCGCCTTGGACATGCTGCCAAGCCGCCCTGCCGCAATGAAATACTCTACATGGTTTAAATTCATGGTTTTGCCTCCAACGCCTACCAGTATAGCATTTATTTATGCAAAAATGGGTATTATCCCCAATTTCATGATAGTATTTTCCGATAATATTATCGAGTATTGCTATTTTACATCGCTGATTAATACCGCTATAATAGGCTTAGCGTATTGTACGCGCCCTCCGGCTGGCCGGGTTGCATATACCCTGATTAAATAGCGGATGCCACCGGGGAATAAAACGGAAGGGGGCAATGTACCCGTAGTTCCATTACCATAATACTATGTGGTTGTACTCATGACAATCGAGGAGGTTTTAGAGTATGTCCGGTAATGCGATTGAAAAGAAAAAAAAGGGTTTTAAGGTTCCACACACTTACGTTATCCTGTTTCTCATCGTTATCCTGATGGCCGTTTTGTCCTGGATCATCCCGGCCGGCCAGTATGACCGTGTGCTGAACGAGGCCACCGGCCGCAACGTGGTTGACCCCGAGTCCTACCACACCGTGGAGCAAAGCCCGGTTGGCCCCTTTGACCTGTTCAAGTCCATCACTCTCGGCATGCAGGAATCGGCCGATATCATCTTCTTTATCCTTATTGTGGGCGGCGCCTTCGAAATCATCAACGCCACCGGCGCCATCGAGTCCGGCATCAGCCGGCTGGCCCTGTCGATGCGCAACAAGGATATGATCCTGATCCCCATCGTTATGCTGGTGTTCTTCGTCTTCGGCGGCACCATCGGCATGAGCGAGGAGTGTATCGCCTTCGTTCCCATTGGCATTGCGTTGGCCCGCGCCCTTGGCTATGACGCCATTGTGGGCACCGCCATGGTCACCATTGGCGCGGCCTGCGGCTTCACCTCCGGCTTCATGAATCCCTTCACCGTGGGCGTTGCCCAGGGCATTGCGGAGCTGCCCCCCTTCTCCGGCATCGGCCTGCGCCTGGTGCTGGGCGGCGTGGTGCTGGTGGTCTCCTGCATCTACCTGATCCGCTACTGCGGCAAGCTGAAAAAAGACAAGAACAACTCCCTGATCCTCGAGGTGGAGAAGGCCGCCGAGGACACCGCCATCGACCTGGACAACCTGCCCAAGTTCACCGTGAACCACGCCCTGGTGCTGGTTGCCTTCTTCGGCGGCATTGTGGCCCTGGTGATCGGCGTGTTCCAGCTGGGCTGGTACATCGATGAGATCGCCACCGTCTTCCTGATCGTCGGCATCCTGTCCGGCCTGATCGGCAAGATCGGCCCCTCCCGCATCTGCTCCATCTTCCTG
>JAJDIZ010000004.1 GCA_030266915.1 Ruminococcaceae bacterium OttesenSCG-928-D13 | reverse complement strand
GTGGCCCCTCCGGCCCCTGTATCCGTCCAACGTTGTTCCAGTCGGCCAGCTCCGAGCTCCACACATACAGGTCCCCGGCCACCAGGTAGGCATCCCCGGGGCTTCCAGTGGGGTGTGCAGTGCGCATGGCCTCCTCGGTGTCGTAGGAGTCAAGAATTGTCACCCCGGTGCCATCTTCTCCCCGGGGGCCCTGAGGTCCCACAGGGCCTTGTGCGCCTGCCGGCCCCTGCGCGCCAGTGGCACCCTTTGTGCCGGCAGGGCCTTCGGCGCCGGTCGGCCCGGTTGGGCCGGCGTCCCCTTTGGGGCCCTGTATGCCCTGGTCACCCGGAATGCCCGTGTTCCCCTTCGGCCCGCGTTCGCCCTGGGGGCCGATCGGCCCTTGAGGCCCCTCGGGACCGCGCTCGCCTTGTTCACCCGGTGCACCGTCCTCGCCCTTCGGCCCCCTGATGTTCTGCGTCTCGGGTGGTGCGGGGGATGAGGTGCCTTGCCACGACAAGTCGCCTTCTGCGCTCACGGTGGGCTTCCACGCGAAGGTAGATATCTCACCATCGCCCATCGGCCAGCTGGTCACCCTTTGGCCGTGGGCGTTCCTGGCCACCACCTCGCCGTCTACAAACTCCACCTCACCGTAGTGGGCCTTCTCTTGGAGGTCGTCAACAGGTGAAGGTGTAGGCGATGGGCCAGGAGGCTTATCGGAACGCTGGGTTTCACCGAAAAGGAGCGTCGTTATGCCTGTCTGCTCGATGATTAACCCATTTCGCACAAATTCGGCGGACAGCTCCACACGCCCCTGGTCGGTAACGAAGGAGTCAAGCTTGTATTCGTTTTCCGCCCCTAGAAGCACCATTACCCCATTCAGGCACAGGTTCATATTGGCATCGAAAAATTCTTGAGGACGGTCAAAAACAAGCCGGAATGCGATGTTATCCTTCATGTGCCCGGCGGGAACGCGCGGGGGGGTGATTTGGAGTACATTCCAGTTGTCCCGGTAGATGGTAAGTTTGATGTCGGGCATTTCAAGTCCCCCACTCACAGTTTTATTCTTCGTCGTCCTCGTCGATCTCAGGCTCACACTTTTTCTTTACCCACTCCACCAGCGGGCGGAGGAAGGGCGGAATGTTCACCCCGGTGTCGGAGATATTCTCAAGAATGCTCAGCAGTTCGTTGGTCAGCAGCCACAGGCTCACAATGCAGGACACCAGGAAGCTGAACGGTAGGTTCCACCCCAGCGTGTCAGCTCCATAGGCCAGCGCCACGTCCACAATCATGCCCACCACTACCAGCAGCAACATGCAGACCTTTTTGACAATCCCCTTAAATCCGGCGTTGCTGTTCACCTTCTCGCCCCGATAGCTCGCCGCCATCATGCCGGTGGCGTAGTCAATCACGTTCGACACCACCAGTAGCACCAGGGGGATCACCAGAATGCCAAACCTTGCCGCTAATACCGATAAAATCCCCACCGCCGCTACCTTTGCCTTTCCAATGATGTTTTCCATAAGTTCACCCCTTCACCACAATGGCATCAAAACCAGCCGTTTTGACGGTGTCGACGTACGCCTTGGCGCTGGCTTCGCTTTTGAAGGCTCCCACCTGGACGCGGTAAAAATCGCCTTCCTTTTTCACCAGTGTTTGGAATCCCGCCTTTTTCAGCTTCACGGCGTAGGCGTCAGCGTTGGCCTTAGATTTGAAGGCGCCCACCTGCACATGATGAAGACCGTCTACTGCGGGCGGTTCGGTAGGCTCCGGGGGTTCAGTGCCGCCAGCCATGCCAAAGTATTCCGCAAGCACTTTCGCCTCGGCCTGCACAATTTTCAGCCGCCACCCCTCATTGTCCAGCTTGTCAACGTCCTGCTGATTGGTGTGGAAGCCGTGCTCAATCAGGAAAGAATGCTCAACAGCGCTGCCGGCTGGGACAGAATTGCGGATGACAGCGTAATAGTCGGTATTGGTGGTGCCGGGATATACCCGCGTCCACACGCCCTTGTCATTGCCCGCGTAAGGGGATAGGGGAGTGCCCATAACCCCAGCCACTGCCGACGCGAGTTTCTGCCCCAAATCGACCGAATCAGGCCGTTGCAACGAGCGTATGGCGGTTACGCCCCGGACGCTGGCGTTTGCGTTGGCGTCGCTGTGCCAAGAAATAAAGACCTTGCTTCCGTTCCTTGCAGCGACCTGACCGCGCTGGGTGGAGATATCGGGGTCCTGGTTATCCTCGGTACGGGTCATGGCGACCTCAAAACCGTATTTCTCCAACTCCGCTTTAAGCAATTTACAGGCCCGAAGGTTGCCCGTGCTCTCATAATACCCGTTCAGGCCAAGGTTCTGCTTGTAGCCATGGCCGGGGTCGAGTGTGATTTTCATGCTCTTACCTTGCCTTTCTGGTTGGAGTCGTTGTTATCCTCGGGCTGAATGGTTTCAGTCTGCGTGGGGATGTTGGTTTTTCCGTCCATTTCTATACCTCCTCAAAATAGTGCCATACCAATTGGCGGGGCAGGTGGCCAATGCTCGCCGCGATTACTGGCTTCCGGGCATCATCGTGCGATTTCCTTATTCAATAAGTTTCAATATGGGTGTCATTTCCTATCTCCTTTATTCAGTTATATATGATCCACTAAATGTCAAGTATCCCGATTGAGCAAAAGCTATGGGTGCCAAAGAAGCCTGTGTAATGGCATTTTTCAGGTTAACCACTGGCCTTTGTACACCAACAGCCATATAGTTGGAACTGATAACGGCAGAAACAGGATTGTTTTCCAATACCGGCTGTCTCTCGGATAAACTAAACACAGGGAACCCATATCCTCTTTTTGTTGAATTCCCTAGTTTAGCTGTCGGAAGTTGAGATAAATAAATAGATATCGGAACGCCTGAAGATGTTCGAGCTGACCAAGAGACTTCACATGTGAAATTCACAATTTTGCCAACCTGTGTCCATTCCACATTGCATTCCCCAGGCCTTGTTGTCATTCCTGTAATCAAAGTATCAAGACTTAATATCCCCCCGCCAATTACGGGTCGATCAGTAATCGCGCTCCAGGGGGGAGGGTTACTTTCCCCGTATGTACTTGCCCAAGGCTTCCAAGCCCCGTTTGACCCCGGCCAGCGTTCCCATGTAAACGGGTAGCTCACACCCCCTATTTGCTTATCCGATGTGAGCCGTTGGAATACGACAGTAGAGACTTGGACGGCCTCCAACGTGAAAGCCCACCCCGCATTTATATCATCCGGGAATGTTCCTTGAACGGTTTTTGCGAGACCCGAATAAACACCAGCAGATTCCGACCCCCAAAGACTATCGATATTGTCGGCAGCGGTTAATGGCGTGCATCCAAGCTGCCAGGCCTTGTCTACATATCCCAATTCGGGGGAACGGGTGGCGAAGTCAACCTTGAACATCGCTGCATCGAAGGCAGTGGCAATCCTATCCTCCAGCCAATTCATCTGCGCCGCAGAAAACGGTGTACCAACCGACTCAACACTATCAGGCGTGCTCTCCAGCTCCAGCAGGTTTCCGGTCTGTCTGTCTGTGAACTTGTTAAGCCCAACACCAGTGCGTGGCTGCCAATTAAACTTTTCAAAAGCCATTTTTGCCCCCTATATTCTGATGACATCTTGCCTGATCACGTTCAAGACAATGCTGTCGTTCTTGTCGATATTCACGTTCACCCGGCTGAGCAGTATGCCCGTATCCGCATCAGCGGTGGCCGAAGATGAGCAAAACACCCCGATTTCTCGAATATTGAAGTTCGCCTCCTCGGTCAGCAGATTCACAATACTCTGGATGGTGGTATCGTTCGGCTTCTGCATTTGGGTGATGGGTTTTCGGAACCGCTCGTTTGCCAGTCTAGTGTCACTCATGGCGGCTGGCGCGGTGCCATCCCCAAAGGCAAAATAGCGGATGGCCAAATCATCCCACGCATAGCCCGTTGCAACGCCTTGCAGCATGTCCGTTCGGATATCAATATTAATCTTGGTTAGCTGGTTCCTAACGCACCAGAAACCCCGAATTTTGCCGTTTCTGTCAGTGGCGGTAATTTGGTACTGACCCGACATCGCCACGGAATCGCCAATATGAAGCATTTCATCCCCCTATGTCGTGTAAATTGTCTGCCCAAGGTCCAGGGGGGCGAACAAGCTGCCCTCCTCGGATGATGCGCAGCAGTAGTGTTGCAGGCCGTAACCAAAAGCATAGTGTTCTTCCAGTGAAACACGCTCGTTCATCATCTCCGCCGAAACCACTATCTCATCCGGTCTGATGGAAAGTTGGGCGATATCAGCCTGCATGCCTCGGATGGTCTGGCCATAGCTTTGCAGAATATTCCGATCAACCAGTTTCAAGGAGATTTTGAACGTTTCCGAGTCACCATCCTGTTGTGGCCTGATGGGCTCGATGGTTCGTTCGTTCACAACGAATTCGCCCTCGATGCCGAGTTCGGGAAGATTGAAGCGGAACATGGTCATCAGCGCGGTGCTTTCAAGTGCGTACCCAATCGCCGCCAGATGGTCCGATGCCATCCAGAAGGAAAGGTGTCCCTCTTTTTCCTCAAATTGGTTCAAAAGAGACAGGGCCATGGAGACAGCGTCGGCGCTGGTGCGCACGGTGTTTGCAATTTGAACGCGCTCAATGATGCCGCTGGTTCCGGTGCGTTCCGCCACTTCGCTTATTTTATCCGAGTTGGATACCGTGACCCGGATGGAGAAGATGCCCACATAGGTGATGACAACGCGGTCGCCTTGGGTAAGAAATTCTGACCGCTCGACATAGTTCACATTTTTGGATTCATAGGAGAAAAGGAAAATAAGGCTGTCATCATCGCTGTTGAAGCCCTGCACCCCGATTCTGTCCTCCGGCACCTCGGTGTCGTTCACCCATATGCGGGGCTTGCTGTTGAGGGGGAAGACGGTGACAAAGGCTTTCTGCTCACCGTCATATACAAAGCCCTCGGTTTGGGGGTCGGTCACGTCAGTGGCCCCGCTGATGTGCTGGACGGTGCGCAGGTTATAACTTTTAGTGGTATGCTGCAGCTGTGCGATGTCCAAAAATGAGCGGTTAATTTCAGCAGGGAAAACCGGGAACTCATCCCACGCCCGGAAGTTAAAGACCTTCTCCGGGGTGATTTCCCATACTGCATTGACCAAGTTTGCCAACTCGTTCAGTGTGTCCCGCAGGTTGTAGTTGGCAGCGGTGTACACCTCCAGCACAACGGCGATATCGGACACATGCCCCAGGGTGATACCCTCTGCGGCGATATATCTGTCAAAGAGCCGCCGGACAATCTCGGAGATGGTTGCGCCTTGGATGGCGATGTTGGCAATGCGGTTGTCCAAGATGCTGTTTCCGTTTCCGCAAACGATGCCGTACAGCTTGGGGTCGTTGAGAGAGGAATACTTGGGGCTTTGCGGGATTCCGCATGTGCCAAAGAAAATAGCCTTGCCTGTTATGCCATCCTTTAGCTGGATGGTGTCACCCGCCAGCGGAAAGGGTTGGCGCTCAACCAGCACGGAAATCTCGGTACTGGTTTTGTTTCCGGCCTTCTCGCTGATTTTGTAGTTTTGGGCGGCACGATATTGGATGCCGTTGATGTATGCTTGCAGCATTAAGTACCTCCTACTGGAAGGCGGTCACGTCGTCCAGGTTCTCCCACACGATCCGCCCCACAGTGCGCCCATCCATTTCAACAGTGCCGACAATGTTGTTCTGCACGGAGATCTGGGCGGGTGCCGATGCAGCCATATCTGCCCCGCGGTCAAGAACGTTCCAAACCTCGGCCTGCTGGGCTTCGGTGAGCACCATTTCGCCGCGCCGGGCGATGATTTCACCCTCGTAAGCGCCGTTTTCAAAGTCGATGATGCCGCCAGTGTGAAAGCGTGGAAGACTGACCTCGGGGATTTTGGGTATTTCCGGTATACCAATTAGTCCCGTGAGACCGTTCAGTCCACCAATCAGCCCGTTCACAATGGTGATTGCCCCATTGATGACGCCTTCGATGATAGATGGAATGAGATTCAGAGCACCCTGAACGATCCCGACAAGCCCATCCCATGCTTGTTCCCAGTTTCCAGTGAATACACCTGTGATGAAATCGAGGACGCTGCCTAAAATGACCATCAGGGATTCGATGATGGGCATGACCGCATCTATCGCGCCGCCGAGCACATCACTGAATAGAGATGCAAGAAATTGGATTACTGGCTGTAGGGCCTCGATTGCGGGTTTTAGGGCATCAAACAAACTGATGAGTGGCGGGAGCAGCATGTATATAAGCTGCATGATAGGCTCAAGCAGAGTGGTCAGCACGTCGACCAGCGGCGGGAGAATGGAGCTTATGAGCGTCAGCAGGGGCGGGATTAGAGAGCTGAACAGGTCAAGTAGGGGAGGGAGCAGCGTGTCAACAAGCTCCAAGATGGGCGGGAGCAAAAGGTCGAATAGCTCTATGAGAACAGGAAGAACAGTGTTGACAATATCTAAGATGGGCGGCAACAGCTCGTTTATTAAGCTGATGATAATTGGCAGCAGGTCAATCAGCGCCTCACTAAGTGTCCGCCCCAAGGTGGCGATAGTTGCAGTGAGATTTTCCAGCGTCCCATCTTCTGAAATCTGTGTCAGGAACTCACCGAACATGCTGGCCGCTTCACGCAGCGGCTCTTGCATACTCTGGTAGATTTCAATCCCGATGCCCTCAAGCTGGGATTTCAGGATAGTGAGGTCGCCATCGAGGTTGTCAAGCTGAGTAGCGGCGGCATCTGCGGTGGCCGTCCCCTCGATACCGGCTTGGCGGATTTCCTCGCTTAACTCGTTCCAGCGGTCGCCGCTGTCTTTCAGCAGAGCATTGGCGCCGGCAATGGTGCGGGTGTCGAAGATGCGGCCCATTGCCGACATTCGGTCGGCTTCGGTCAGGCCGTCGAGTGCACCGCCTAAATCTTGAAGGACGTCTTGGGCGTCGCGGAGCGAGCCGTCGGCGTTCGCAGTTTGAAGCCCCAGCTCATCCATCGCATCTGCGGCGTCGGTAGTGGGGTTGTAGAGGTTTTTCAGAACATTGCGAAGGGCTGTGCCGCCCTCGCTGCCCTTAATGCCATTGTCAGCAAGAATACCAAGTGCGGTATTTAGCTCGACGGTGTCCATCCCGGCAAGCTTAGCCTGTCCACCAGCCACCAGAACAGCTTCGCCGAGCTGGGCGATGCTGGTATTGGAACGCTGGGACGTCCGGGTCAGCTCCGAGGTGTAGTTGCCGAGCTGGTCAACCTCAATCCCCAGAACAGCCATGCTATCCGTGACAAGGTCGGAGGCATAGGCCAAATCCATGTTTCCGGCGGCGGCAAGGTCGAGAACAGCTGGAAGGCCGGTTATCTGTTGCTCAACATCCCACCCGGCTAGCGCCATGTAGTTGAGGGCCTCGGCAGCTTCGCCGGCGGTGAACTTGGTGCTGGCACCCGCAGCTTTCGCAGCGTCTTCAAGCCGCTGGAAGCTGACCTGGGCCTCACTGCCCATGGTGTTCAGCTCGTCGGTCGTCCAGCCGGCAGTTGCGGCGACCTGGGACATGGCGGTTTCGAAATCCATGCCCACTTTAAGGGAGGCGGCACCAGCGGCAACGGCGGCAGTGCCAACAGCAGCGGCCATGCCGGCAAACACCTTGCCAATGCCGCCGGCAACGCCGCCTATTTTGCTGTTGGCCTTTTCAAGTTGGCCGTCAACGCCATCGTCGTCTATGACAACTTTATATTTGACTTCGCCGTCTGCCACTGTACACACCTGCCTTTTAAAAAGCAGGTGTCGGCTACTCCCTAGGCTTGACGCCCTTGTGCGCTACACTCTCATCGCTTCGAATATTCGTAGTTATGGTTGCCCCGCATTTCTTCCGTGGGCATTTTATTTCGACCTCTGACCCGGGTTTTGCCCGGTACATCAGATGACCGCACACAGGGCAGCGAATGGGCACAAGCTCACCCACCTGAATCACCGTCCTTTTTTGGGGCCTTTGAGGCGTTTTCACGCAGAACCGATGCGAGCCGCTGGATGCCCTGCTGAAACTGCTGTTGTGCCTCGGCTTCGCTCACCTCCAGCGCCCAGTAGGCCTTTGCCTCTATCATGCGGGCAATCTGCTTGCTGTTATGCTTCGTGGGTTCCGGCAGGGGCTCTGTGCGGATGCGGATAATCTCGCGGATTTTGGTTTTCTCCGGCATACTCTGGAGTAAGGCCATGAATTCGCGCCAGTCCAGCTTTTCCTTGTGGAGGTCAATGCCATATGCCTGCCGGAAAGAAGCGTAGATATAGGGCGAATCCTGGGCGAAATCCATTGATTTGCGCGGGTCATTGCTTTTCTTAGCTTTGATGTTGATGAAGTTCTGAATGATGGCTTGCATCAGTTCAATGCGCTGCGGCCATTTCAGGAAGAACAGCCGCCAGCGGCTCCCGGGGCGAATCAGCATTTGAAGGGTAAGCAAAACCTTTTCTTCATCGGAAAAATGGTCATCCCGGTGCATTTCATGCATCCGCAAAATGTTGTCGAAATCCATGTTGAGCCGAAACGCCATGCGGTGGTAGAGAATGGATTTGTCCGGCGGATAGATAATCATGACCTTTTGTTCTTGTTGAACCAGCGCCGCTGCCGGCGGTTGGGCTTGCCGGTATACTGTGCGGCGCGCTTTGCCTTCGCGTCGTTGGCAATCTGGTTGATGCGGGGCCGCAGCACATCCACCACAAATGGGTAAATCTGTGAAATCATTTCCTCCGCGTCATTCTCGAAATAAGCAAACACCTTTTGGGCATTCTCGTCGCCCATGGTGGCAGCGACAAACTCCAGAATGGCGTTGCCGTGCTCGGTGAGTTCCTCATCGGAGGGAATGGCGCCCGACTTGCGGCGCTCAATCTGTTTGAGCTCTGCGCTTTCCAGAACCTTCAAGGCATCCCGATAGCGGGGGAGCATCTTGCTGGGGATAAACTCAATGCTCAGCACTTCATCGCCCAGCATGAAGGATTCAGTAACCTTCTCGCGGCGTTCTACTTTATACACGCGCAACCTCCTGTTTTAGAAGAAAGGGGGCCGAAGCCCCCTCTTTTAGGGTTCGTCCTCGATTGTGGGCGGGCCGTTGCCGTGAAGGACAACGGTAATCGCATCAAGGTTGTTGGCATCGCCGTTCCCGCTTCCGCCGGTGATGGTGGCAATGGTGACGTTCCACAGAATGGTAGATTCCTGGGGATGGCTGAACCGAAGGCGGGTCTTCCGGGCCTTGCCGAAATTGAGCCGCACCGCAGGGCTGAAAATATAGTCCTGAGCGGCGTCGCCGCGCACACGCTGGCCGGTCAGGGTCACGATGTACTGGCCACCGGTCACCTCGGAGCTACCCCACCCTTGGCTGCAAAGCCAGGTGAACTGCTGGATTACCTCGTTGAGGGAATCAGACAGGTTCGAAAACCCGACACACATTTTCTCCCAAGTGGGGTCAGTCGCGGCCGGTGTGGTGTCAATCTCCAACAGGTACTCCATATTGGTTGCAACTTCCATTACGCTTCCACTCCTTTCATGTAGAATCCCACGGCCAGCACCGAGCCATAAAGCCACTGCTTCGTGCTGGGTTCCTGCTCGATGAAATTCGGGCCGGGGTTTGATTCGATGCTGGTGATTTGCCAATCGTTCGTTGAGGGGTATTCCCTCATCCGGGTAAGGCTGGTGTGGATGCAGGAAAGCGCCCCCACAACGATAGACTGGTCTTTGTGCTTGCCATTTAAAACAAGCTGCATGGTGTGGATGCCGCCACGGTCAAGGTGCCGCTCATTCGGATTGGATGGGCCCATCGCGATTGAAATGCCGTTTTCTTTCGGCAGCAGCCCGTTTTCGATGCGAGCGAATGGCGAAGCATGGGCAAGCGCCAAAGCCTTCACAGCCTGCATTATTTCGCCATACATGCGCTACACCTTCCCGTCTACAACATCTTGAATCATGCCTTGATACTTTGCGTTGTGCTCTGCATGGGCCTTGTGCGCCCACAGAATTTCAGCGTTGGGGTTTTTGTCGTGCGAGGGCTGACCGGTATAATACTGGCGCTTGGCGTATGGGGTATTCCACACGGCTTCGCCCTTCTCGTAGTTGCTTGCCCTCAGGGCACTGCGCTCAAGCTCCCCGGTCTGCTCCTTGCAGTAATAGTTGGCATCTTTCACAAACTCATTGGTGACAAGGATTAAGGCCCTCTTTTTATCCGCCGCCACTTTTGCGGCGACAGCGGCCTTGTCGAGCGCGATAGAAATCGAAACCGGCATTAAATCAGCCCCACTTCCAGATGATGGAGACGGTCGTCATCATAGAGAAATTCCACAAACGCAACCTCATGAAGAAAACCGTTCCATTCGATGGACTGGCCCACCTCAAAATGCTGTCCGCTCGGGGTGCTATGTGCGGTATCAAAGAACATCAGCAACGAGCACTGGACTTCCTTGTTGTCCTTCGACAGCTTCAACTTTTCGGTGGGTTCGAAGCGAACCCGCTGGAGGGGGATTTCTCCCGTCCAAACGGGATTGCCCCATTCATCTTCCGTTTTGCCGGTTTTCAGCGCGGCGGAATGGATGAGCAGCCGACGCGGGATTGGCCTAACCACAAACCACCACCCCCGCATACAAAAGCCCTGTGGGCCAAAGATAGCCCTTCAGCAGTGGGGAAAGGGGAATCCCGTTGAGCATTTCCATCCCGCTTGATGTGTCGGCCCCGCCGTTTTTTGACCCAGTGGAGAAGCTGAACTTCCCCACGGAGGCGGTTTTCACGTTGGAATCGGAGCCGTTGCCCACAACCGTGTCATTCCCGCCCTGTGCGTCCATCGTTTCAACCTGGGCGCAGACGGCCTTTTTCACCTGATCGCGGATAAACTGCGGAAAAGTGTCAAGGCCGCCGGCACCCGGGATTTTGTACCCCGTCAGGGCGTCGATGATCTCAGAGGCACGGTCTGCCAGTTGGGAAAACTCAGTGTACGGAATTTCGGTTGTGGTGTATTTGGCAAAATCACTAATGGTGATGTAGGCCATTCACCTTGCCCCCTCGCCGCCCTCCTTGGCCTCTTTGTCCAGACGCTCCCATTTCTTGGATTTGTCGGGGTTAAGCGCCGCCTCCATCTTTTTGATGAGCAGCGGATTGGTGGCTGTGCGGGTGACGGTCTTTTCTTTGCCGTCAACCTTGATGGTCGTTTTGAACTTCGCCATGGGTTACCTCCTTATAGATTCGCGGCCATTACGCCTTGGTTTTCACCAGAACGGCGGCGGATTTGGAAACGGCATGCTTGTACACCCAGCGCCCCTTTACAGCGGAAGCGCCAATGTAGTTGGCGTCGCCGTCCAAGTTCTGGACCCACGGGGTCTTCACCCACTCGCGGATACGGTGGCACCAGTCAGCGTGGCCGGCAATGGCCTCGGTGTTGGCATCAACATTGTTGGACACCTTGACATTCAGACCGGCCACCTGCCCCACATACCCCTGCTGAACAAGGGCCTGGGAAAGGTCACCCTGCCGGATGAAGTTTTTGGTATCCTTCAGCAGCAGGCCGTGAACGGCGGGGGAAACGATTACAAACCGGCTGCCCATGGGCACGTTGTTGGTGGTGAGCTGGGTTGCGATGTCCACCATAACGGTGTAGGCGGTATCGGCGGTCAGTGCCGTGGTGTCGGCAAGGAGGGTGCCCTCAGCTTCCAGGGTGGCAATGGCGTCGGCGTCCAAAGTCAACGCCCCGGTGTAGCCGGCGCTGTCCAGCCGGTCTGCCACCAACTGCCCCGGGACGCTCTCGGCGTCGTAGCCGTCGATGATTTCATTGACCGCCTTGTCGTTGAAGTCGGTCACGGTCAAAAAGGTGGTGGTGCCCGTGGTGGGGGCCTTGCCAGTGCCTTTGTCGTAGTCACCGATGGCAATCTCGGCATCCCGAACCGGGATTTTCACCGCGCCCGCCTTGGGGCTGCCCTCATAACGGGTGTTGAACACCGGCACGGTGCCGGAATCGACGGTGACAAGCGAAGCGCGAAGCTTCTTGTCAACCATCTCTGCATAACGCTCTCTTTGTGCATGCGCCATAATAGATTAACCTCCTGTTGCTTTTAGGTCGGGGTTTATGGCGTAAAACGCCTTCTCAACCTCGTCCATTTGGTCTACGCTGCCGCCATGCGGCAACTGCGTTCTCTGCGGGGCGGGCTGCCCCTTGAACTGGGGATTGGCTTTCACGTACCCGGCAAGCGCGGCGGCAAAATCGGTATCATCGGTGACCAGTTTGCCGACCTCAAACGCCACGAAATCCGCGTAGGTGGGGGAGACTCCCGAACCGATGACGGAGTCCTTGCGCTCATAAGCCATGACCTTTGCGGCGGCCTCCTGGGCCTCCTGGCGCAGGCGCTGGACTTCCTCGCTTTCCTTCTGCTCGGGCGTTTTCTGGCTTTCCTTCCACTCCTTGAAAGCTGCCAAGTCCTCTTTGCTGGGCATACCCTTCATTTTCTTGGCAACAATGGCATCGGCCATCTTTTGCGCCTCAGCCTTGGGGTCAGCCGGCGGGTCATTGTCGCCAGCATCGCCATCGGCAGGCGGGGTGTCGCCTTCGGGGGGCTTGGGGTCAGCCGGCGGGTCCGTAGGGGCGCCACCATCTGCGCCGGGGTGTAGAAGCTTGCGTTTCCAGTTCATGAATTTGTACATGGTAATCCTCCGAGTTTATAGCCCTCCGGCATGTCAAATTTTTGGCCTTCCGGCACATCCCCGGCGATGCCGGTGTATAAAATCAGCATGGAGCTGCTTTTACCTGAGTACCTGTTCACGGTCGTAATGCCGCGTAACACCTGTGCTTTCAACATAACTGCGCATTTTGGCTTGTTTTTCGCGCACCTTGCGCTGGGCAAACGCCTTATCCTCAGCAGTCTTCGCACCCGCCACCTGCTGCTTCCAATCCCTGATTTCTCGCTTGATGCCGCGCTGCCCCTGCAATTTCTGGTACTGGCGGGCGTTGGCCTCTTTGTCGTAAGGATGAAAACGCTGCTCACTGAAACCCGGGATGTAGGGGTAAATCTCGTGTGTGCAGTTGATTCCCTTTAGCCCGCTTACAGTCAGGTAGTCGGTGGAATCAGCCAGGTTGGGGTAATCCTGTGAGCTGCCCTCTATCTGGTAAACCGCACCCTGCCATTCGGCATGGGATGGCCGGGCGCCAAAGTGGCTGGATACCTCCACATGATTGCATCCCCATTCCTGGGCGCGTTCCATCTGCATCATTCCAGTGGCTTGGCTGGAAGTGGTGATAATGCACCTGCGGATTCCGGCCTCGAGAGAGATGCTTGTGCGGGTCCCCTTGGGGCTGATGTAGTTCATGCCGGTTATCCCGCTAGCGTACATCTGGCGGCAGGCATTCGAGATGGCATAAGTGTACGACCGTGAGCCGGTCACCACATGAGCATAGGCCTTATTCAGAATGTCAACGTACTTTTTCCGGGCGCTTTGCAGTGCGGTCGTGTTGGTGACATTGAGGTATTGAGAGATAAAGCGGCCAGATTGGCGGTAAACCTGTTGCAGTCGCGCCGAGTTCTCTATTGTGGTGGGAATCGTGACAAGGAAGCCACGGGCAAATGCGGCTCGATATACTCCCTCATCGCGCAGCAGATAGTAGTTAACATATTCGTGCAGGGAATCTTGGGCCAGTGCCGAAATCTCAGCGGAGTGCTTATTGATGATTCTGCGGGCATCAGTGTTCACCGCGCCGGTCTGCATCAGCATGTCGGTGTACCAGCCATAGACGTTCTCGGGCGTCACATCTGCAGTGATATCAAACCGCTTGCTGATGGTGTCGAGGATTTCACGCTCTATGGCAGCGCACTCCTTGAATAGCCGCTCTTGGAGTTCCTCATATTTACGCCGGGTCATCTGCACCACCTAATGGGGGCAACAGGTCTAAGTCGGGCTCGAGTTCAGGATTTCGGGCCTCCATCTTTGCCACAAACTCAATGGCGGCGGATTCCTCGAGGTTCCGGGTGTCCATGAAGTACTGCACCTTGTCAATCAGCTCGGCGTTGTATTCCAGCAAGGCCTTGCGCTGAATCTCGGCGGTATCCTCGATGATGGAGTCATCAAAGTTGATGCTGATGTCTGCGCCGGTGTTTAACTTACCCGCCCACCCAGGAAGCATATTGCCCAGGAACAGCACCGCACGGACCATATCAATGAGGGCCTTTTCGAGGATGATTTCATCCTTTTTGATTTTGCGGTATAGCTTGCTATTCTGGCTGATAACAGCGGTGGCGGTCTGGACGTTATCGGCATCGAATTTGTAGTACCCTTTGCCGAATCCGACGTTTTCCGAAAGCACGTCTAAATGGGCCTGTAATGCCTGCTGGTGTTCCTCCACCCGCAAGGTCATGTTGCTCTCGGTGATTTTCTTACCGGATTCGTCGTCACCACTAAGGCCGGGAATGCCGTAAAAAACCACATCGCGGTTGTCAAACGTCGGCTTGATTCCGCCGTCCTTGATGTCCACTGACACCAAGCTGCCATCAATGAAGATACGCTTGCGCCCAAGGACAAACTCGTTGTAATAGCTGTCGAAAATGGCGTCGATGGATTTCAGCGCGTCAAGGCTGTTGGCATACACGGAAACGCCCATCGGGTTGTTCTTTGCCACGTTGTTCACGATATTGGGTGTGACGATTTGGAACAGCGGGCTTTGGTATCCGGTTTCCCACCTAGGGGCTGTGCCCTCTGGCAGCTCCACAGCTTCACCGTCGGAATCAAACAGGTCATTGTAAACGACGTATCGCCCATCCTCAACCACATGGCGGTTGATATAGACTTGCTGGCCATCTTTGCCCGCGTTGTTGATGGACACAAAGGCGCATTCGGTGATGTTGCCATTTTCCCAGGATAGGGGGAAAATCATGTCGGCATGGATATAATCAATGCCGACCTCGCCGTTTGCGATGTACTCCACAAAGGCCCCAGTGCCAAGGGCACTGGCTTTTTCGATGAGCTGGTTGCCGCGCACCCAAAAGTTATTGCGGTCCAGGACATCATCCAAAAAGGCCTGCTCCGGTAAAACAGTCTTGGGGTCGCGTTCCTGGCCTGGAATCGAAACGACGATTTCAACCTTCTCATTGAGCTGAAGGTCGGCCTTGTCCTCGCATACCTTCTTGGGCATGCCAAGGGTCTTGCGGGAACAGTCCACCATCTGCTTGCCGTTGTACACGCTGTATTTGTGGAAGTCTGTTTTGCCCACATACCAATCGTGCCAACTGTCGATTTGGGCGTACCACGAGGGGGAGAGAAGACCCTTATAGCCCAGCCTTTCAAGAAGGGCGAGAACATCAACGCGCTTTTCGTCAGCCAAGCTTTTGACCTCCTAACATCAAAATGTCAATCATCTGTTTTTGGTACGGCTCAGTGCTGTACTCTTGGGCGTCCAGGTTATCGATGTTGGTGGTTCCGTCATCGAGCCGTGCGTCAGGGTGTTTTGAATTCCAGAGCGCCGTTGAGAATGCGTCTATAGTATGCTTGCAATGACGCATAATGCGGTAACGATTTGCGCCCATGAGAGCCACATAAAAACCAATGCGGTCAAATATGGGACCCTTCATCGCATTGCGGACCGGGATTCCAATTCCAGCTTTTTGCAATGCGCGGGTTATTGTGCGGATGAGTGTTTGGGCTGCGCTGTCTGCGCGTATTTCGGTTACATTTCGATTTGCCTCAATTTGCCGTTTTACGAATCTTACCAATTCGCCAGCCAAGTCGTTCGCATCCATTTCTATTGTGACAGTTGTTTTCTTGCGAATATCCGCTGACCGGTACTCATCTAGCGTCACAATGCCTTGCAGGTTTTTACGATAACCGGTGCAGTTGAAAGCGTGAGCCGACCCGCTATCTCCAAAATCGACGCCAATTGTAGAAAAAACAATATCGTCTGGCGCCGCATCGACAATGAAGCTTTCTGTGTTATCTGCAAACTTGCGGTATATAATGCCTTCTGCGGCCACCCATCGCCCAAGCACATACCTGTCATAGTAAACTGTTCCAGCATATTCCCGCTTGATATTCTCGGCTGTGCCGGGAGGAAGGAAGTCTGCGTTGTCGTCTAACTGATAGTGCTGCTGATATATGTCCGCATCTCCATCCAAAAACTCTTTGAACCAGTGAGTAGGATGTGCTGGGTTGCATGTTCCGTCAAACACACTCCCAGGTGCACGCAACCGGCTTTTCAGCATTTCGAAAAACTCTTGGTTCCAAGTGGTGACCTCATCACCGTATGCATATTCAACCGTCGTCCCTTGTAGCCGCGCAACTTGATTTATTTTGTCTGCGCCCATAATAAAGCAGCGTTTTCCAAATATCATGACAGTGTTGTTTCCCTGCCTGATAGCTGATACAAGGCCGGGCGTCCAAATTTCGCGCATTGGGGACAATACGTTACGCTCTACGCTGTTGATGTTATTGCCAATCAGAACGATCAGCCCGTCGCCGGTGCAGTTCTCTATGCGTTTTGGAATAACTGTGGTGTAATCGATGAATGTTTTTCCGCTGGCTGTAGCCCCAGTCTTAATATTCCACCGGTGTGTGGCGTTCATCAGGTATTCTTGCTGCTTATCACTAAAAGGCACTTTTCACGCCCCCAAGCAATTCACGAGCCTTAGCAAGTGCATTGGCGTCTGTTTGGTCACCGGCCTCACCAATCAGATCACGGATTTCCTTGAATGCTGAGACATTTCCTTTCAACCCTTCCTGCACCAACGCGATGTCTAGCGCGGCAGCCACAATCAAATCTTCGCTGTCAAGTCCCATGCGCAACATCTTGTTCACAGTGCGCTTGTCCGGCTCACACTGCAATATGATTTCCATGAGGTCTTTTAGGGCTTTGCGCTGTCTCCGCGCCTCACCAGAAGCCTTGCCTCCCTCAGAGGCGATTCGCCTTTGTTCAGCCTTTGTGCGCTGGTTCTGCGGTACAAGGTTCTTATGGCCCTTATTCTCAGACAAATCACCACCTCTCTCAACTTAACTGGTTGCGGATGCCGGATTCGAACCGGCGGCCTCGTGGGTATGAGCCACGCGCGCTACCTCTGCGCCAATCCGCGATATCAAAAATGCCAGGCAGATAGTCCGCCCAGCATCATTCTAAACCTTATTTTGAAACGTCGTGTTGCAAAATCCACTCTTCGTCAGGCAGAGGCGTTGGGCGCTTCAACCCCCTGTCTCGGAACTCCCGATAGAGGGTTGTGCGGGACACGCCCAGCGTTTCGGCGATGGCCTCTGCCTCACACCCACGTACCCATTGCTGGTGCGCCCACTTCACCTGCACATCGTCCAAAGCCTTTTTGCGCCCCATAACATCCCCCTTGCCCGAAAATCAGTGGTGTGGCTAAATCACTTTCCCGCCGTGCTTATATGGCCGGGACTTATTGTATTCATGCTTTTCGGCTATGGTGGCTGCGAGGTCTATGCCGTAGTGGCCGCACATATCCATGATGCGGATGACGCAATCAGCCAGTTCCACTGCGATTCCTTCTGGCTTTGAGTTCATCTCGTCAAGTTCACATCCACGCTCATAGTAATCGCCGCAGCCTTCTCTCACGCAAGGCGAACCGTCAGCAGCATTACAGGCATGCCACACCATATCCCGGTTGTCGCGATATTCTTCCAACGCCTCCGAAAGCTCTGAATGGCATAGGGCAATCAGTTCTCCGAATGTGCGTTCCTCGCCATCCCACCAGCCGTGGGCCTTTGCATTTTCGTGGACCTCTTTTACCATTTCATTGATATCCATTATTTCTCCTTCTCCCACCTAAACCCGCCAACAACCAACCCTTTGCTGATTCGCTGGCTCATGGTGGAGTTTGCTATACCTTCGTACCTTGCGGCGGCTGAGATGCCTGTGAACCTGTGGACTATGTTACCGGCGGAATCGATCTTGACCACGGGCTTACACGGTGGACCCATTCTCAAGTGCGATGTTGCTCCGGTGGTTTTGGGTTTTGGCAGATCGGGGTAGATGTTGTATTGCTTGCCGGTTCCCTCGCGGAAAAGCTCGTTGCCGTAATAGCGGGTTACTTTGCTCATGTGCCGGCCTTTCTGTACGCCTCCAGCGCTTTGCTTTTCGGCTCTGCCCCCCGGAACGATACAACAGCGCCGCACTCGCCGCACAGGATGTAGTAGACGTTGCCAACCCCAAGGTGCCCTTCCAGCCCTGCACCGCAAAACAGGCATTTTTCGTCGATGGGCTCAACCGACACATCATGGTTATAGTTTGCTTTCATCCTTCTCTCCTTTCAGCGCGGCCTCCATATCGCACACCCAGCTATAGAGGTCGTATTTTAGCTGATCGTTCAGGGTTACATCGGCATAGGTTCTGAGCGCCGCCCGGGCAGCTGGGTCTTTATCTGGCCGCAGCACGAAACAATTCTCCACTTGTTCACCGTTTCGGGCCTTGAAAACCCGGTATTTTACCTTGAGGCCATCATAGTCATCATCGTTGCGGTCAATCTCCACCACCAACCCCTTCTCCCGCTTCTCCATGAGGGCGAGGGCGCCTGCCACATCCGCAAGGCTTGCGCCAAACTCATTTTCGATATAAGCAATACCGGCCTCACCAACTTCTTTTACCATTGCGTCAAAGTCAAATCGCGCCATCAATCCACCTCCTGCTGCTCTCCAAAGCTGCAAAATCCGTCCCATCTGAATAGTTTTGTTCCAAGCCTCATGCAATAAACATGGTTGCCTGCGCTGTCTGCATGTTTACAGTCAATACACCTCACAACCTCAACCCTTGCGGCAAGTTGTTCGGGGGCGCCAAGGTCTTCGTAGGCGGAGAGGCGCGCCTTGGCCTCATCGTGCCACTGACGGCTTATCGTGCATGTACAGCCGTCCGCAGAATCACTGTAGTAGTAATTCACATCGCTTAATCTATCCACACTACCCACCCTCCCTTTCGCTGAATCCGCGCCATTGCCAGTTAAAGCATGTATCCCCAGCAAATGAGGCCTCTACGCAAGTATTCCAGCCTGTTCGCTTGCGGCAAAACGCGCATGAGTGCTCTATATCATCCACCGCCCTATCCAACAATCCCTGCAACCTTGTGGCGCTGCGCTCTGCCGACTGGTACATATCGTTCAGAGCGTCACAGTTGCCCCGTAACCTATCTACCTCGTCAAGCAGGGTGGGGAACCCATCTATGAGCCATTCCCCAAACTCTCGATGCGCGTCCGAATCCTGAATGATCGCCGCACCTGTCCCGCCGTGCATAGCAGCCTCCCAGCGCTTCCATGCGTCGTATTCGGCCCTAATCCCCTCAAGATTAACCGATTTGTCCATTACGGTTTCCTCCCTGCTAATACGTTTTTGGCCAGCTCATCGCTCGGGGTGGCTTTTGTCCTGCGCGGGAATACGCGGGCTATTTGGGTCATATCGCCTCACCTCCAAACATATCCAGTTGGCCGCCGGCATGCCTGGCCGGCAATCTATCTCTCCACATGATTTCCTCAAGGCTCATCTTCACGCCATTCAGCCGCAGTCTTGCATCTATTTCCGATGGGGTTTCGTCATATGTGAGGCGCGTTCTTACAATGTTTGGCGTTTTTCCCAAATCGAGCAGCGCCTGCCATAAATGGGGATGGTCTATCATGAGATGCCCTATCTCCCTGTCTTTGATGTTTGGACAAAACCAGCATCCGTTACGGCGACACCAGATGTATGAAGGTGATAGCAGCCCATATTGTTCGCATAGTTGGCGAGCATCCGCGCTGTTGAGTCTGTATTTTTCAAGCAAACTCACTTTATTTGTTCCTTCAAGCCGCATCAGTCGGTCAGTTTCATCGAACTCAATTCCGATGTACTGCGTCACATCCTCGCCCAGTGTTTTCAAATGTGCTCGTATAGGGGGCATCTTGCAACTACGGTTGATGTCGCAACGCGCGGGAAATGCAAACCCGCACTTTTTCCCGATATTTAAACCTTTTTTTCGCATATGATGAAACATATAGAGGTATGTTTTTTTTGGCACAAGGTGTGTAAATTTGCAGCCGACAACCTTTTCGACGAATGGCTTTAGCCTATCAACCACAAATTCCCGATGCTCTGGCACCTCACCGCTTATTTCAGGCGAGAACATCACCTCGCAGTACACAACCTCATCCAGCGGTTCGCCATGTTCCAGCGCAAGCAGGATGGTTGCCACGCTATCCTTTCCTCCACTGCACGAGGCAATGTACTTCATGCCCCATCCCCCACAAAATCAAAGAGGGTGGTTTGTGCCCGGTGGGCTTCAAGGCGTTCGGTAGCGGCCCTGTGGTAGTCCGGGTCTATCTCGAAGCCGATGAAACTAAACCCGTAATCGTGGCAAGCTATTAGGCTGCTGGCGCTTCCGACATGGGTGTCGAGAATTTTGTCGCCTTCTTTTGCATAATTCTTGAGCAACCACTTGTAAAGCTTGATTGGTTTTTGGCATGGATGAATTGATACAATCCCCGCATTTTTACGAGAGAGGTTTGTCCATTCAATGTCTGCCACAACAATTCGTTTGTCTCGGGAATAGCTTGCTATTTCAGCGCCAGACATGTGTGACCCAAATGGTACATGCTTTATCCACACAATCGCACCGCCACGGCCCCGGCAACAGTTCACCCCGTCGTAGTAATTTGCACCCCAAATAATATGTTCTTTTGACACTCTTTTGAGCTCGTTGAAATAATTGGAGCTAGGTATTTCATCATTCCAAGTTACGGCCGCGCCTCGTTTGCGCCCCGTTGCTTGCACGAAATTCCCTATTCCAAACGGTGGGTCCACAATCGCCAGCTCGAAATACTTATCCGGAAACTGTGCCATCCCTTCCATGCAGTCCATGTTGTAGAGCCTGTTCAATTCAAGCATCGCTCTCATCTCCACGTTTCTTTGTTGGGGCTACTCAGCAATCCTCATGTTTTTGGAATCGTCGGGGCCGATAATCAACTGGTAACCCTTGGTTTTTTCGTGTATGCGGCTCCCAAGGCCCAGGTCATACGCCATGATGTTTTCGACGGTAAACTCGCTGGAAATGATTGTCGTAGCCCCGCTGTTATACCTGTGGCATATAAGCCTAAAAGCGGCGTTCAGCTCGCCTGGGGTAGGGGCTTTGATGTCCACATATAACGCCCCGTTCCTGTCAACTTTTCGCTCTTTCGACGTTTTGAGAAAATCGTCGATGTAGAGCACGGGCACATTCATCAGGCGATCTATCGCCCTTCCGGAATCCTCCGCATTGCCCTTGATGCTGTCAACCTCCGTGGGCCAGACCATGTACTTCGCCCTACGGCCCTTACCCATCAGTTCGTTGATGATTGCCGTGCAGATATGGGTTTTACCGCACCCAACCTGGCCGCCAGCAAAGAACCACTTGCCGTTATCCTCGCAAAACGATATGGCCGCCTGTTTTAAACCCAATTGCCACTGATGTCGCGTCTGAAACGTCGAAAAGGTTTTGAGCTTCAAATCCGCTGTTAGGCCGCTGGACGCGATGGCCCGCTCATTGTCCCGGTTGGCCTTGCATTCGCAGGGATGGGCCAGCGTGGGAGTGATATATACGAGCAGCTTATCTTTGCAGATGGGGCAACGAGGGTCTTTTTCTCCCCGGCTGTTGAGGAACTCCACGCGATCCTGCTCAGAGATAGGTAACTCCCGGTAGCGCGGGTCTGACCTCACTGTTTCGGGCGTCGCCATTCTTCGGTGCCTCCTGTTCCTTGAGGGCAAAAAGCCCCTGCCAGCAGTGGTATGTGGACTGGTCGAGAATTTTCTTCTGGGCAGAGATATCGCCAGGTGCAAGTTCCTCCAGCTTGTTCAGTGCCATTGCAGCGGCCCGGCTGGTCAAAGGTTTTTTAGTCTGCCTGCGCATGGACACGAACGCATCCCACTCCGGTTCTTTTTGGATATCCGTAAGGATATCTTTTTCTTTTCTTGCTTTCTTGCTTTCTTCCTTTGTGGGGAATGGCTGGGGAATAGCTGGGGAGTTTGCCGGGGATTTGCTGGGGATTTGCTGGGGAATGCCCTGATATTTTTCATAATTAACTATCGTAATAACGGTGTATTTGTTGGTTGATTTGCTGGTGATTTCGCCGGTGGTTTGTAGGTGTTGTAAAGCGGTGCGAATTTCGTCCTCCGTCAGCCCTGTTTCCTCCGCTAATTTTGCCCTGCTCGTCACCCTCTGGCCTCTTTCAATTGTTATTCCACGCCATTTATCGGGGTCGTGATTCGCAATCAAGAGGAGGTGGAGGAAAAGCCGCGAAGTGTTAATGTCGCTGTACCACTCCCAGTTGAGAAGTGAACGGTGAAGCTTTATATATCCGTTTCCCAGCAACCCGCCGCCTCCTATCCAGTTTTGTCGTAATTAAGCCCCAGCTTCATGCACAGGTACCTGTCCAGCGCAATGGCCACCGTGTGATACTTGGCATCGAAATCATCCTGACCAATCGTGTGGCACTCGCTGTGGTGCTCCCGGCATAGGGGCTGTCCGCGCATCCCCTCATGGCTGATTTCATCCCTGTCGAGGCCCATTCCAACCCGGTCAACATGGTGCATGTCGCAATCCTTGGAGCCGCACACAAGGCATTTTCGGTGCGCTATGCAGGCGTATGTGGCGGCCTCCAGGTCATCGCACATTTCAAGCACGGGCTTGCGGAGCGGTACCTCATGGTACAGGCAGAAATCGATCAGATAGGTGATGTAGTGGCGGGCAACCGTGACACTGCAATTAGCGAGTGAGAAATAGTCCTCATCGTGCTTTGTGCAGAAATCGTATTTGAAGAAATCGTGCAGATAGTCAGCCGGTTGCCCGCTCCATTCGTAAATGTCCCCGATGATGGCCCGCGCCTTGCGCCGCTGATCAGCGGATATCTTGCGTGGGTCGATAACGCGCACTTCTACCAAACTGGCCCCGGTGTTGATGATTTCACGGGCCAGCCCGTAGTCCTCTGAAATGATGTCGTTGGCGCTGATTATGTGGGGCATGGGTTTTACCCACCATTTACAATCTGTTCGATATCCTTGCAGATATCCTCGTAATGAATCTTCTGAACCTCTGTGGACTTCTGGCCATCCTTATAGCCGTGCTTGGCCATTGCCTGCTGAACAATCTCGGCGCTGCCATGAGAGATGGCAAACATCCGTTTGGCCTGCGCCTGAGAGATGCACCCGCTGGTGTCAGTAGCCTGTTGCTTGTAGTCACCAGCCCGATTACCCTGCAAGTCCTCCATGTCCTCCACATCAGCGGTGAAGATATCGGACAAACTGCCTACCAGCAGGGCGGCGTCAACCAGCGCCCGCTTTTTCGCCATTTTGAGGATGGTGTTGTCAATGCCGTACACATCCTGTTTGATGTACTTCGGTTCTTTGCTGTTGGCCGTGCCGACGCCCTGGGTGACCTCAATGCCGTTCTTGTAGAGGTGGCAGGTGAAGTCGTATTGTACGAAGCCATTGTCGTAGTCGCGGGTCGCCTCTTTCACAAACATGCTGGTCATGCCAAGCAGCATGATGACCTTCTCGGCGCCGGGTTTGAGCATGGACAGCTTCTTGCTGCCCGGCACCACGCCGAAGTCAAGATTTTCCTTGAACTGTGAGCGCACAAGGCCCTGAAAATCGGATATCGCCCGCAGCTTGCGGTCTACGTTAGCGATGTCCACGCCATCAAATGCGGCCATGGCCGGAACCTGCGTGTCTACCATTGTCATTGTTTCGTTCATTTAGCGCCTCCTATCGGCTATACGCCTCTTTCGTCGTGATAATCTTGATGCCCGGAATGTTCAACTGGCCCTTCGCCATCTGCGCCATCCGCCTAACCGCGCTTTCATCCACAGGACGGATAACAACGCCGCCAATCTCGCACGGAACCGCGCTCAGGTCGGTGATCTCCACGCTGTATGTCGTGCGGTAGGATATGCCATCAACCTTCGGAGCTGTGGTCACAGGAACCTTGATGGTCTCGGTGATCTCCGCTTGCTTGAGCAGCATCTCGGCGGAAGCAGCATCTCCGCCCTCCTCGGCTTCACACGCCTGTTCAACAAGGCGCTTGGCCTCGGCCTCTTGTGCGGCCCGGATTCTGGCAGCCTCAATCTCTGCAAGGCGGCGCTGCTCTGCGGTATAGGTGGTCACTTTGTTTTTCACGGCCCGGTCGGCATCGTCGAAGGGCGTGAGCAATATTTTCTCGCGGGCGCAAATTTCCTTGTGTGCCCGGTGTGCGCTGTCTTTCATGGGTTTAAAAAAGTCTGCCACACTTTTCTTGGCCTTTTTGAATCCGTCCATCAAGCCGGCAGCTACACGCAGATCGGATTCGCCCGTAATCTCGAGGGCGTGGGCCTCATCAATGGCCGCCTTGCCTGCCGACGTGAACTCCTGACCCTTACCGGGCACCATCTCAACAGCTTTTTGCATCTCACCGAGTGCAACGGCCAAGTTGTTATCAGAATGCATAATTATCTACCTCCCATGTTTTCATCGATGTGGCTCTGGACCGAAAGACACTCCAAAAACACATTGAAGTTTTCCTGTATCGGATATTCTTTGAATGAGTAGTTGCCGTTCTTTTGTAAGTGCAAGGATGCGACATGCTCGATTTGAACACCATGGGCCTGCCACGCTTTTGCGTAAGCGGCAAGCTGCGGCCCTACAAGGAACGGGTGAAGCTGAGCGACGGCCTTATAATCGACAATCCATAGGCTGTCGCCAATCGTGCTTATCTGGTCGCTTGTGCCGGCGTACCAGTATGTCGGGTGGTACACCCTGCGTTCCTCGAAGATGTTTTCAGGGTGGTTCTTGCTATGCCAAGCGAGATAAGCGTCCAAATAAGGCCGGCATTCGTCAGATACTTCCACAACACCGAATGCATTGTACAACTCTATGGCAAAATGTACCGCCGTACCGCGATGGGCCGCCGCATCCAGCACATCCTTGTCGATGCTCTGATATACTTGTCCGCTTATTGGTTTGAGGTAGTGAGACACAGAATGGATTGGTCTGCCGTCTACCCAATAAAGGTGCCGTTCTTCCTCAAAGGTCAGGTTGTCCAGCGCAGGAAGCATGAGGTCCGTTTCCACCATCATCCCGCCTCCTCCCAAAAATCAACCAAATCCCTTTCCCCGACACACCGCTCACACCCGATTTGCTCACCACCCCGGAAGTAGAGCCACTCGACATAACGGGGGTCGGGGCCAGTACATCCCGCCACAGGGCAGAAGGGGTGCTCGGTGGAATCTGACGCTACCTGCTGGATGCAATGCTCACACCCGAGAACCCAGCCATGGCGGATATCGAAGTAGTATGTGTTGCACTCTTGGCCGCATTCTGGGCAGGTCATGGTTTCTCACCTTCTACAGCGACTAGATTCCATGTTCCAGCCTGATAAAGGGTTTTTGTGCGATTATCCTTGATGGTTGCGTTGTCGCAAAGAATAATGGTTTCGGGTTTGATCGTAGACCCCCATACTCCAGCGCGAAGGATGGCGGTGGAGCTTCCCCACATCTGGCCCACGGTGGAGCTTCCCCACATCTGGCCCACGGTGGAGCTTTCCCGCATCTCGCCCACGGTGGAGCTTCCCCACATCTGGCCCACGGTGGAGCCTTCCCGCATCTGGCCCACGGTGGAGCCTTCCAGCCGTTCAACCTCAACATTGCCCCGAAGCGTTATGTTCTTGCAATCTTTCAGATATAAGGACTTGCCGGTTTTGAGTTCCACATCTTCAAGCCCAATGAAAATATGTTCTTCGGCCCATGCGGCTAGTTTCGTACGGGCCGAATCCTCAAACTTCCCGGGGTCTACTTCGAACCACTCAGGCACAATGTCTTGGTCAACGCGGAACGCCCAAGTGTCTAATGGGGAAAACACATCATCGTTGGGTGGCGTGATCTCAAAGCGCACAAACTTACTTGAGGCGTTCTCGCGATTATCAGCAATCCCGAGTTCATTGAGCATCTGAGAATGATGGTCGTAGTCGGGCATGAAAACGTCGGTTTTGCGGATAATTCCGCTTTTCATTTTGCACATATTGCCTTCCCTCAATTCATTTGATATAATTGGGGCAAGAAACAGCCGTCCAAGCTATTTCTAACCCTTTAGCCATTCGATGTGTCAGCATCGGGTGGCTTTTTTCTCTGCACCGAAGACGTTGGTCACAATTTCAGCCATGAAGCTGTGCCCGGCACAGTAGTAAACCCGCCCATCCTCGGGCCAATCGATATAAGAGACCAGACCGCTGAAATCCATAACTATGCCCCCGACTGTTTTGATGCGAATGCCAACAGAGCCATCAATTTTGGTTTCTGTCATGCGACACCTCCTTTCACTGGCGGCCAGGCCACAGCACACCGCACAGTCTTTTCCATGCGCCGCTCGTGGGTGCCGCTTTCCCGGTTTCCCACCCCGACACTGCACAGCCTGTCATGCCAATCAGTTTCGCAAGGTCTGCTTGTGAATATCCTTTTGCCTTGCGGGAATCCCTGATAATCTTGGCCAGCGCGGGTTGCTTGGGCATACGGGTAACGCTCACCGTCGTTTCGGGTTGAACGGTCAGCGCCGGTTTACTGGTGCCCCCCCCCGATGCGATTCAGCAGCTCCACCAATTCGGGCGAGGGTTTCAAAAGAACCTCAATCGAAATGCTTCCGTTGGTCACGCTACACCTCTCTTTCTCCCGCTCTCCACATCGAGCAGGTATTCGATGAATTGTGATTGTGTCATGCGCAGTTCGGCCCGGCGCTGTTCAAGTCTGGTAAATGTGCCCGGTTCCAGACGTGGGGAGAATTTGGGCTTGTGGGCGTCTTTGCGCTTTTGAATGGGCTTACTTGGGGTAAGTCCGTAATCGAACTCACCGGGCATTACAACGTCATCTGCGGGGCAGTCAAGCTCGACAAGCATCTTTTTGAACGTGGATGGCACGGGGTTGACCAACCCTTTGTTGATGTGGGACAACGTCGGGGCCATGATGCCAACGGATTTTGCAAACTGCCTGCCAGTGTACCCTTTGGCCTCATAGGCCTGTTTCAGCTTCTTCACAGTTACTCCCTTCCGCCTCAATCCTCCGCCAATCCCTCAACCGCTGCCGAACAATGAATACCAGCAGAGTGATGGTTCCCATGGTTAGGAGCACCCAAGGTTTGGCATCGGCCAGAATGGAAAGCCCAAACACCAGAGACAAAACCAACTCACCGTTATGAGCCTTTATCCATTGCCGGGCGGCTTTTACTTGCTTTTTGGTCATTGCGGGCCTCCTTCGCGGTAGCAACCTCCAGCCCGATCCGCGCGAACACAGCAGCCCCGAGGGTCAGCCAGTGGGACATGTCGACTTGGAGGAACAGAAGTGTACAGAGCAGGGCTGAGAGGGTGAATAGGGGAGGGTTAGGATGCTTCATGGTGGGCTTCCCGCAAAATCCGGTTCGCCAACCATCATCACAACCCGTCCGTGTCGGCAGTAATTCACAAACCCTATCTTGGGTATTTTCACCCGGCGACCAACCACTATTACAGGAAACCCCAGCTTCTCAGGTCCGTTATGTGCCTGCCAGCGAATGACATCCGGGTTTGCACCCAGGTACTCGCACACATCCTCGGCATACAACACTTCCCTGTCTATCATCTCGATGTCTTCAAGTGTCATGGTATGGTGGCCTCCTTTCATGATTATGCGGTGTCTTGACCATCCAGCCCCAGTATTTTGCTGATGCTGGCGATGATTTTGGGCGGATTGCGTTCGCCGGTCCAGATTTTTTGCAGGTAGCCGGAATCGAAGTACTGCCCGGTGTCTTCTGCCACCTGTTCAATGAGCCACTCTTGGGGGCGGTTCATTTCAACAAGCCGCTTTTTGCCCTCTATGCCAAATGCACAAAGTTCCTTTCGCTCCATTGGTTATCACCACCTTTTTATATGTAAAGGATTGACAAGTACTGAACAAGGTACTATACTGTTGTTACCACACAAAGCTTATACCGAATACAGTACTTGCCATACGTGTATTATAGTACTGCAATCGGTACAAGTCAATAGTTTTCTGCAAACTAAGTTCTGAATTCAGAATTTCGTCAAATTGACAAGTACCGGGGTGCAATAATGTCGGATTTGTACAATAAAATCGATGCGCTATGCAAAGAAGCAGGAACTACCATCGGCGCAATGTGTAACTCGATGGGAATTAGTCGGGGCAATTTGTCTGACTTAAAGGCGGGGCGAAGCAAATCTTTGTCCGCCGAGAAGCTTGCAAAGATTGCACGTTTTTTAGGCGTTACCACTGATTACCTCTTAGGAAACGCCACTCACACCAACGAATATGGCGTCGAAGTCATCCCTGCCGATCCTGCCAAGGTTGCCGAGTATGAAGCTGAGCAAATGCGCGCCGCTTCGGAGCGCCGCCAAGCTGCTATTGACAATTTGGCAAAATATAAAAGCCCCTCCATGACAGAGGGGCTAGTGAAGGCGCACGAGATACCAATACTTGGGCGGATATCTGCGGGTCTTCCTATTTATGCGGAGGAGCATGTCGAGGGGGCGACGTTCACGGAGCTAAACACAGGCTATGACTACTTCGCCCTTCGGGTAAGCGGGGACAGTATGAACTCTGCGGGTATAAGCAACGGCGACTTGGTAATTGTCCGACGGCAGGATATCGTGGATAATGGCGATATCGCAGTGGTGATAGTGGGTGACGATGATGCCACAGTTAAGAGGTATTATAAAACAGATAGCGGCGTGACATTGATGCCGCAATCCTCGAATCCAAGCCACGCGCCGCAAGTTTACGCCCGCAAGGGGCCGCGCATTAGGGTGCTTGGTAAAGTAGTGCGGATACAGAAGGACGTAGTGTAGGGGGGATATCATGGGCTTGCTTGAAAAACTGTTTGGAAAAAAGAATGTCAATAAAGCGTTTGATATCGACAAGTATAACCGTGCGAACCAAAAGCAGATTGACAAAATCAAATCAGTATATGACATGGATTCAATCTCGGGCATTCAGGCTATTCCTGTTCCCACGGCAAAAGAGCCACCAGAGAATCTTCCCGCGGTCGTTGTGAAGGTTGAATATATCCTCCAAAGAAAAGCAACCGAGCATAAAAAAGCTGGACGCATGGAGTTGGCCATCGAATGTCTTAAAAAGTCCAATGAAATTATGCCATACTCGTCAGTTGGCTATCTGAAAAAGGATTATGAAAGGCTTGTGGAGTTTCTTAAGCAAGCTGGCAGATTTGATGAAGCAAGGGCGGAACAAGAAAGGCTGGATAGCATTTTTGGCGATATGCAAATAACCAAAGAAGAAGCTGCAAAAATGAGAAGCCGAAACGCTAACTCTGGCACGGATTTAGTTCATGTTACAGGCCATCTTGGGTGCTGCGCCGAATGTGCCAAATATCGAGATAGGATATACAGTTTGTCTGGGGCCAGCAATAAGTACCCACCGTACCCACAGTTTTTGGTTGAAAATGAAGGCCATTGCGGCCTTATTGAATACCCATTCTATGACGGTTTTAGCGGATTCAGAACAATGCATAATGGTGATGTAGACCCGGCGGCGTATAGCAATCGACCGTTTATAGACGACCGGACGGGGGATGAGAGGGCGCGATATGACGAATCACAAAGAAAAACGCGAGAAGAAGCGGCAAATAGAAAGAACTACGATTTATTGCGTGAATTATTTCCCGACCTTGCGCCTAAGTCATTCGGTGGCTATGTCAGGATGAAAAACGCAAACTCTCCAAATTTTCAGTCGATAGTAAGCAAGGTAAAAGAGGCAGGATACTTTTTTGAGGAGTAAGCAACATCACAAAATACAGGAGGAACCAAAATGATTGATTTCAAAAACGCTAGTTTTATGAAGCTCAAAGCCGTGGACAACAACAGCTTCGCCCAGCAAATCACCCCGATGTTTGTTGAGGGCGAGCAGATTATCTGCACATTCCAAGGAATGCGAGATGGTGTTGTTTTCACCACCCATCGGATTATTTCAATTAATGTGCAGGGCATGACGGGAAAGAAGAAGGACTATTCCTCACTGCCATACAGCAAGATTCAAGCGTTCTCGGTCGAAACTGCGGGCGTCCTTGACCTCGATTCAGAACTTGAGCTGTGGTTCAGTGGCCTTGGAAAGGTAAAGTTGGAGTTCACCAGTGCAACCAATATCGCGGATATCTGCCGAATAATCAGCGGGTTTGTGCTTCGATAGTGTACCAAATAAAAATCCCCCTGCGCTAACAGGGGGAGAGAACGGCTCACCGGGTAGGTAAACACGCTCACGCAAGGTAAGTTTACCACACTCCGGAGGGCTTAGTCAAACGACGCCTGGAGGTGGTAAGGTGAACTGTATTAAATGCAGGGTGGAGCTGCTGCCCGAGTCCATCTATTGCCACATTTGTGGTAAAAAGCAGGTTGTCGAAAAGTCCCAGCGCAAGCCACGCACCAGAGGAAACGGCGAAGGCACGGCTTTTCAGCGCGGTAAGACTTGGACATGTGAAGTCAATCTCGGGAAAAAGCGTAACCCCGAAACTGGTAAAATTGTTACAGATCGCCGCACAAAAGGCGGATTCAAAACAAAGCGCGAGGCATTAGAGTATATACCAACCCTTAAGGCACAGAAGGACGCCGAGATCACCAAGCCAGTATCCACATTGGGTGATATGTGGGATATCTATAGCACCAACGCTATGCTGAAACTCTCTGACAGTAAGCAAAAAGCATATCGCCTTGCCCATAAGAGGTTGGCTGATCTCATTGACACCCCCATCAACGCGATTACCATCCAAATGCTACAGCACGTAGTCGATGAGCAAGCCCCTACATTTTACCCCGCCAAGGACATCAAAAACCTGCTATCCCACCTCTACAAGCGGGCCATGGCTCAGCAGGAAGTCGCAGTAAACCTGTCCGATTTTATCGAGCTGCCCGAAATGGAGGAGAACGAGCCGGTACCTTTTAACGAAGATGAGCTAAAGAAAATATGGGCAAGTTACGGTGAGGGTGATAAATTTGCCGGTTATATACTGCTCATGATTTATAGCGGCATGATGCCGGGGGAACTGCTTAATGTCCGAAAAGATAAGATCGACTGGCTGAATCAACGCATAGAAGGATGTGGGCTTAAAACAAAAAAGAGAAAAGAGGTACCGATTGTTATTGCAAACCTTGTTGTACCGGTTCTGCACGACTTGTGTTCTCTGACTGACTCCGATATGCTTTTAGAAAAATCATCGTACCGGTCGTTCTCTCGGGCGTATCGCGCAACGCTAGAACGATGTGGCGTGGAGCACCATAACCCCTATGCTTGTCGCCACACGACCGCTACCGCTCTAGCATTGGGGAACGTTGCACCCGAAGTCATCAAAGAAGTTATGCGCCACGCGAAGATCGACACCACCAAAAGATACATCCACAAAGGGGTGGACACAAAACCCATGCTGGATGCTGTAAACACATTAAAATGACATCTGATTTGTTGGGAGTAGCGTATGTAGTAGATCAGAGGGTAGCAAAGGACTGCAAGGGATTTCGCCAGATCATTGGGAAGTTGTCTCGATAAACCAATCGGTGCATCGAAACAAAATTACATAGAGTCACCTAAAATCAAAAAAACACTAAAACGGGCGCCGTCCCTGGCTGAGGGACGGCGCCTGTTTGGGCATTGTGATGCCCGTTTGGAAAGGTAGATGTCATGGGTAAACCGGGCGGCCACAGGGGATGAGCGCCCGGAAGGTTGGCTGCAAGCGGTCAGCGATTAAAACAGGCTGGCCGGATCGGTGTACTCGATGCCGAAGCTGGTGGCCACCTCTTTGCAGGTGAGCTTGCCGCCGTAGCTGTTGATGCCCAGCATCAGGCCCGGGTCGGTTTTGGCGGCGGCCTCGAGGCCCATGTCGGCAATCTTCAGGCCGTAGCTGAGGGTGGCGTTGGTCAGGCCCAGGGTGGAGGTCTGGCTCACAGCGCCGGGCATGTTGGCCACGCAGTAGTGCACCACGCCGTCCACCACGAAGGTGGGGTCGTCATGGTAGGTGGGGTGGGTGGTCTCGGCGCAGCCGCCCTGGTCCACGGCCACGTCCACAATCACCGAGCCGGGTTTCATCTCTTTCAGGTATTCCTTCTTGATCAGCTTCGGGGCGGCGGCGCCGGGAATCAGCACCGAGCCGATGACCAGGTCGGACTCCACGCAGCAACGCTTGATGGCGGCGGAGGTGGAGTACAGGGTCTGCACACGGGAGCCGAAGATGTCGTCCAGGTAGGTGAGGCGGGCCAGGTTGGCGTCGATGATGGTGACGTCGGCGCCGAGGCCGATGGCCATCTTGGCGGCCGAGGTGCCCACCACGCCGCCGCCGACGATGGTGACCTTGCCGCGCCGCACGCCGGGCACGCCGGCCAGCAGCAGGCCCATGCCGCCCATCGGCTTCTCGAGGGTTTTGGCGCCTTCCTGCACGCTCAGGCGGCCGGCCACTTCGCTCATCGGCTTCAGCAGGGGCAGCCCGCCGTCACGGCCGCGGATGGTCTCGTAGGCCACGCCCTTGGTGCCGCTGTTCACCACCGCGTCGGAGAGGGTGCGGTCGGCAGCCAGGTGCAGGTAGGTGTAGAGGATCTGGTCTTTCCGCATCAGCGGGTACTCTTCGGGCAGGGGCTCTTTCACCTTGATGACCATATCGCAGGTGTCCCACACCTCTTTGGCGGTGGCCATGATGGTGGCGCCGGCGGCCTTGTACTCGGCGTCGGTGAAGGAAGAACCGTCGCCCGCGGTGCTCTGGATGTAGACTTCGTGGCCGTGCAGCACATACTCATGCACGTTGTCGGGTGTGAGGCCCACGCGGAACTCGAGCTTTTTGATCTCTTTGACGCATCCTACTTTCATTGTCTGTCCACTCCTCTTACGTATTGTTTAAATATTCTTGGGTAGTTCCCCCAGATACTCACGTTTGACGTAAGCGCTGGTGAAAGCTCGCAGTAAAGCGCCGTAACTGGCATGGAAGGTCATCACGTCGCCCACCTTGTAAGGTTGGTTGGCTTCCTCGATGTCCACAATCAAGTGGTCGGAGGAGGCGCCCAGAATCTCGACGCCGTCGTCGAAGGGAATGAGGCCGGTGTGGTCGGTGTCCTGCCGGCCCACAGCCAGCAGGGCCTTTTTGCGCTCGCCCTTGTCCTCGTAGGTGCCCACCTCGCCAAAGGCGTTCACCCCCATTTTGCCCTCGGGGTAGCTGGGCTTGGTCATCACCTCGATGACCTCGGCTTTCAGCACCGCCATGTCCTGCTGCTGGCCGATCACCGGCACCGCGCTGCCGTTGGCAGTTTCGTAGCCGCAGATGATGACCTCACCGAGGCGCAGGTTGTTGATCTCGGGCGGCAGAGTGCGGCCCTGGTCAACCATGTGGATGGTGCTGGAGTTGCCGCCGGAGACGATGGGCAGCTTGTAATCAAGGGTATCTTCCACGCCCCGCACGATGGCGGCGAAGCGGGAGAGGGTGCCCTCGTCCGGCACGATGGAGCCGTAGCAGGTGAGGTTGACCCCGAGACCCGACAGGATGAGGTGGGGGTTCTCGTGGATGTAGCGGGCGGTGGCGTGGATCTCCTCGGTGCGGTTGTAGTAAATGCCCTCACGCAGGTCGCCCATGTCCACCATCAGCAGGACGCCGTGGGGCTTGCCGTTCGCCTTTGCGGCCTCGGCCAGGGCCTTGATGGTGACCATCTCGCTGTTCATGCTGATGTCGCAGCCGGCCACCACCTCGGGGGCGGCGTTCGGGCCGAGGGCCCGCAGTAGCAGACGGGGGCGGCTTTGCGCGGGATAGCGCGCGATGTTCTCGAGGCGGGAGTCCGCCAGGATGGCGGTGTCAGTCTCACAGATCACCCCGAGCATCACCGGGTCGGCGCAGTAGCACTTGGTTACCACCGCAAGGCTCACCCCGATCTCACCCAGGCGGGCGGCCATGTTGGAGACGTTATTGCGGAACTTGTCCAGATCGATCTCCAGTATTGGGTTCATGCTTCGTCTCCTTCCGCCTGTGCCTGTTCTTCGGCCTTTTGGATGGTTGCCGCGTCCACCCCGAGGCTTTTCTGCATCAGCGCGGTGGCGGCCTTCGGGTGGTGCACGCTCAGCGCGCCCAGGCTGGCCATGATATAATCATTGTCCTGCAAAACGCGCATCCGCTCGGGCTTCGGCAACAGCATCCGGCCCGAGGCGTTCAGGTCCCGCAGCCGGGTGAGAATAGCCTCCCGCCCGGGCATCCGGGTGAGGGCGCCGCCGGTGCCGATCAGCCAGCGAACCTTGGTCAGGTCCTTGCCTTCGGCCAGGGTTTGCCGGCCCGAGGGGCCGTAGATGTAGCGCAGGTTTCCGGCGTGGCGGGCAAGGGCAGTGCTGGCGGCGTGCCAGCCCAGCGCCTGGGCCAATTTCAGCTGTTCCTCGTCGGCGGGGATGGGCTGGTAGCGCTGCATCACCGCCTCCAGGTCGATGCCGGCCTCCCGGGCAATCTCGTCCTCGCCCACCAGCTCGATGACGGTGCGGGCGTTGACGTAGAGGCCCAGGTCCCCCTCCACGGTGCGCTTGGCGCGGGGCTCGGGGGCCACGGTCATCAGGGCAATCTCCTCGCTGCCCTCGGTAACCGAGTGTACGTCGGTGGTGGCGCCGCCCACGTCGATGACCAGCAGGTCACCGAGGGCGCCGTACATCAGCTGGGAGCATTCCATCACCGCGCCCGGGGTGGGCATGATGGTGCCGCTCACCATCTCGCGCACCCGGCCCATGCCCGGGGCCTTGGTGATGTGCTCTTCGAACACCCGGTGGATGGCCTTGCGGGTGGGCTCGATGTTCAGCTCGTCCAGACGGGGGTAGACGTTCTCCACCACGGTGCACTTGAAGCCCGCGGCGGTGAGCATCTCCTTGATCTGGGCCTGGTTTTGCACGTTGCCGGCGTAGATCACCGGCGGGCGAATGGTGAGGGTGGTCAGCAGCCGGGCGTTCTCCAGGGCGGTTTCCCGCTCGCCGTAATCGGTGCCGCCGGCCAGCAGTATTAAGTTGGGGTTGATGCGCTCCACCTCGGACAGGTCGTGGTCGTTCAGCACACCGGCGGTGGTGAGGTGCAGGTTGGCGCCGGCGCCGAGGGCCGCCTCCTTGGCGGCGCGCACCGTCATGTCGTACACCAGGCCGTGCACCGTCATCCGCAGGCCGCCGGCGGCCGAGGAGGTGGCCTCCATCGCGCCCCATTCGATCTTGTCCTCGCCCAGGGAGGCGGCCAGCGCGTCCACGGCGTTTTGCAGCCCAAGGGTGACCCCCTCGGCGTCCAGCACGGTGGTGGGGGCCTGCCCCTGCCCGATGAAGGCGGGGTTTTCGGTATCTATGCCGTTAAAGGCGTTGACCACGGTGGTGGTGGAGCCAATTTCGGCAACAAGGATGTCTACTTTCAATAAGCACCTGCCTGTGGTTGTGAATAATTAAAGCTGGCCTTCACAGGCGGCTGATATTCCCCCTCAGTCACGTGCTTCGCACATCCTTAGCCCTAGGTTCCCTCAGGGAATATCAGCCGCCTGCTCGGCCGTGTAAACGTATTTAACTTACTTCTTCTCGTTCTTTTTTGCTTCCTGCATCTCGCGGCGCTTTTTCACCAGGAAGGTGGCCATGTGCACGCCCTTGCTGCCGCGGCCGAAGCCGGCGTCGGCGCCGTGCTGCACGGCAATTTCCGGGGTGACCTGGGTGCCGCCGGCGGCGAACATCAGCTTCTCACGCACGCCCTTCTCCTTGGCGATGCGGTCGATGGCCGCGATGTTCTTGTAGTGGATGTCGTCGTGGCTGATGATGGTGGAGGCCAGCATGGCGTCGGCGTTCAGCTCGATGGCGGCGTCCACCAGCTTCTCGGTGGGTACGCTGGTGCCCAGGTAGTGCACCTTGATGCCCCACTTCTCGATGCCGCCGTGCTTGATGTCGATGATCTCGCGCAGGCCCACGCTGTGCTCGTCCTCGCCCACGGTGCCGCAGACCACGGTCATCGGCTCGGCCTCGATGGCGGCGAACAGCTCGGCGTCGCTCATGATGTCCGGCTCGGGCGGAATCACCAGCTTGTCGATCTCGATGTCGTAGGGGAAGCGGCCCTTGATCTCCACGCGGGTGCCCTCGGCGGGCTGCATCACCTCGCGGCTGATCACCTCCACGTCCTCCAGGTTCATCTTCTTGCCCACCTCGATGGCGGCCGCCTCGGCCACCCGCTTCTCCAGCGGGAAGAACATCGTGGTTTGCACAATGCCGTCGGCCAGCCACTCCATCTCGGGCTTCACAAGGTTGCCCGCGCGGTACTTCTGGTTTTCGGCCATGCGCACATGCACGTTGTCGGTGTCGTCCAGCTCATCGATGAAGACAATCTTCTCGGGCAGCTCCAGGGTGCAGCCGCCAATCAGACTGGCCGGGTCCTTCTCGGCCTTCTCGTCGTACTGGGCCACGTTGTTGTAGCCGTAGTGGGCGGTTACCGGGGCCATGTAGTCCTTCTCGCGCTTGATGACGGTGCCGGCGCCCACGCCCTCGGTGGCCACACGGGCGATGCCGTCGCCGTTGCGCTCGGGGTACTCGCCCGAGTCCACGAACATCCCGGCCTCGACGGCGTCGAAGTAGCCGCCCAGCTCAAGGATCTCCTCCATGAACAGGATGGCGCGCTCCTTCAGCTCCCGGGCCTTGTCACGCAGGGGGCCGTCCTTTTTAAGCTCCACCATGTCCATCAGCCCGTCCATGCCAACCAGGGTCTGCTTCGCGGTGTCGCAGGCCTCCATGTTGTAGATGTGCCAGGGCACGTTGCGGCCCTCGTCCGGGGTGATGGTGCTCTGGATGTCGGCGCGGGTCAGCTTCGAGATCATCATGTTCATCACATGGGTGACGGTGGCGTCCCGGGTGCTGCTCTCGATGTACTTGGTGTTCATCTGGGCGCGCATCCGGTACTCGCTGAACAGCTCGCGCAGGGCCACGGCGTAGGGCAGGTCGTAGTAGATGGCCGGGGCCGGGGTGGCGCTGGGGGGCACGGTGCTAAGGCAGATCAGGTCCTTCGGGATGCCCACCTTGGCGGAGAAGATCGAGTTGATGGCATGCTGCACCATCAGCTCGGGCATCACCTTCCAGGCGTCCCGGGCGGTGGCGTTGGCGTTGTGGGCGCCGTCGATCTGGGCCATGCCGCTCCAGGCGAACAGCTTTTTGCTCTCGCAGGCGTCCACAAAGCTGCGCACCATGTTGATGTTGCGGTAAATGACGTTATACTGCGGGTCCTGGTGGGCACCGTTGATGCCCTCCTCGGCGAACATCACGGCCACTTCGGGGCCGGCAACGCCGGAGACGTAGCTGTGGTAGTTGATCGGGCGGCCCACCTCTTCCTCGATCATGTCGAGGGCCTTGCGCTGGGCGCGAATCTGCTTGCGGGTGACCGGCACGCCGCCGGTGCCCTGGGGGGTACCTTCCAGCAGGCCGTCCATGTGGCTCTGCCCGGCGGTGCGGATCACCATCAGGTGGTCGGCGCCGTGCCAGGCGGCCATCCGCATGCGGCGGATGTCGTCCTCAAAGCGGCCCGAGGCAATCTCGGTGGTAATCACCGGCTCGGGCTGGGGGTCCACATCGTCGAAGTAGTGGGCGGTGGGCAGGCCAACGCTGTTTTTCAGTGGGGCGCTGGCGTCCTTGTAGGTGAAGGGGCCCATGGTGAGGCCTGGCTCGGGCTTGCGCCAGGTCCAGCCGCGGCGCTTCGGGTGGTAGTTTTCCAGGTCCTTTAAAACTTCCTCTACGTCGATTTTCTTATTGATATCCAGCTTTTTCATGCGCTGACACCCCCCTTAAACAAGGCTTCGGCGTCGTCCCAGAGCTTACCCTCTGCCAAAGCGAGGCCCGCCTCGCGAATCTCCATGTTTTTGGATTTGGCCAGCTTGTACACGATGTTGCCGGCCCCGTGGCCCAGCAGGCTGCGCTCCAGCGCGCCGTCCACAATCGGCACGGCCTCCAGGGAGGAGAAGCCCATCCGCAGCAGGATGCTGCGCTCGATGGACGGGGTGGTGTTCTCATAGCCCAGCTTCAAAAGCGGGTTCACAACTTGCTCCGCCAGCTCCCAGAAGCGGTCTTTCAGCGCGTCGTCCGAAAGGTTCGCCAGATGGGCGCGGCGCAGGGTGAAATCGTCCTGTCTCTTCATATAGTCCCTCCTGTGGTGTCTGTGTCGCTCCGCACAGCGCGGGGTGGCACCAGCCAGACACCGGATCATCTACCTGTGCTTATTCAGGCCTGGCGGTACGGCGGGCGGTATCTTCCCACCCGCCGCACCGTTTGGCCTGCGCTGTCTTATAATCAGATGTTCTGCTTCACAAACTCGACGGTGCTGCCGGTCTCAGCGGCCAGGTACTCGATGTCCTCGTCGGTCAGCTTATCGTGGCCGTCGATGGCGCCCTTGATGAAGCTCTTGCGCATGTGGTCGAGGTTCAGCTCGTCCACCCGCATGCTGGCCGGGCTTTCGGGCAGGATGATGCTCTCGCCGGGCACCTCATCGGCAGGGTTGCCGAAGTGAATGTCGATGCCGTTGTCCCGTGCGAAGGAGAGCTGGGGCTGCACGTGCTTGCCGGCGCCGGTGTACTCGGTTTCCTGCACCACGAGGATCTGGTCCTCGTTCATCTCCTGGGCAATGGCGAAGGCGGCGGCAAGGGAGGTGTTGCCGGCGGGGCCGCGCTCCATCCCCTCGAGGGTGGCCAGCAGCTCGGTCATGTAGAACACCTCGCCCTGGTTCACGGTGACGTAGCGGTCCAGGTAGCGCAGGGGCCGCGCGGCGGAACGGGGCACGTCGCTGCGGTCGGGGTTGGTGACGAACGGGATACCGAAGCCGGTGTGGCCGGTGGTGAAGCTCTTTTTGTTGAAGGCGGTGTCGCTGGCCATGTGCAGGCCCTTGAGGTTAACGGACGCGCCGATGACGGCGGCCTTGCAGCCGGCGCGGCGCAGGCCGCGGGCGGTGCCGGTGACGTTGCCGCCGCCGGCGTTGGTGATGACCACGGCGTCGGGCTGCTTGCCGGTGAGGGCCATGATCTGCTCGCTCACCTCGGTGCCCAGGGTCTCCACGCCGATGATGCCGAAGGGGGAGTAGAGGGAGGCCGAGAAGTAGCCGGTGGATTCTAGCAGGCTCAGGCTCTGGTAGAACAGCTCGGGGCCAACGGTGGTCTGCACCACTTCGGCGCCGTAGGCCTCGCACTTGCGGGCCTTTTCGATGATTTCGGGCTGGCCCACCTTGCGGGAGTCGTAGGTCTCCTGCACGATGATGCACTTGAGGCCACGCATGGCGGCCTGGCTGGCCACGGCGGCGCCGAAGTTGCCGGAAGTGGCGGCCAGAACGCCGGGATAGCCGGCTTTCTTGGCGTGGTAGGCGGCCATGGCAGCGCGGCGGTCCTTAAAGCTGCCGGAGGGGTTGCAGGCCTCGTCCTTCACGAAGATGCGGGCGCCCTTGCCGGGGCCGGCGATCTTGCGGGCCAAAGCGGTCAGGTTCCGCAGTTCGAGCATCGGGGTATTCCCCACGCCCACCTCCCGCTGGATGCGCTTGACGCTGTCGAAGTCGTAGCCGGTGCTTTTGAGCATGCGCTCGTAGTCGAAGGCGACGGAGCCGCTCTCGAACTGGTCGAAATCGATGCCGGCGGAGGCCTTGACGATCTCGGTTTTGCGGCTCATCACCGCATCATAGCTCATATCCCTGCTCATTTATCGTCACCTCCAAACAGCATTTTGCGCGCGTCGTCACCGATGCGCAGCAGCTCCGGCACGAAGTTGCCGTAGCCCAGTTCCCAGTGGGGCTCGGCTTCCTCCAGGATGCCCTCCTGGGTGCGGCCGGTGCGGGTGGTCACGGTCACGGTGTCGCCAATTTCGGCGTCGGCGGCAAGGTAGCCCTTGTTCCACATCACAAGGGGGACCTTTTTGGTCTCCTCGGGCAGGCGGCCGGTACGCTCGGCCGCTTCCAGCAGGGTCTTGCGGATGCTGACCCAGGTGCCTTTCTTAACCATTGCTCTCTCTCCATTTCAGATGTGATGGTGTACACATTGGTCATTCGAAGCAAGCGGCGACCAGTGCTTTTTCCCCTGGCCGCCGGTTGCCGGTAATTAACTTTTTTGCCCTGACTTATTTGACGAGCTTCTTGCTCTCGTAGACGTGGTTGCGGAAGTCGTCCATGATGGCGTGGGGCACCGGGATGTCGATCATGCTGCGCAGGCCGGGCTCGGCGTTGATGCACTGCGGGATGCAGTTCACCGCCATGGCGATGGTGCCGAGGCCGCCGTCGATCTCGGGGGTGTTGGCCATGTGCACGGCCGGGGTGCCCTCGATGGTGATGTAGTCGCCGGTCTGCACGCCCACCTGCTCGGGCTCGATCTGCTGCGGGTGCTGCATGTCGATGACGTTCTTGCCATCGCGCAGGCCCTGGGCACGCATGCTCACGCCGGCCACGTCGCCGGCCTTGGCGGCGCCCGCGCCGTTGGGGGTTTTGCGGTCCACGTCGGTGACGATCGGGTCCATCTGCTCCTCGATCTTCTCAACCTTCAGGCCGATGGCGTCGGAGATCATCATGATGCTCTCGGCGAAGCCGATGTGCCCGGTGAGGCTGCCGTCGGCCTTGCCGGCCGCGAACTGCTCCACGGTGGTGCCCACGCCCTGCTCGCGCATCACGGTGGCGCCGAAGGGGGAGAGGCTGTTCACGCGCTTGCAGGCCACGCTCTTCACGTCGATCATGCAGCCGGAGAAGCAAACGGCCAGCAGGTCCATCATCAGGCCGGGGTTGATGCCGGTGCCCAGGGCGGACACGCCGTTTTTCTTGGCGCACTCGTCAATCTTCTTCGCCAGCTCGGGATACTGGGCCTGGGTGTAGGCCATCTCCTCGGCGATGGTGATGCAGTTAACCTTCTTCTCGAGAACACGGATAACCTTTTCGGTAACCGAGGGGGCGTGGGAGTCGGTGCAAACCAGCACCACGTCGCACTCGCCCTCTTTCACGGCCTCATCCAGGTTGTTGGTCAGAATCACCTCGGCCTTGCCGTTCAGGGGCTTGCCCAGCACTTCGCTCATCTTCTTGCCGGCGCGCTCGGGGCGGCTTACGCACACGCCCACAATGTCCACGCCTTCCTTGTTCAGCAGCATTTCAGCCATGCCGGAACCCATGGCGCCGAAACCCCAGATGGCAACTTTAACATTCTGCATATAATACACCTCTTTATAATATGATAGATTTGCAGCAACATTCTGCATTGTCTACACTCATTCTAAACTATATAGTAAATATAGAGTCAATATACCTTTTCCACGAAATCGCCGCGGGTTTTTAAGCAACTTCTATATTGAAACCGGAAATAGTATAGTGTAAAATGGTTCATGTCGATATCTGCCCGCCCCCGCCCTACCGGAGGACCGCCGCCATGAAGGAATACTATTCCATCGGGGAAACCGCGAAGCTTTTTGACCTGAGCGTCCAAACACTTCGATTCTACGAGAAAATGGACCTGATTGCCCCCGACTATGTGAACCCCGACACCCACTACCGCTACTATTCGCCCAGGCAATTCCACTACATTGACCGCATCCAGTACCTGAAGAAGCTGGGTCTATCCTTAAAAGAGATTAGGGATATACTTAAGAGCGGCCAGGTGGACGAGCTGCTCTTTTTCCTGCGCAAAAACCTGGACGAGCGGCAGGCGGAGCTTGAGAAAATGCAGGAGACGGTGGCCGATATCCAGTGGTACATCCGCTATTTCGAGTACATGGACGGCAGCCGCCCCGAGGGGCAGGTCTACGTGGCCCACTTCGAGGAGCGGAACATGCTCACCGCGCCCTGCGCCCCCTACGAGCCCTTTGCCGACATCGAGGTGCGGTTGACCAAGCTGAAAAGCCGGGAGGAGTTCAAGGACCTGGACTATCGCCGCCAGTACGGCTTTTTGCTGGATTTCGAGGACATGATGCACCAGCATTTTGCCCCCACGGCGGCCTCGATTTACCTGAAAAGCAAGCCGGGCTTCGTCTCCCCCTACGTGACAACCCTGCCCGCCGGGGACTACCTGTGCTTCGCCGCCCAGCTGCGGCTGGACCAGTGGGACTCCGCCGAGGTGCAGGCCTTCTTCGAGAAAGGGAGCTACAAGCCGGTGTTCGCGGTGGCCAACGAGTACGAGGACAACCTGGTGGAGTACACCGCCACGCCCTATGAGGTGCAGGTGTACCTCGGGGCGAGTGGCTAAGTGCTGCGCCGCCGCTGCCGCCGCCCGGTCAGGCGGCATTCCTCCACTCGCGTGCGCTGCACATCCTAAGCCCTAGGCTCGTTCCAAAATGCCGCCTGCCCGAACGGCGGCAGCCTCCCGGGAGTAAGAGCGGAATAAAAGAAAAAATGAGGATGGAAGAAATATGATAGACCCCGCAAAGATCAGCCATCGGGTTTGGGCCGAGATAGACCTGGACAACCTGGTGTTCAACTTCAAGCAGGCCCAGAAGGCCGCGCCGAACAGCGAGACGCTGGCGGTAATCAAGGCCGACGCCTACGGCCATGGGGCGGTGCCTGCCGCCAAGGCGCTGGCGGCAGCAGGCGCAAAGCGCTTTGCCGTGGCCACCGCCGAGGAGGCTTTGCAGCTGCGCCGCCACGGGGTGAGGGAGCCGATTCTGCTGCTGGGCATGGTGCCTACCCGCTGGGCGCCCCAGCTGGCCGGGCAGGATATCACCCTGGCGGTGGGGACGCTGGAATACGCTGAAACATGCGCCGAACTGGCCGCCGGGGCCGGGGTTCCCCTCAAAGTGCACGTCAAGGTGGACACCGGCATGCGCCGCATCGGCTTCGAGCCGGCGGAGGCCGTGGCCTCTGCCCTGGCCGTGGCGGCCCTGCCCGGGGTGGAGGTGGAGGGCATCTTCACCCACTTCTGCGTGGCCGACGATCCGGCCGAGGACGATTTCACCGCCCTTCAGTTCGAGCGCTTCATGAAGGTCTGCGACGGTGTCAAGGCCGCCGGGCTGAACATCCCGCTGCGCCATTGCGCCAACAGCGCCGGCATCATCGCCCACCCCGAGACCCACCTCGATATGGTGCGGCCGGGCATCATGCTGTACGGCTCGAACCCCTGCCGCCATATTGATTTTGAGCTGCGAGCCCCCCTGAGCCTACGCGGCCGGATGGCTTATGTGAAACCGATTGGCGAGGGGGAGAGCGTGGGCTACGGCCGCACCTGGTACGCCGGGCGCCCCTCGGTGATCGCGTCCATCGGCATCGGCTACGCCGACGGCCTGCTGCGCAACCTCTCGAATAAGATCGAGATGCTGGCCCGGGGCCAAAGGGCTAAGCAGGTGGGGCGCATCTGCATGGACATGACCATGCTGGACGTGACCGACGTGCCCGGGGTGCAAACCGGCGACGTGGCCACCCTGATCGGCACCGACGGGGCCGAGACCATCACCGGGGACGAGATGGCCGACGCCATCGGCACCATCAGCTACGAGGTGTTCTGCGCGGTGGGGCGGCGGGTGCCGCGGCTCTACCTGCAAAATGGGGAAGTCACCGGCGAAACCTGCTATGTTGACCTTCTTTAAATAATTGTTTAAAATAGGGTATGCGAAAAGTGGCGCCGTTCGCGCCACTTTTTGTGTGCTTTTATTTGCAAATGTATACATCAGAAGGCGAATATGGTAAGGGGATAAGCTATGAAGACCTATCTCGGGATAGACCTGGGCGGCACCAACATTGTGGCCGGCATGATGGATTCTGACTATAAGCTGCTGGGGAAGTTCCACCTGCCCACCGAGGGAACCCGCGGTTTTGAGGCGGTTGTGGCCAGCATGGCCGAGGCGGCTGCGGGTGTGCTGAAGGTGGTGGGCGTGGCGAAAAACGAGGTGGATTGTATCGGCCTCGGGGTGCCCTCATCGATTAACCCGGAGACCCGCCGGATGGTGTATGCCAATAATCTGGGATGGAAGAACGCCGATGTGATCAGCGAATTCAAAAAGCACTGGGATCTCCCGGTGTATATAGCCAACGACGCCGACTGTGCCGTGCTGGGCGAGACGGTGGCCGGCGCGGCCAAAAACTACCAGAGCGCCCTGCTGGTCACCCTGGGCACCGGGGTGGGCGGCGGCCTTGTGATTGGCGGCAAGCTGTTTTTGGGGGGCGACGGTTTCAGCATCGAGCCGGGCCACGGCCTGCTGGTGGAGGACGGCTTCCCCTGCACCTGTGGCCGCCGGGGCTGCATCGAGAGCTATGCCAGCGTAACGGCGCTGATCCGGCAGAGTGTGGACATGATGATGGTGGACCGGCACAGCCTGATGTGGAAGGAGTGCGGCGGCGACCTGAACCGGGTGAATGGCCGCACCGCCTTTGACGCCGCCAAAAAGGGGGATGCCGCCGGGCAGGCCGTGGTGGACCAGTACATCAAATACCTGGGAGACGGCATCGCCAGCCTGGTGACGGTCTACCGCCCCAACGCCGTGCTGATCGGCGGCGGGGTGAGCAACGAGGGAGAGTATCTGCTGAAGCCCCTGCGTGAGCATGTGCACCGCACCTACTTTGCCCACGAGACGCTGCCCGCCCCTGCCTTGCTGAAGGCGGAGCTTGGCAACGACGCCGGGGTGATCGGCGCGGCGGCGCTGGGCTTGCAGGAGTAGGCCGAAAGCACGTCATAAAAGCAAAAGGATGCCCGTCGGGGCATCCGGGACTGTAGACAAAGTTGCATCGCCGGCCGTCGGGGCCTAGCGGCGGGTACTCCTTCCGGGAGCTACCTTCCGCGCCATCTTGCGTACAACATGGAGACGTTGTTCGCAATTTGGCTTGCGGCTGACGTTCCCTCCAGGAATACCCGCCGCTCTCCCCGACTGACTTTTGTTTTCACTTTAGGATGCCCGCCGGGGCATCCTTTTTTTGCGTGGCGGACCGCCAAAGCGGGTCAGCTTAGCAGGATATACAGCAGGAAATTGTCGGGCTGGTCCCTGTCGAAGCGGCAGTTCAGCATGGTGAAGGCGCGCAGGCCCTCGGCCTTCAGCGCCTGCTTCATCCCGGTGATCACCTGCTCGAACAGGTCGGTGTAGCCCGGATTTTTCATCGAACCACCGCCCAGCATGTCGCCAAAAAAGCGGTGCTCCGGGCTGCCGGCCGGGTAGGGGATTTCGATGGCGTAGTAAAGCTCGTTCCCAAAGCCCTGCCGGTCATCCGACGCGAGCTTCTTCACCTCGGCCATGGCGCCGTCTACGATGGTTTTGGCAAAGGCCTCGATCATGGTTTTTTCGTCCACACTACCGCCTCCCTTGTGCTTGCGCTATTTTGATGCTTTCAGTATAGCACAAAAGGCCGGGTGAAAGAAACACCGGCCGGGCCCTTTGGGCACAGCCGGTGTGGTGAGGCAATCAGACGGGCACGTTCTCGGTGATGATGGCGACGATCTCGGCGCCGATGCGCTGCTGGGCCTCCTTGGTGGCGGCCCCGATGTGGGGGGTGAGGGAGATCTTCGGGTGGCTGAGGATCTTCTCGTTCTTGCAGGGCTCCTCGCTGAACACGTCCAGGGCCGCGCCGCCCACCTTGCCGGAGTCCAGGGCCTCGATCAGGGCGTCCTCGTCGATCAGCCCGCCGCGGGAGGTGTTGACCAGGAACACCCCGTCCTTCAGCTGGGCGATCTCATCCTTGCCAAGGATGGGCTTGTCGGCCATTGGCACATGCAGGGAGATGTAGTCGGCGTCGCTGAGGATGCGGGCTACATCGCAGAACTCGCAGGGCACTTCGTCCTTGGCGGGGCCGATGATGTCGGTGTAGAGCACGTTCATGCCCAGGGCGTTGGCTTTGGCGGCCACCAGGCGCCCAATGCGGCCGAAGCCGATGAGGCCCAGGGTTTTGCCGGCCAGCTCGGTGCCCTCGTAGGCTTTTTTGTTCCACTCGCCCGCCCGCATCGTTGCGTTGGCAATGCCGATGTACCGGGCGATGGAGAACATGTGGCCGATGGCCAGCTCGGCCACCGAGTTGGAGGAGGCCGCCGGGGTGTTGGTGACGATCAGGCCCTTTTCACGGCCGTAGGCCACGTCGATGTTGTCTACCCCAACGCCGCCGCGGATGACCAGCTTCAGCCTGCCGCCCTCCACGGCCTTGTCGATGATGGGCTGGCGCACCTTGGTGGCGCTGCGCACCACCAGCACGTCGTAGTCTTTCAGGGCGTCGCCCAGGGCGTCGGGCTCGTAGAACTGCACGTCTACCTCGTAGCCGAGGCTTTTCAGCTGCTCGATGGCGCTCTTGTCCATGCCGTCACTGGCAAGTACTCTAGGCATAATAGTTGTCCCCTCTCAAATATGTAAAGCTCAGCTGTTTTCTTTCTCGAACTTCTTCATGAACGCGACCAGGTGCTCCACCCCGGCCTTGGGCATGGCGTTGTAGATGGAGGCGCGCAGGCCGCCGGTGGCCCGGTGGGCCTTGAGGTTGGACATGCCGGCCTCGGCGCTCTCCTTCACGAACTTGGCGTCCAGCTCGTCGCTGGCGGTGCGGAAGGTGACGTTCATCATGCTGCGGTTCTCGGGCACGATGGCGGTCTGGTAAAAATCGGTGGCGTCCAGGCAGTCGTACAGCAGCTTTGCCTTCTCCTCGTTGCGGGCCTTCATGGCGGCAAGGCCGCCGGTGCGCTCGATCCACTCCAGCACCAGCATGGCCATGTAGATGGAGTAGGTGGAGGGGGTGTTGTACATGCTGTCGTTCTTGGCCTGCACGGCGTAGGTGAGCATGATCGGGGTGCCGGGCATCGGGTCGTAGAGCAGGTCGTCCCGGATGATGACCACGGTGAGGCCGGCCGGGGCGATGTTCTTCTGGGCGCCGGCGTAGATCAGGCCGTATTTGGAGATGTCCACCGGCTCGGAGAGGATGCAGGAGGACATGTCGCTGACAATCGGCACGCTGCCGGCGTCGGGAGTGTAGCTCCAGCGGCTGCCGTAGATGGTGTTGTTCTCGCAGATGTGCAGGTAGTCGGCGGAGGGGTCGAGCTTGAGCTCGTCCTGCCGCACGATGCGCTTGAAGTTTTCCTCCTTGGTGGAGCCGGCCACGCTGATGGTGCCGGGGAAGGCGCCGCTCTCGGTGAGCTTGGTGGCCTGTTCCCAGGCCTTGGTGGAGAAGTTGCCGCTCAGCACATAGTCGGCCTTGCCGCTTTTAGCCAGCAGGTTCATTGGAACCATGGCAAACTGGGTGGAGGCGCCCCCCTGCAGGAACAGCACCTTGTAGTTGTCGGGGATGTTCATCACCTTGCGGAACATCTCCTCGGTGTGCTTGATGATGCCGTCGTACACCTTGCTGCGGTGGCTCATCTCCATCACGCCCATGCCGCTGCCCTGGTAGTCCAGCATTTCGCTTGCGGCCTGCTTAAGCACTTCCTCGGGCAGGATGGAAGGGCCTGCGGAGAAATTGTAGATCCTCGCCATTGGTACGTCCTCCTTTTTGTGTTCATCAATTCCGTTTCCAATACGCCCTTTGGCATTTTTGACCATCGGCCGCATCAAATCCTGTACATGTTGCTAACAAACTTTCAGCAAAGCAAAAGAATTGTAAGCAACAAGATCATTCTAGCATAGCGAAAGGGCTATTTCAAGAAAAAAGTGAACACTTTGTGTGGCGGATATTTGGGCATTGTTCATAGTTTATGGCAAATCTGCTGTCAATAGAGGCCGTGA
>JAJDIZ010000039.1 GCA_030266915.1 Ruminococcaceae bacterium OttesenSCG-928-D13 | reverse complement strand
ATAGAATCAGGGTGTCTGAGGGCCTCGGCTCTTTGGTTTGTGGACGCTTCACTGGTTGCCGCCGGTGGGCGTCTTTCTTCTTTTCTACAATCGCATTTTTCGCCTGGGTCGAGATTGGCACCGCAATCAGGGCACTCATGATATCTCATTGGTGAGTCTCCTTTTCCAATCGATAGCGGTTATAGTGTGTTGGCTCTCCGTAGCGGTTCCGACCAGATACGCGCTCCACCTTGATATGGTGGCCCTGCTGGCGAAGGTCACAGATGCGGCGGGGCAGGGATACAATGCCAAGGTCGGTGAACGCTTCCAAGCTGGTCACGCCGCCGTGCATCTGCATGTACTCAAGAACTCGGGTGCATTGGCTCATGGTGATGCTCCTTTCTTGGGTAGTGATTTGGGTATTATCTTGGGTAGAATAAACCACTGGGTTTTTTGGGTTTTGGTGGGGTAGCAATTGCAATTTTTGCTATGCGATGGTATGCGGTAGCATCGTCAAGGCCTCTCTGTTCATTTTGGCTGTGTAAATCCGTCCACAACTTACCTGCCAAAGTTGTGTAATTCTGTCCACAACCCAACCCCCATATCTCTGTTTGGCTGTGTAAATCCGTCCACAAGCGGTTGACGTTTTACTGCGCAAGAGTTGTGGAAAATCCTCCACACATTTATAAAGGTTTCCATGTCTACCCGGCTTTTAGTTTGGCCTTTAATGACTGCGGCATGTCGGCCTGAGATAGTGAAAAAGTGGGTTGGCCCCAAAATCGCCACTTGTCTGAGTACTGATACTCGGTTTTGCGCTGTTGGGATTTACCGTCGTAGGTGCAGCGGATGAAGCCATGGAGAATAAGGGCGTCGCGGTCGGTATAGAAAGCCTTTTTATTGGCGTCGGTGTACAGATGGTACTTGTCGCGCCATTTCGCCTGATTGAACGTGAAGCAGGTGCGGTCGCCGTCTGGCTTGCGCTTTTCGGAGTAGTACTGGGACTTCATGTGTACATAAAGGATTTGCTGCCGGGGTGTGAGGTCTTGCCAAGCATCTGAAAGCAACATACTTTCGTAGATGTTCGCCGACGTATCGCTGCTGGCCTGTGTGCTTTCAAACAGCTTTTTGTCGTACTTTTTCCGTGCCGCCAATATCACCCACCCCCCGATGGCATTTGCCAGCATATGCTATCAAGGGTCACGCCTCCTTTTGCCCGGCCTGTTCCTCCAGCCACTTATCCAGCAGGTGGGTTAGCACCAGACGTTTACGGCCAATCAGTACAAGGGGGTAAAAATCCTCGCGATGGCTGATGTTGTACATGGTTTGCGGGCCGACGCCCAGCACAGCGGCGGCCTCCTTGATAGTCAATGTCTTTTTGTCCATGGTTAGACACACTCCTTTCTTTTCTAGTGCGTAATTTACTGACAATGTAATAGTAGCACGTCATAATACTACGTGTCAATGGTTTGGCGTAATTTCCTTGCCGTTTATTTTTGTTGCGTAGTGTTTTGATGTGTGGTAATATATTATTGAGGTGGTGAAATAATGACTTTTAAGGACAGAATTAAACAGTTGCGCGAAGATAGTCACCTGTCTTTTTCACAATTGGCGGCAGTGGTGGACAAGTCAGAGGGTGCTATTAGGTCATGGGAAACGGAACGGTCAAAGCCAGATATTGACACCCTCATTGCCTTGGCAAAGTATTTCGATTGTACGACGGATTATTTGTTGGGATTGTCCGGTGGCAAAAAACCTGAATCCGCTGCGCTTGTTGATAAATTGGGGCTGACTGATAAAGGAATTGAAATAATCCGGTCAGGACTTGGAGACTATATTGAGGGAGATGCCAGTCGTACAATAAAGGATGTTCTCAATATGGTGCTCGAAACAGACGATTTCAAAACATTGGTAAGCTACATAGGTGTTGTAACAACTCCGTATGACCACTGGGCGGCAACGCAATGGGAAAGTGGCCCAGTAACGCCGATATTCTTATCAAACAGTTCCGACCCCCGTAATCGCGAAAAAGAGGCGGCATATAAGCAATTCGCTCACGAAGAATTGGACAGCTTAATACAGACGGTAGGGCAAAAATCTGTTGAAGCGTATTTGCGAAAAGCACCACGTAATAACGAGGAAAGCAAAAATGGCAAAACGTAACGCCTCCGGCGCTGGCGGCATCAGGCAACGGCCTGATGGCCGGTGGGAGGCCCGGTACACCTCCGGGCGTGACCCCGGAACAGGTAAGCAGGTGCAGAAAAGCGTCTATGGGACTACCCAAGACGAGGTTGTGAAGAAGCTGCGCCATGTCCTCACCAGCATAGACACCGGCACCCATGTGGAGCCGTCAAAAATGACCGTAGGGGCGTGGTTGGACGTCTGGACAGCCGAATACCTTCACAGTACCAAAGACGCTACACAGGCCAGCTATAAGGGGCATATCAAGAACCATATCCGGCCAGCCTTGGGCGCGGTAAAATTACAGCACCTAAAGCCCCACCAGATACAGGGCTTTTATAATTCCCTGCTGGAGGCGGGGCTGTCACCAAAAACGGTGCGCAATATCCACGGCATTATTCACTCTATGCTCGACCAAGCGTTGAAGGTGGGCTATATCCGCTCCAATCCCTCGGAGGCCTGCACTTTGCCCCGGTGGGTGAAGAAGGAAATGCGGGTGATGAATGACGAGGCCGTGACGGCGTTCCTGCAGGCCATACAAGGCGACCCCTACGAGGGCATATATTTCATTGACCTGTTCACTGTGATGCGCCAATCTGAAACGCTGGGCCTGACCTGGGGGGCTGTGGACTTCACCACCGGCACCATCACCGTGTCGAAGCAGCTATTGCGGGAACGCAAGGCAGGGGGCAAATATTACCTCGACACCCCAAAAAACGATAAGGTGCGAAAAATAAAGCCCGCCAACATCGTGATGCAGAAGCTAAAGGAGCAAAAGCATCGGCAAACAGAATGGCGGCTCAAAGCTGGCCCGGCGTGGGTTAACCCTATGGATTTGGTGTTCACCAATGAATTAGGCCAGCACCTTGTCCACCTGACCGTGTACCGGCATTATAAAGCAATCGTGGCCGGGGTAGGGGAGCCTGACCTCCGTTTCCACGATATGCGCCACAGCTACGCCGTGGTAGCCCTGATGAACGGCGATGACATTAAAACGGTGCAGGGCAACCTCGGGCACCACTCGGCAGCCTTTACCCTCGATGTGTACGCCCATGTCACCGAGAAGATGCAAGAGGAAAGCGCCGCACGGATGGATGCCTACATCCAGAACGCCACAAAAGAAAAAGCCTGACCCTTGCACCCGGTCAGGCAAAACGGTATAATAGGCCTACACCCTTTGAGGAGGACATGCATGTGAATAACGAAGAAAAGATTTTGCAAATGCTGGAACAACTACAGGGTGATATGGCAACAGTGAAGCAGGGGCAAGCCGCCACCAATGCCCGGCTTGATAATATGGAACAGAGCCAAGCGGCTATGCTGGAAAAGCAGGACAATCACACCAAGGCCATCATGAACCTTGAAAACAGTGTGATGCACGAATTGAAGATGCTCAATGAACTATTGCCCGATGCACTCGCAAAGCGTGAAGCTTTTGAGGATATGGCCGCCAAGGTAGATGACCACGACAACCGCATCTTTGCGCTGGAACAAGCAGCAGCTAATCAATAACACCGCCGCCCCTCGTGGGCGGTTTTGCTTTGACCCTTACATTTGTGTTTTACCCTTTAATTTACCCTTTACAGAAATATAGGCAGCGTGATGGGACAACAAAAAGCAACACAATAAACGCGATACATCGCAATAAGTATATAAGCCATGGTTAACGATGGTATGTAATAATTGGGCTGTAGGCGAATTCGATTCCCGTCATCTCCACCACAAAAAGCCCGCCCCCTGTGCGATTTTTCATCGCACAGGGGGCGGCTTGTGTTTGGAACTGCATTGGTGGTGATCAGGCTTGCCGTGCCTACTTGAAAGCTTTGGCGGTGACGCCGACCTTGAAGGTGTTGGCGGGTTTTGCGTTGCCCTCCAGATACACCTCGAAGGTCAGGGTCTTGGATTTGACCTTCTTTGCGTCGAAGTTTGCTTGTTTGAAGCTGATGGTGAGGGTTCTGCCGGTTAGCTCAAAGTCGTACAGGCTGGCATCGTAGCCCTTCATCTCCACTTTCTTCACCGGGGCAGTGCCGGCGGGCAGGCTGAGGCTCAGGCTGGCTGTGCTGGCCTTATCCGCGGTATACAGCGTCACTTTTGTAGCGCTCTGGGTCACCTTCGGCTTCGAGGCGGCCACTGTGAACTTCGTGGCAGTGGTGGCCGGGGTGCTGGCCACACCCGGCAGGGTGCCGGTGCCGCCTGTAATACTCACCTTGTAGCTGCCCGGCATGACATCTACCCCCGGTTTTGGCATGATGCGCCAGCCAGTGCCATCGCCACCCACCGGCTCAAAGTCGAAGGCGTCCTTCATGGCCGTCGGAGCGCCCTTGGGCGGCGTCACTGCGAAGGTGGGCTGGGCGGTGTAGCCGCCCTGATAGTTTGCAAGCTTGGCAGTCACAACGGCGCAGGCGCCTGTGGTCAGGTCGGATTTGCCGCTCACAGACAGCTTGGCGCTCACCTGTGCGGTTGTCTTCACCGTCTTGATGGTCAGGGTGATGGAGCCGTCCTTCGGGTTGCCCTTCTTGTCCAGGTACAGTCCAGTCTTGGTGATTTTCAGCTTGTAGCTGGCATTTGCGGTGGTGGCGCCGGTGGTCCCCACAGTGAGGGCGCTGCCGTCCCAATTCAGATCCAGCTCATCCGTTCCTTTCACATCGGTTTTGCCGCGTGTCAGGGTGTAGGGCAGGTTGTCCCAATCCACGCTGTAGCCGGGCACGTTGGTGTCCAGCACAAAGGTGAAGGCCTGCCGGGGGGTGAGCAGCTGGTTCAGGGTGACGCTGGTGGCGTTAGCGGCCAGCTTGACGGTACCGCCGGGCTTGAGAACCTTCACGGTCACCGGCACACGCACCAGCCAACTGCTGCCAGCCACTTTGGCCCCCAGCAGCACCTTGCCGGCCGGATAGTTGCCGCCGGTTGCCTCCAGGGTGAAGCTGCCGGTGGACTTGTTGAAGCCGGTCACCTTGAAGGCGGCCTGGTTTTTGTAGGTTTTCGCCTCGGTGGCACTCAGGGTGCCAACCACCTCGAGGCCCTCGACGCCGAGGCCCGCCAGGGTGGCGTCCGCCGTCTTGGGCATCAGCCGCAGCGGCGCGCCCGTGGTTTTGGCCGCTGTTTCAAACACCGTGACGCTGGTTTTGTCCAGCGCAAGCTGCGGCATAGTGCAGGTGCTGTTTACCTTGAGGGAGATGTTTACCTTGGCGTTTGCGCCCCAGCCGGCCAGGGTGGCGGTGAGGTGATAGGTGCCGCTCTTTTTCGGGGTACCGGCCGCAATGGTGATGGTTTGGGCGGTTTTGTCGAGGGTCAGCCATTCCCGCGTCTTCCGGTTGGCGCTCTCCTTGGCTGGGTTTTCGTCCAGGGTGTAGCTAAGGTCGTCCACCCCGGTGAGCACGATGTCCGCCGTGCGGTTTTCGCCGAAGGATTCAAGGGTGATGGCGTTGACCGCCAGCTTGGGCAGGCCACCGGCCAGCTTGATGGTGAGGGTGTCGGGAATCAGCTCGGCGCTGGCCTCCTTGCCGGTGGGCGTCACCGTGATGGTGGCGGTGTATTTGGCGGCGGTGAGGGCTGCAAAGCCGGCTTTTTTCACCAGCATCAGGCTCTGGCCGTCCTCGTGGGGCAGGATGTCAAAGGCGGCGCCCAGCACCTCGGCGCTGGTGCCGGCAAAAGCGTAGGTGGCGTCGGTCAGCTTCCAGGGGGTGCCGCCGTCCTCCAGCACCAGCGGGATGCGCAGATCCGGCGCTTCCTGCAGGCGGTAGATGGTCAGGGTGGCGGGGTCGATGCGGCGGCGGGCAAGGTCACCGCCCGGGGTGTAGACCACAACCTTGCACGCGGCTGTCAGGCCCGGGTTGCCCGGCACGCCGATGCGGACATAGACGGTTCCCGCGGCCTTGGGGGTGATGGTCAGGGTGTCGCCGGTGGGGGAGACCGCCACATCGGCGGCAGTGTTTGCGCCGGTCAAATCGGTGGGAGTGCCCAGGGGGAAGGTGGCATCGGCGCTGGTTGCCGCGATGTTCAGGGTAACCGGGCTGTCGGTGGTGGCCAGCAGCAGGTAACCCTTGTCGAGGGCAAGGGTGCCCTCGGCCCAGCCCACGGTGACGGCGCAGCTGGCGGTGAACGCGCCGTCGGCGGTGGAAACGCTTACCACCGCGCTGCCGGCGGCGCCGGCGGTGAGGTTGGCGGTTTTGCCGTCCGCGCCGGCCGCCACGGCCACCACGCGCGAATTGCTGCTGCGCCACACAAGGTCGGTCTCGGCGGAGGCGGGCGTTACCGTCGCTGCCAGGGTGGCGGTGGGGGCGGGGCTGCCCGCCGCAGCGGGCAGCATCCGCAGGGTGCTTTCGGAGAGGGACAGGCCGGTGACGGCGGTGTAAACCTCAACCGTGCAGGTGGCGGTGAGGGGGGCGCCCCCGGCAGGGGTGACCGTCACCTGCACCGTGGCGGTGCCGGCAGCTGTTGCTTTCAGGGTGGTTGAGGCGGCGTTTGCAGCGCCCTCAAAAGCAACCACGGCCGGGTCGCCCGGGTTGGTGGGATTGCTGGCCGTTACGCTCCAGGCGATGGTGGCGCCCTCCAGCGTGGCGCCTGTGTTGGGCGTTGCCCGCAGTGTGCGGGAGGTGCCGAGGGCGAACTTCACACTGGATGGGCTGACAGTCACCTTGGTGAGCTCGGTGACAGTCTCAACTACCTTGATAACGGCGGTATCGCTCACTGTCGTGCCGTCCACCGTGGCTTCCAGCGTGATGGTGGTTTCACCCACGGCCTTAGCGGTCACAAGACCCGAGCTGCTCACCGTGGCCACGTTGGTTTTGCTGCTGGTCCACTTTATCTCGCCTGCCGTGCCATTCTCAGCTTTGTAGCTCAGCTGCAAGGTCTTTTGCGCCAGGGTCATTTGGCCGCCGGCATAGTCGCTGCCATCCCTCTGAATGGTGATGGTGGGTAGGGCGGGGCCGCCGGTATCCTGGTCGGCAAAGCCGGTGAGGCGGGCGTATTTCCCGTAGTCGCCGGTTTCCACGTTGGCATATCCGGTCATGTACAGGCAGTTGTAGTTGGGGTTGGAGCCCGCGCCCGGGTAGGCCAGCACCGAGCCGCCGTTCTCTTTTTTCAGCTCCACGCCGCTGGTGTCGCTGATGTTTTCTCCGTCGAACTCAACGTGGACGGCAAGGCCCGGCGCGGCGCCCTGCTGGGTGGCGCCGCCGGTGGCAATGATTTTACCGGTGGGGCCAACGGTGATTTTGGCGGGATTTTCGCCGGTGCCACGCACCACCTGGATGCCTGCGCCGCCGATTACCCCGGCGCCGCCGGTGGCAACCAGCTTGCCGTCCACCCGCAGCACTCCGCTGATGGTGAGGCCCGCGCCGGCGCGGCCGTACCCGCCGAGTATCCTTTTGCCGCCCTGCAGGGTCAGGGTGCCGTTTGCCCCCACGTTCAGGGTGCCGTTGTCGCCATTGCTGTCGGTTTCCAGGCTGACGGCGTCCAGATTGCTGGTGACGCTCATCTCAGAGTTGACATTCACCACGCCCCGCAGGATACGCATGCCCTGATTACCATATTCCAGGTCATCCTGTACCACGGTGACGGGGGTGTTCACATTCAGCACCGCGTCGGCCACCAGCAGGCCTCTGGAGCGGCCGGTGGCAAACACTTCGCCTCCGCTGAAGGTGGTGCTGGCCGAGGTGGAGCCCACGCTGCTGTTGCCCGATATCGTGATGCCTTCGACCAGCGCCGTAACCTTGCCACCCTTCACCTCATTGCCATGGCCGTAGAAGTCGATGCCATTGGAGGTGATGGTAGTGTTGATGACACAGTACTCGTCAAAGCTCATCCCGCCCTTGTTGAGGGTCATTGTGCAGTCCACAGTCAGGCTGCCTGGGCCGCTCATGTTCACTTTGGACAGGTAAACACAGTGATCTATGAAGTTTTTGCCGGGCCGGCTTTGGCTGATTTTGTTTTCACCTTCCAAAATCAGGTTGAAGGAGGGATTATCCCCCCGTGCCCAGGTGGTGAGAGCCACATAGGCTTTGTAATAGTCGTTGTCGATATCCGGCAGGCTGATGGTGATGTCCCGCAGCTTCACGGTGCCGGTGAACCCGGTGTCGATCTCGATGGCCGCGACCAGATAGTTGAGGTCGGGGTCGCTGTATGTGCCGGTGATGATGGTGTCGCCGCTGGTCTCGGTCAGCTTGACGGGGCCGTCGGCCAGGTCCCGGATGGTGAAGCCGTCGTCGTCCCAGGTCACGATCAGGCTGCAGCTGGCGGTGTAGGTTTTGCCGCCGTGGGAGGCGGTGGCGGTGATGGTGGTTTCGCCGGCGGCAATGGCGGTCACAAGGCCGCTGCTCACCGTGGCCACGTCGGTTTTGCTGGAGTTCCATGTGATGGATGGGCTCACGGCGCCCAGGTTTTTGAGCACCGCGCCCAGCTGCAGCGTCTTGCCCATAATCAGGCTGCCGCCCGCGTAGGCAACCCCGCCGCTCTGCATCTCAAGGCGCGGGTTGCTGTCCTCTTTCACAATCACCTTCACGGTTGCCTTCATGGTGCCGCTGTTGGTGACATTGGAAGGCAAAAACAGCTCGCCCTGCAGGGTGTAGGTGCCCTCGGAGCTGGGGTCGTAAGTGCCCGGCTCCCACTTCACAACAAGCGGTTTCAGGCTGCCGGCCGTGACCGTTGCGGTTGCCGGGAGGGGCAGGCCGCCAAAGGGCGTGCCGGGCACCACCTGTATGGCCGCGCTTTCTGCAACCGCGGTTATGTTGCTGGTTGCAATGTCACCGCTGTGCCGCAGGAACGGATAGCTGGAATTGGCATAATCGATGTCGGTGTTGTGGGGCGGGTCGGTGTAGACGGTCACCATGTCCCAGGTGTTGGTGAAATCCAGACCGGTGTAGGTTCCCGGGGTTTTCAGGTAGGCCTCGTTGCCAAGGTGGGCGCCGGCAACCGTGTTGGCCTTGAAGCCGTCGGAAATTGAGCACTCGTAGCCCACGTCATACCTGCCCAGAACCTCGTTGGTGATGTTGCGCCCGTACACGTTTGTGAAAATCGGCGTGTCGCTGTCTGTGAGGCTGCTGGCCCCTCCCAGCTGGAACCGTCCGAGCAGCGCACCATAGGCATTTGACACGGAGGCGGGGAAATCGATGCTGTTTTCCAGCACGGTGACGCTGTCGGTGATGACCAGGCTGCCTCCGCCATATTGCTCTGTGTTATTGACCTCTGTGCTGCCCACCATGCCGCCAAAAAGCCAGAACTTATCCTCGTTTGTCTGCGCAAGGGTGCCGTTCACACTGATGTTGGACAGGGAGATATCGGCCAGCGGGTCACCGTCTATCGTTCCAATTGCCCCGCCGAGGTTCGGCCCACTGGAGGAGCCGATATCCAGGGTGATGCTGCCCTCCCAGGAGCTGTTTCTGAGCTTTGCAAGCACGTCTGTTTTCTCGCCGTTCACCTTGATCACGGTGGGCTGTTGGCTGCCAACCAGCCCGCCCACAGCATCTGCGTCGCCGCTGACTGTGATATCGGCCTTGGTGTGGCAGTTGATCAGATCTCCATAGTTTTCACCCGCGAAGCCGCCAGTGTTGCAGCCGATGGCTGAGACCGCGCCCGTGTAAGAGCAGTTTGTATAGCTGTGCGGGGTGCTTGAATAATCCCTGCCCACAAAGCCTCCGACTTGGGTGTAACTGGTGATCACACTGCCGGTGACGTCGCCGATGGCATAGCAATCCACAAAGCTTGCCCCAGCGGTGGAACTGCCGATCAGGCCGCCCACGCGCCGGGTGCCTGTCACGTTGCCTGTGCTGAAGCTTGAGCTGACAGATATCGGGCTGTTGCTAAGTTCGCCAATCAGGCCGCCTGTGGCGCCATTGCTCGTCTCAATAAGGTCACCTGTCACGTTGCCGGTTGATGAACAGCCCGTTATTTCGGCGGTGGTGTCCGTCATGGAAATGTTAAAGCTGCCGACCAGCCCGCCGGTATGCCCGCCGCCGCTCACATTGCCGGTGGCATGGCAGTTGATGATGGCATGGCCATATTTATGATGGCTGCTGCCCACCAGCCCGCCAACCTTGTAGTTAATGTTGTTGACGTCATGGGCCGCCGTCACGGTGACATCACCGGTGGCATAGCAGTTTTCCAGATAACTGCCCCCGCCGGCCAGGCCGCCGACGGTTCTGCTATCCTCCAGCCCGGCCGGGTTCTCCAGTGTCACGCTGCCCGAAGCGCGGGAGTTTTTAACCCAGCATTCCTCGGCATACCCGATCAGGCCGCCGATTGTGCCGCCTCCCCGGTGCGTCGAGGCGGCGGTGGCGCGGCTGACCACAATGTCGATATCGGCCGAGCAGTTCTCAACCCCGACGGGGGATGGGTCGCTTGACGATGACGGGTAAAGGCTGCCGGCCAGGCCGCCGATGTGGGTGGGCCAATAGGTACTGTCACCCAGGGTCATCTTTGCGCCACCCTCGGCCACCACATGGCAATTTTGGATGGAAACGCCGGTGGGGTTTCCCTTCACCGGGCCGCCGGTGACCACACCCGCATAGGCATATTCGCCCTCCGTCAGGGAATATTCCTTGACGGATAGGGTTAGGTTTTTCACGGTTGCGTGATAGGCCAGCTGGGATATTAAACCAAAGCTGATGTATTGCGCCGAGTTGTATTTGCCGTAGTCGTTGCTGCTTGCCACAAAGGAAGTGTAGCCCAGGGCCTCCAGAATTTTTGTGTCGTTTATCACCAGGCCGGAAACGGTGTAGCCGTCACCGTCGAAGGTGCCAAAGAAGGTGGTGCCGTTCACATTGCCCCGGTTGATAAAACCCGCCGGAACCCAGGGCTGGGTCAGCGTGATGTTTGCCCCCAGCATAACCGTTTTGCCACTGAATTCCTTGCCGTCGTTCATCAGGTCAGCAAAGCCGAACAGGTCCGCCTCGTCGGTGAGCACAAAGCTGGTTTCTTCGTCGCTGTACCAGCTTTTGTCCGGCACAACCCCGCTTGCGGGGGCAAGGTCGGTTTCGGTCGAGACGTTTTCGTCTTCGGCGGGTTCCTCCGCGGGCGCCTCGCCCGCTACCTCGGAAACCGGCGGCTCCGGTGGCCCGTCATCTTCATAAAAGGCCGCCCCAAAAGCCGGCACGGCCAACTGTATGCACAGTGCCAGTGCCAGCGCCAGCGCCGCCAATGGCCTTATGCGTGTGTGTGTTTCCTGTTTGGCGTTCAATCGTTTAAACATATACTTCCTCCATGGTGTTTGTGCCGAGCACGCGCTTTTGCTGCAATTATACGGTCCGCTCGTTTTCTTTCACATCTACAATCCTCACATTCGTTAGTCATATTTTCACACCTGTGGCAAATCATGGTGGATTATCCGCCACACATTGTGTAAAATGAGAGCAAAACATTTTGTATACGGCAACCTGTGGAAGCAAAAAGGAGCGTGCGCTTTGTACCAAATCTATCTCGTGGACGACGACGCCGTTATCCTGGATGAGATTATTGCGGAAATTCCCTGGCAGGACAACGGTTTTCAGGTGGCGGGCTGGTCCACCAACCCGGAGCAAGCCCTGGCGGAAATCACCAGCCTGCGCCCCCATGTGGTTTTTTCCGACCTGAAAATGCCCGGGCTGGACGGCCTTGCCCTGATTGCAGCCCTGAGAGACCGGAAGATCGCCTGCGAAACGGTGATGATCAGCGCCTATGGGGAGTTTGAGGACAGCCGCTCCTTTTTCCGGCTGGAGGGCTTTGACTATATCCTCAAGCCCATCCAGCCCGACGATGTCCAGATTGTTCTGGAGCGTTTGGGAAAGCGCCTGCTTCAAAAGGGGATTTACGCCTACGAGGCGGAGGAATCCACCGTTAACCCGGCGTTCCAGGCTTTGGTGGCCCACCTCACCAAAAACTTCCGGAAGAAATATACCCTGGAGCAGCTTGGCAGGAAGTTCAGCCTCAGCCCGAATTACATCTGTAACCTGTTTGCCAAAAACCACAACACCACCTATGGCCGCTTTGTCACCGACCTGCGCATGAAGGAGGCCAGGCGGCTGATGGGGGACGGCTCGATGGCGCTGAAGGAGATTGCCATCAACTGCGGCTATTCCGATTACTACCATTTTTTTAAAGTGTTCAAGGAGTACTACGGGGTTTCGCCCACGCTGTACCGTGGGGAGGGCGGCGAATGAGTAAACGCGCACACGCATGGGCCGCCGCTTTTTTTCTTCTGCTCGCGATAGCGCTGGCGGCCTGCGGGGCCGGGGCGGGGGCCGACAGCAGGCAAACGGTGAAAATTGCCGTGCCAAACAGCAAGTTCATCCAGAATATTGAAACCAACTACTACGCCCGCTGGCTGGAAGAACAGAGCGGACTGAACATTGAGTTTGTCTTCATCAGCGAGACAAACACCGAGGAATACCTGCGTTTGCTTTTTTCCTCGGTTGGCAGCGAGTTGGACGCGGTGTTTTTCTCTCCTGAGCTGTATCTCTCCCATGAGGTTTTGCAGCAATATGGCGAGCAGGGATATATTTTGCCTTTGAATGCCTATGTCGAGGCGGGCGAAACCCGGCTTTCAGAGGTGTTTGACGGCTTCCACGACTATGACCTGCGGGCGGCCATGACGGCCGCCGACGGCAAGCTCTACTACATGCCGAGCCTCAACACGGCGCAGCTTTCCCAAAACCGGCAGGTGCTGTGGATGAACACCGACTGGGTGAAGGCCCTGGGCTTGTCGCTGCCCCAAACAACCGAGGATTTCCGCGAGGTGCTGGAGGCCTTCCAAACCGGCGACCCGAACCGGGACGGACGGAAAAATGAAATTCCCATCGCCGCCAGCGCCGCCTCTGACGCCACCGAGATATGCACCTTCCTGATCAATGCCTTCACCTATTACGACCCCCAAACCTCGGGGCTGGCTGTGGTGGACGGCCGGGTGGTTTTTACACCGGCCACGGATGAATACCGCGCCGCCATGGTTTACCTGAACAGCCTGTACGCGGACGGCCTGCTGGATTTTTACAACTTTGACCTCTCCCAGTCCCAGTTCAGGCAGATGGTCAACGACCCGCGGAACATGGTGGGCTGTTTCACCTCGGGCAGCATCACCGATGTGATCTACCGCAGCTCCACCGACGTGCTCAGCAACTATATCCATGTGCCGCCGCTGGCGGGGCCAAGCGGCGGCCGCTATGCCCAGCCCACAACCGCGCTGCCCATTCCCGGCGGGGTCATCACTGCCACCTGCCAAAACCCGCAGGCGGTGTTCCGGCTGATGGACCTGATGCTCAGCGAGGAGGCCTCGCTGATTGCCTGCTATGGGGAGCAGGGCGTGGACTGGGATTTCGCCGCCACCGGCGACATTGCCATCACGGGCGGCCGCGCGGTTTTGAACGTGAAAACCCGGCTGGGCAACACCCTCCAGAACAAGCACCTGGACGGCATTGGTCCGCTGGTTATCCGCGAGGAATACGCCGACTATGTGAACTGGAGCGGCATGGAGGCGGACAACGAGTATCTCAACGGGCGGGCGGCGGTGTCCTATCAGCCCTACGAGCCAAAAGAGAACCTGCCCCTGATTCTTTTGGAAACGGAAAACAGCCAGGGCTTCCAGGAGACGCGCCGGGCCATCGAGGCCTACGGGCGGGAGATGCTTACCGCCTTTGTGACCGGGGAAAAGGACGCTACAAGCGACGCGGTGTGGCAGCAGTTTGTGGACGGCTATGAACAGCTTGGCCTCCAGGGGTTCATCGGCACGGTGCAGGCGGCTTATGATTACCTGCTGGAGTGGAGGGAGACGCATTGAGAAAAAGGGTAATCTGCGCGGTGTTGGCCGGTGTGCTTCTGCTGGCGGCCGGCTGTGCGCCGCAGGGCGCCGGGGCGGCGCGGCATAACGAACAATGGCTGGCAGGGGCCGGGCTGGATGCCCAGGAGACGCCGGAGCAGCTATACCGGGCGGCGCTGGACGAGGACACCCTGATCATTTACTCCAACAGCACACGCATGCTGGATGTGAAAAAGACCTTCGAGGCGGCGTATCCTGGCCTGGTGGTGGAGGTTACCGACATGCGGGGCAGCGATATGCTGGATCTGCTGATCGAGGCCCACGGGCGGGGAGAGCCTTTGTGCGACCTGATGGTCTGTGCCGACAACAACGGCGCCATCACAAGGGAGATGATCCCCGAGGGGGTGGTGGTGAAATATGTGCCCTGGGATATTGAGGACAAGCTGCTGCCCGCAAACAATCAGGAGGACCTCGCTTTTTTCAACGAGGGTACGGTGCTGTATTACAACAGTGAAAAATACCGCGAGCCGCCGGTCAGCAACTGGTGGGAATTGACAGAACCTCGTTTCTACGGAAAAATAGTCACCTCTAGCCCGCAAAAGTCCCTGTCCATGTATGCCTTTTTCAGCACGCTGATCCAAAACTCGGAGGCGATGGCCGAAAGCTATCTGGAACATTTTGGTGAGCCGCTCCCGCATCCCGAAGACGCCGGCTGGGAGTTTATCGACAGGCTTTTGAAGAATGGCGTGGTGTTTGTGAACTCTGCCGAGGAGATTGCCAACGCCGTGGGCGCGCCGGATTTGGAAGACCCGGCGCTCGGTATCATGATTTCCAGCAAGGTGCGGATGAACGACATCGGCTACGCCCTTGCGCCCCATTACGAGATGGAACCCTTTGCGGGGGCGCTGTCCACCAACAGCATCATGCTGGTGAGCGGCGCGGAGAACGTCAACGCCGCAAAGCTGTTTGTGCGCTGGCTTTTGGGGGAGGCCGACGGCACCGGCGAGGGCTATCACCCCTATTTGCAGATGGGGGAGTGGCCGGCGCGGACGGACATTGAAAGCAGTGAGCCGGTGCCGCTGGCACAGATTGACCTGCGGGCGCCGGACAAGGAATATCTCTACAGCAACCGGGAATCCTTTAACCAGCGGTGGAAAGAACTGCTGGAGGCGGCGGGCGGTTAGCTTTCCAAAGGGGAGAGGGGTGAAGGGTATGCGAACAAAGCTGTCCGCCATTGTGCTGGCCTGCGCGCTTTTGTTGCTGGCCGCCTGTGCGCCGCAGGCCGCCGGGGCGGGGGAGACGCAGAATGCGCAATGGCTGGCCGAGGCCAGGCTGGACGCCCACGAAACGCCGGAGGAACTGTACCAGCTGGCCCTCGCTGAGGACACCATCATGATCTACTCCAACACCTCGCGGATGCTGGAGGTGAAGAAGTCCTTCGAAGCCCAATACCCCGGGCTGGTGGTGGAGGTGATGGACACCCGCACCTACGAGATTGTCCGGCTGCTTAAGGAGCACCGGACGGCGGGAACCTCCCTGTGTGACCTGGTGGTGCTGGAGGACCAGAATGCTCTGCTGAGCCGGGAGCTGGTGCCTGAGGGGATTGTCTACAAATATGTCCCCTGGGATATCGCCGAGCACATTACGCCGGAACATAACACCGAGGTGCTGACTTTCCTTGGGGAATCGGAGCTGCTTTTTTACAACGACCAGGTATACGATGAGCCGCCGGTGCTCAACTGGTGGCAGCTCACCGAGCCTGAATTTTACGGCAAGGTGTATTTTGCCAATCCCCTGAAATCCACCCCGATTTACGCCCTGTTCCTGAGCTTTATTGAACACAGCGACAAGATGGCGGACGCCTACGAACAGCTTTACGGCGTTCCGCTGGAGATACCCGAGGGGAGCAGCGCCGGACACGAGTTTATCCGTATGCTGACGCAGAACGGCGCCGTTCTGACCAACTCCAGCGACGAGGTGTCCCAGGCGGTGGGCGGGCCGGGCCAGACAGACCCGCCGGTGGGCATCATGATTTCCAGCAAGATACGCCACCGGGACATTGGCTACAATCTGGCGCCAACCTACCAGCTGGAGCCTTTTTCGGGCATCTATGCCCCCAACTGCGTGATGGTGGCGGAAGGGGCATCCAACATCAGCGGGGCCAAGCTGTTTGTGCGCTGGCTTTTGGGGGAAACCGACGGCACCGGTGCGGGCATGGAGCCCTACCTGGACAGCGGCACCTGGCCGGTGCGCTCCGACGTGCAGGGCAAGGAAGAAATCCCCCTTGCACAGACCGGCGTGCTGATGCTGAACAAAGATTTTATCTACGAAAACGGAACGTCCTTTGCGGCGTTTTGGAACACCCTGATGGAGGAATCCGGCTATTGACCCGGTGAAACCGATGAGACGACTGACGCTGAAAACAAAACTGCAGTTCATCATTGCCGCGCTTTTCTGCGCGGTGCTTTTGGTGTGGTTTTTGTTTTTTGCCTACAGCCGCTACACTCTGATGGAGAACACAAAGCAGAACGCCGAGCAGGCCTCCGGGCAGGTTATCTCCGTTTTGGAGGAACAGTTTCTGGAGCTGGAGCGCCTCTCTTTTTTGATCAGCCAAAGCGAGCTTGTGGTGGACTTTGCGGCCGAGGATGACTTCTTCGCCTACCACCTGAAGGCGGGCGAGGTGTATGGGCTGCTGGACGGCTTTCAGGACCGGGCGGACTTTGTGGAGCACCTGACCATCTTCTCCGGCAGCGATACCTATTACCGCTTTTGGGGCGGCATGGGGAACACCGCTGCCTCCAAGGTGTACTTTGCTGTCTCGCCCACAAGGCAGCCCCACGAGGTGGTTATCACGCTGGAGGGGATGCAGTATATCGGGTATACCATCGGGATTTACCGGGGCGACGAGGCCATTGGCACCATTGTGATGCTGATGGAGGAGAGCAAGCTGCGGGGGCTGCTTTCGGCCTACCACGCCAACGACGCTTTGCGCATCTCCCTGGTGGCGGCGGAGCAGGTCATCACCTCCAGCGTGCCGGAGCTGACGGGGCTGTCGAAGGCGGAGGCACTGCGCGACACGGTGTTTGCCGACAGCCGCAAGGTTGGATTTACCCCCTTTGAAATTCTGGTGACGATGGACAACACGGCCAACCGGCACACCCTGGGGGTGTTTCTTCTGGTTGCCCTTGCCACAGCGGCGGTGTTCCTGCTGCTGTTTCTTGTGTTTACCCGGCTGCTCAACCGCTCCTTCCTTGCGCCGATGACCCAGATTATGCAGGGGGTGGAGCAGCTGGAGGACGGCTCGGAAACCGCGCTCCCACGCTATCCGGAGGAAAACTTCGACCGCCTTGCCGAGAAAATTAACCGCATGACCCTGCGCCTCAGCGAGCGGACCAAGTCGCTGTACGAGGCGAAACTGGCGGTGAAGCAGGCCGAGATATCGCGGCAGGAGGCTGTGATTATCTCCCTGAAAAAGCAGATCAGCGCCCATTTCACGGTCAATGTGCTGGGGGTGATCAAGCGCCTGGCCGAGCTTGGCAAAATGCGGGAGAGCGCCGAGATGTGTGACGGGCTGTCCTACCTGCTGCGCTACGCCAACGCGGGGGATGAGTTCATCGGCGGGCTTGAGGAAATATTCACGCTGGAGCAGTACGTCTCCATCATGCAGATACGCTATCAAAACCGTTTCCGCGTGGTGTTTGAGGTGGACGAACAGCTGGGGGATATTTTTATCCCGCGCATGCTGATCCAGCCGCTCATCGAGAATGCCATCTCCCATGGGCTGCAGGCAATGGAGAGCGGCGGGCTGGTGCGGGTGCGGGCAAGGCTGCTCGGCACTCGCCTGTGCGTGATTGTGGAGGACAACGGCGTGGGCATTCCCGCAAAACAGCTGGACGAACTGCGGGAGCGGCTGCGGGACGCGGAGGAAAACACCACCATCCTTGCCGGGCTGGAGCAGGTGGCGCTGGTCAACATCCACAGGCGGGTGCAAAGCTACTATGGCCCAAGGAGCGGCCTTACCATCAGCAGCATGCAAAATGAAGGGACGCAAGTGACCCTGGTGATGGACGGGGTGGCGACGGCATAGCCCGGGCAAAAGCTAACACCGGAAGCACTGTCCCGGCGACGATGGCAGCGAATATATGTGTGAAGCTGTTTGCCGTTACACAAAATCGGCGCGTGATATCAATAGTAACCCCCCGG
>JAJDIZ010000038.1 GCA_030266915.1 Ruminococcaceae bacterium OttesenSCG-928-D13 | reverse complement strand
GCGAGCCTATTTCGCCGTGGGGCGGTGCATCACCGAAATTTCTTCTGTGCCAATCAGTTGGCCAATTTTGTTTTACATCTGGTGAAAGCGCGATATAATAGAGGCACCGAGCAAACTTACAGGAGGTCAAGTTATGGTTATTAACAATGGCTTGGTTTTTGGAGAAGACTGCCTGTTCAAAATGGCAGACCTCGCCTATGAGGATGGCGTTATCACCCAGGTGGCGGCCCCGGGCAGCCTGCCCGCGGCGGGCGCCATCGATGCCGGGGGCGGCTATGTGCTGCCCGGCTTTGTGGACATCCACAGCCATGGCTGCGTGGGCGGCGATTTTTGCGACGCCAGCGGCGAGACGATTGAGAAGATGCTGGCCTGGTATGGCAGTCAGGGGGTTACCAGCGTGGTGCCGGCCACCATGAGCTACAACGAGGCAATCTTGAACGATATTCTGGACGCCGCCATGCCGTATTTTGACGCACCCGGCCACGGGGCGGTGCTGCGCGGGGTGAACATGGAGGGACCCTTCCTCAACACCGAGAAGCGCGGCGCCCAGAACCCAACTTACATCATGGACCCGGCGGTGGAGATGTTTGGCCGCTTGTATGACCGGTCGAAGGGCTACATCAAGCTGGTGGACATCGCCCCCGAGCTGCCCGGCAGCCTGGAATTCATCCGGGCGGTGTGCGGCAGGTGTGCGGTGAGCCTTGCCCACACCAACGCGGGCTATGACGATGCCCTGGCCGCCTTCGAGGCCGGTGCCTCCCACGTTACCCATCTGTTCAACGCCATGCCGCCGTTTTTGCACCGGGACCCCGGGGTGATCGGCGCCGCCAGCGACCGGGCCAGCCATGTGGAGATTGTCTCCGACGGCATTCATCTGCACCCGGCCGTGGTGCGGGCGGTGTTCCAATGGTTCGGCGCGGGCCGGGTGTGCCTGGTGAGCGATTCGATGCGCGGCACCGGCATGCCCGACGGCGAGTACGACTTGGGCGGCCAGATGGTGAAGCTGGAGGGCTCGCGCGCCACCTTGGTGGAGGGCGGGGCCATCGCCGGCAGCGCCACCGGCCTTGCCGAGTGCTGCCGCAAGGCCATCGGCTTCGGGGTGCCCATCGAGCAGGCGGTGCGTGCCGCCACCCTGAACCCAGCCAAAGCCGCCGGCATCGAGCACGAGGTGGGCAGCCTGATGCCCGGCAAGCAGGCGGATATTGTCATCTGGAACCGCGACCTGCAGCCCGCCGAGGTGATCGTGGGCGGCCGCCGTATTTTGAATTAGGGCCGCTTTGCGAGCAGGGCCCGAAGGGCAACCACAACAGAAATCATTCCCAGCAGAAAGGATATTTACCCCCCATGCCGCTGACCTACCAACAGGAATTCAACGCCAGCTATTTTGAGTGCGATCCCTGGGACCGCATGACCCCCGGCGCCGCGCTGCGCCGCATCCAGGAGATCGCCACCGACCAGTGTGAGGGCCTGGGCATCGACCCGCCCTTCTACGCCCGCACCCACACCGCCTTCGTGCTGTCCCGTATGTCCCTCATCACCCATGAGATGCCCCGGGCCAAGCAGCCGGTGCAGATGGAAACCCGCGCCTGGGGCATGCGCCGGGCGGTGTACCATCGGGTTACCTCGATGTACGACACCGGCGGGCGGCTGCTGTGTGAGGCCGACACCCGCTGGGTGCTGATCGACACCGAAACCCGGCGCATCCTGCGCAGGCCGCTGCCCGAGTTTCTCGAGTTCTTCAGCGAGGACCCGGTCTACGATGAGCACCCGATGCAGCTGCCCAAATGCGCGGACTATGCCCAAAGCGCCGGGATGCAGGCGCGGCTCTCCCTGTGCGACCGCAACGGCCATCTGAACAACACCCGCTACGCCGACCTGATGCTCGACTGCCTGCCGGCCGAAAAGCTGGAGGCCGGCCCGCCCAAGCGGATGCTGTTTTACTACCACAACGAGATCCCCCAGGGCAGCGATTTTGAACTGCGGTGGAACCTGAGCGACAGGTGTGCCAATTTTGTTGCCACCGATGGGAAAAGCAAGAATTTTGAAGGGTTTTTGGGCTTTGATGACTGAAAAAAGCACCTAAAACTGTCCAGTATCGAAATTATTACAGTTTGTTACAACCAATAAATGTCGTAACAGCGAATTTTGACAAAGTTATCACACAAATAGTTACTAAAAAGTTACAGTTAGGGGTTGACAGTGCGTCTCAAAAAGGTTACAATTTAGTTGCAAAGAAGTTACAGCCAGGGCTTCTTCGCAAGCAAGTGCAAGTGCAAGCTTTTTTCATGACGCGGCAACCCCTCCTCCGGCCGCACCGCAAGGTGCGGTTTGGGGCCCGCAAACAAAACTCCTTGTGCAAAAAGCACCCGCCTCCTCTGCGGGTGCTTTTTGTCGTAAGGCTTTTTTTTGTTCCCCGTTTATGCTAAGATAAGGGCTAATACAAACACATCCAATACATTAAAAGCACACGGAAAATGGAGGGTCCTTTATGGCGCATATTTATTCCGAGCCGTCACATACCTTTGGCGAGTACCTGATCGTGCCGGGCTATTCCTCGGCCGACAACACCCCCGACCGGGTGAGCCTGCAAACCCCGGTGGCAAAGTTCAAAAAGGGCGAAGAGCCGCCCCTTACCATGAGTATCCCGATGACCAGCGCCATCATGCAGAGCGTTTCGGGCGAGAAGATGGCCATCGCCCTTGCCAAGGAGGGCGGCATCTCCTTCATCTATGGAAGCCAGAGCGTGGAGGATGAGGCCGCCATGGTGCGGCGGGTGAAGACCTACAAGAAGGGCTTTGTCACCTCCAATTCCAACATCCGGCCCGACGCCACCCTGAAGGACATCCTGGCCCTCAAGGAGAAAACCGGCCACTCCACGGTGGCCGTCACCGACGATGGCACTGCCAACGGCAAGCTGCTGGGCATCGTGGCCTCCCGGGACTACCGCGTCTCCCGTATGAGGGGGGACGAGCTGGTCTCCTCCTTCATGACCCCGCTGGACAAGCTGGTCACCGCGCCGGACACCACCTCCCTGAAAGAGGCCAACGACATCATCTGGGACAACAAGGTCAACTCCCTGCCGCTGGTGGACTCGGCCGGCCACCTGAAATACATAGTTTTCCGCAAGGACTATGACAGCCATAAGGAGAACGTGCACGAGCTGCTGGACAAAAACAAGAGCTATGTGGTGGGCGCCGGCATCAACACCCGGGACTACGAGCAGCGGGTGCCCGCCCTGGTTGAGGCCGGGGCCGACATTTTGTGCATCGACTCCTCCGAGGGCTTCACCGAGTGGCAGCAGCGCACCCTGGGGTGGATTCGCGCCAAGTACGGCGACAGCGTCAAGGTGGGGGCCGGCAACATTGTGGACGCAGAGGGCTTCCGCTTTCTGGCCGAGTGCGGCGCCGATTTTGTGAAGATCGGCATCGGCGGCGGGTCCATCTGCATCACCCGTGAGCAGAAGGGCATCGGCCGGGGCCAGGCCACCGCGCTGATCGAGGTGGCCGCCGCCCGGGATGCGTACTACGAGGAGACCGGCGTGTATATCCCGATCTGCTCCGACGGCGGCATTGTGCTGGATTACCACATCACCCTGGCGCTGGCGATGGGGGCTGATTTTGTAATGCTGGGGCGCTATTTCAGCCGCTTCGACGAGAGCCCCACCAACAAACTGCTGGTGAACGGCAGCTATGTGAAGGAGTACTGGGGCGAGGGCAGCAACCGCGCCCGCAACTGGCAGCGCTACGACATGGGCGGCGACGGCAAGCTGGGCTTTGAGGAAGGGGTGGACAGCTACGTCCCCTATGCCGGCAGCCTGAAGGACAACGTGAACGCCACCCTGGGCAAGGTGCGCAGCACAATGTGCAACTGCGGCTCCATGAGCCTGCCCGAGCTGCGCGAGAAGGCCCGGCTTACCCTGGTGAGCTCCACCAGCATTGTGGAAGGCGGCAGCCACGACGTGATCCTGCGGGAGACCACTGAGCGCTAGGCGTTTGGCTGTCCGATGTTTCTCCGCGCGGATGCGTTGCATATCCTTAGCCCTAGCCGCGCTCTAAAACACCGAACATCCAAACGCCCCATACCTTTGCGAAAAAAGGAGAGTATATGCCCGAAAAAAAACGCTGCGGCTGGGTGCGCGACGAATACGACCGGCACTACCACGACACCGAGTGGGGCGTGCCCGAGCACGACGACCGCAAGCTGTTCGAGTTCCTGATTCTCGAGGGGATGCAGGCGGGCCTTACATGGAACCTGATCCTCAAGCGGCGCGAGGCGATGCGCGAGGCCTTCGACGGCTTCGACTATGAGGTCATCGCGGGCTATGGTGAGGAGAAAAAGGCCGAGCTGATGCAGAATCAGGGCATCATCCGCAACCGGCGCAAGATTGACGCGCTGGTGACAAATGCTGCCGCTTTCATGGCGGTGCAGCGGGAGTTTGGCAGCTTCGACGCCTATCTGTGGAACTGGGTGGACGGCAAACCGATCAAGGGCGGCTGGAAGGCCGAGGCTGAGATGCCGGCCACCAGCCCGCTGTCCGACGCGCTGAGCCGCGACCTGAAGAAGCGCGGCTTCAAGTTTGTGGGTTCCACGATATGCTATTCCTACCTGCAGGCGGCCGGCCTGCTCAACGACCATGTCGAGGGCTGTGCCTTCGCCGGCTGATTTCAGGATCGATTCAAGCATAAAAAACCGGGCTGCCGATGGGCAACCCGGTTTTTAAAAACATATTGTGAAAACCTTGCCCCCGCCGCAACCGGCCTCCGCCTTCCTTCGGTCGGCGTTTTCCGGGCGTCGGGTGTCATTTGTTTTCCCCAAGGGGATGCTCCGCGATGCCGCCATCCGCGGCAAAGCCAAATGTTCCCATTGCGGGCAATGGGCTCGGCAGTTTGCTTCGCAATCCTGCCTCGGCGCAAAAGCGCCCCTTCGCCCCCCTTAAGGGGCCCCTACGCCTCGCTCGAGTCCTCGCAGCGCAGCACCGTGACGGTGAGCACCCCTTCGGCATAATCCACCGTGGCCTCGTCGGTCATCATGCCGGCCAGGCTCAGCTCGTTGTCAATCTCCTCCTCGCCGCTGATGTTCCAGTAGTATTGCTCCACCTCGTGCTGGCGGGGCATGTTCAGCAGCTTGGTCATCTCTTTCAGCTGCTTTTCGGTGATGTTTGGCACCTCGGCCACAATCGTGATCTCGGTGGTGGTTTCCTTCATCTCGAAATCCACCTTGAAGCGGTTGCAGCCGATCAGGTGGCAATAGCCCATGATGTCACTCATCACACGGACGCTTTTTTCATAGCGCAGTTTCATGTCTCTTCCTTTCCTCTCCTGAACGCCAGGATCACCGGCACCAGAACCAGGGCCACAAAGCCCGCGGCAAAGCCGTTGCTGTAGAGATTAAGCCCGCCTGTCACCTGGCCCACATGGGCGACGATGGCGGTGTGCAGCACCCCGGCCAGCATCCCCCAGGCCCAGCCGTATTGCCCCGAAATGGGGGCCAGGCCGGTGCAAAACAGGATGGCCGCGATGTTGGACGGGGTGGTGAGAGGGGTTTGGTTAACACAGGCAAACAGAACCGCGCCGGCCATCACCGGCAGGCAGTTGCGCGGGTGCTTGCCGAACACCCCAAAGCCCATCATCGTTATAATGCCGGCAATGGACACCCCGTTCAGCGGCGCCCCCAGCACCAGGGTGATGGTGGTGCCAATGATCCCCATTATCCCCATGTTGAGGAAGGCGCTCTCCTTGTAAAGCAGGAAGTAATCGGTGACAAGGCGGCCCGAGTGGCCGGCGATTCGCTTCTGGTCCGGCAGGATGGTCTCGCGCCGCTCGTCAAACAGGGAGAACCCACACCACATGGCGAAAAGAACATACAGCAGAATGGCGAAAAACAGGTTGTTGCCATCGCTCACCTCAAGGGTAGGGGCCACCGGCAGGCCAAGGCTGTTGCGCACCGCCACGATGAACATGGCGATGATGCCCCCGGCAAAGCCGATGTTGTACAGGTCATAGCCGCCGTGTACCCGGTTGGTAGCGGCCGAGATAATCGGGATGAAAAAACCCACAAGAATGCCCAGCAGCCCGCTGCCCACGAAGGCAAACAGGGGGTCGAACAGCCCGCTGTAGTTAAACTCGCTGACGATGGGGCACATAGTGGAACTGAGCAGCGCAACCAAGGCGTAGTTGCGGAAGGGTTCCCGCTGGTAGCGGGAGTACAGCCACACCCCATACAAAATGGGCGCCATGCTGAAAATGTTTTTGCCAAAGAAGGAGAATCCAATGGTGAGCCACAGCGCCATGATGATGGCGCCGTTGGGTTTGGCGTCACTCCGGTGCATCAGCCCGACGCCGCACAGGCCGGTGATCACCGCGTTGATCAGCGCCGCGCCAACGCCGCCCACCGCCACATAGTCGGTGAGCAGGTGGCCGGTGTGGGTGAAAATATTCCACAGGCCGTATAAAATGGCTATTGGTGGGTCGGCTATCAGCGCGGCCACAACAAAAAGGCCCAATGAAATCAGGATCAGATCGTAGGCGTTCAGCCGCTGCCGCCAGTGCCTGTGCGCATGCGCCGGGCGCCGTTCTTGCATCCCATTCCCCCTCGCCGCAATGCGGGATAACATCCCGCTGAAACCAGTATAGCAAAAAAGCCCGGCTGGTAGCAACCGCCGTGTTTCTGGAGCGGCTTTTTGCAATACTTTTTCTGTATCATGGTGATGGATATTAGACACGGTGTTGAATTCATTTGATGGATGCGGTACAATAATCAAACCACCCCACCGTTTGATTTGCTTATCACAGGGAGGCTGCCATGGAAACATCCAAAACCCCAAAGCCCCGGGAGGATCAGCGCGTTCGCCTGACCAAGACCCTGCTCGGCAACGCCTTTCTGGAGCTGCTGGCACAGAAGCCGGTGCAAAACGTCACGGTGAAGGAGCTGTGCGAGCGCGCCGGGGTGAATCGTGGCACATTTTATCTGCACTACCACGACGTTTATCACCTGATGGAGGAGATGGAGGCCGGCCTTGTGGCTGACCTGGACCGCATGCTGAGCGAGATGGAGGTCATCACCCCCTCGGCCACTGAGGAAGCCACCAGCACCTTCATCCATTCCCTGTTCGCCTTTTTTGAAAAAAACCGCGAGCTGTGTGCTATCCTGCTGGGGGAAAACGGAGACAAAAAGTTCCTCGCGGTCATCATCGAGCGCGGCCGGGAGAAAAGCGTAGCGGAGTACCGGGTCAAATACCCGGGCGCCAGCCGCCAGAAGGCCGAGCTGTTTTACCATTTCATCGCATGGGGGTTCATTGGCCTGCTGCAGCAGAGCTTGCAGGGCCAGCCGTCCTTCACTTTCAAGACTGCTGCGGCCGCCGCCGGCCAGATTATCCAGCAGGCCTCCCGCTATTTTGAAACATGACATCTGGTTGTTTTTTATTAAACTCCGCCCACCTGCCCGCCCCGAGGGCAGGGTTTTTTTGTGCAAAACTGTGCGCCACACACGGACTCTTGTGTTCCCTGGGGAAATGGAGTATACTGTTGCACAGAATATTTGAAGTGGGATAGCTAATGCTAACTGTGCGGTGTGGCACCGCGCGCCACAGATAAAAGGAGCGAGGAACGGATGAAATACCTGATTGTAATTGGCGATGGCATGGCGGATAACCCGGTGCCAGCGCTGGGCGGGAAAACCCCGCTGGAGACTGCAAAAAAGCCCGCCATGGACGAATTGGCCCAAAAGGGGGAGCTGGGCACGGTTCGCACCGTACCGGAGGGAGTGCCGCCTGGCAGCGATACCGCCATCCTGAGTATTTTCGGCTATGACCCGAGGCAATTTTTCACCGGCCGCTCGCCGCTGGAGGCCGCCGGCAGCGGGGTGACACTGGAGGACGGGGACATCTCCTACCGCTGCAACATGATCACCCTGGAGGACGGCGACAAGCCCCTGGCCGAGCGGAAAATCCTGTCCCACAGCGGCGGCTCGGTGCACGGGGAGGACGCTCTGGCCCTGATGGGCGCTCTGCTGGCCGACGAACGCTTCGCGGCGGTGCTGAAGAAGCAAGGCATCACCATCCACCCCACCCCCACCTTCCGGCACATCACTGTGCAGAAGGGGGCGGACATCACCGGCCTTGTGGCCGCCGAGCCCCACCAGCACCTGGGTGAGCCGGTGGGGCCGCTGCTGCCCGCCGGCGCGCCGGTGGCGGCGGGGCTGGCCGAGCTGATGGAAATTGCCCCCACTGTGCTGGATCATCACCCGGTGAACGAGCGCCGCCGGGCCGAGGGCAAGCTGCCGGCCAATGGCATCTGGTTTTGGGCCGAGGGGCGGGCTGTGGCCTTGCCGGATTTCAAGGCGGCCCACGGCGGCAAAAGCGGTATGGTGGTCAGCGCGGTGCCGTTGGTGCAGGGCATTGCCCGCCTTGCCGGGCTGGACGTAACTGAAGTTGAGGGGGCCACCGGCGAGCTGGACACCAACTACGAAGGCAAGGCGAATGCCATCCTGAAAGCCTTTGCAGACGGCTATGAATTTGCGCTGGTGCATGTGGAATCCCCCGACGAGTGCACCCACAACGGAGATACCCCGGGCAAACTGCAGGCCATCGAGTGGGTGGACAGCCGCACCCTGGTCCGCCTGCGGGCCGGCCTCGACAAAGCCGGCGAGCCCTGGCGCCTGCTGCTGCTCAGTGACCACAAAACCCTCACCGCCACCCGCGGCCACGACGGCGACCCGGTGCCCTACCTGATCTACGACAGCCGCCAAACCGCCCCCGGCAGCGGCCTTGCCTACACCGAGGCAAACGCCGAAAAAGGCCCACACATCGAGATAGGCAGCACACTGATCAACCACCTGTTTGAGGAAAAATAAAGAAAGGATGCCACTCGGCGGCTCAAAATAGCCGAAGTGACATCGCCAGCCGCCGGGGCCTAGCACCGGACACTCCGCTCCGAGAACTACCTTCCGCGCCATCTCGCGTACAACATAAACACGTTGTTCGCGAGATGGCTTGCGGCTGACGTTCTCTCCGGGAGTGTCCGGCGCTCTCCCCGGCTGCCTTCGTGTTCAGAATACATTTTCATGCGACAGCCCTTCTTGCGGTTCCATCGGTTTTGTGCGATAATAAAAAAATCAACATGCCGGCGGGACACCGCCCGGCAAAAACTGAAAACAGGCGGGGTGTGGGGTATGGATGAACTGAAAGAACGCATTCGAAAAGAAGGCAAGGTGCTGCCCGGCAACATCATCAAGATCGACGGCTTTCTCAATCACCGGGTGGATGTAAAATTAATGCGCAGCATCGCAAAAGAATTTGCGCGGCTGTTTGATACCACCGGCATTACCAAGGTGCTCACGGTGGAGGCCTCCGGCATCCCCATCGGCACCATCACGGCCGAGGAGCTGGGCGTTCCGCTGGTGTACGCCAAAAAGGCCAAGAGCGACAACATCGAGGGCGGCCTGCTGCGCAGCGAGATCTACTCCTACACCTATAAGAAGAAGGTGACCCTGCTGGTGAGCAGCAACTGGCTTACCAGCGACGATAAGGTGCTGGTGGTGGACGACTTCCTGGCCAACGGCGAGGCGCTGAGCGGCATTGTGGATATTATCAACCAGGCCGGGGCCGAGCTGATCGGCATGGGGGTGGCCGTGGAGAAGGGCTTCCAGCCCGGCGGCGCCAAGCTGCGCGGCATGGGCATCAACCTCAAGAGCCTTGCCATCATCGAGAGCGCCGACGAAAACGGCATCGTGTTCAGGGAAGCCATCTACTAATCTACCGGGAGCGGCGCAAGCATGAGCATAGGACGTGTTTTCAAGTTTGGCAATGATGTGGATACCGACCAAATCATCGCCAGCCAGTACATTATATTGCCATCGGTGGAGGAGATGAAACCCCACGCTTTCGAATCGCTGGACCCGGACTTTGCGGCAAAAGTCCGGCCCGGCGATCTGGTGCTGGGCGGGGCTAACTTCGGCTGCGGCTCCTCGCGGGAGCAGGCCCCGGCCGTGCTGAAGGCCCTTGGGGTGCAGGCTGTGGTGGCCAAAAGCTACGCCCGCATCTTCTACCGCAACGCCATCAACATCGGCCTGCCGGTGCTGATCTGCGCGGATATCTACGACAAGGTGGAGAGCGGCGACGAGGCAGAGGTCGATCTGGCCGCCGGGTCGCTCACCGCCCACGGCCAGCGCTACGCCAGCACAAAGCTGCCCCGCCACATGCAGGACATCCTGGCCGCCGGCGGGCTGATCGCCTCGCTGAACGCCGGGAAGGGTGAAGAAAAAACCGAGGCGCGGGCCGGGGAAACGTCTCCCAGCGCCCAAAGCCCGATGACCATGGCCGAGAAGATCATCGCCCGGGCCGCAGGCCTGCCCGAGGTGCACGCTGGGGAGATTCACACCATCGCCCTCGACAAGATGATGACCAACGACGGCACCACCCACCTCACCATCGATATCTTCGATAATGAGCTGAAAAATCCCAAGGTGGCAAGCCCGGATAGGGTGGTCTTCATCGTGGACCACAACAGCCCGGCCGACACCCCGAAAACCGCCGCCGCCCACAAGAAGATGCGGGACTTTGCCCAAAAGCACGGCATTGCCGCCTACTACGAGGGCAAGGGGGTGTGCCACCAGCTGATGGTGGAAAACCACGTCAATTCGGGTGAATTCATCATCGGGGCAGACAGCCACACCTGCACCTACGGCGCCCTCGGGGCCTTCGGCACCGGGGTGGGCCTCACCGACTTTTTGTACGGAATGGTCACCGGCAGCACCTGGGTGCTGGTGCCGGAGAGCATCAAGGTCACCCTCACCGGCGCACTGCGGCCCGGCGTCACCCCGCGGGATTTGATGCTCACCATCATTGGGGACATCGGGGCCGACGGCGCCACCTACAAGGTGCTGGAGTTTGTGGGCGACGGCCTGGAGGGCCTGAGTGTGGACGAGCGCCTCGTGCTGAGCAACCTGGCTGTGGAGGCAGGGGCCAAAACTGCCCTGATGCGCGCGGATGACAAGGTGCTGGACTATCTGGCCGCCCGTGGCCGCGCCCCCAAAGCGGTGTTTGAAAGCGACCCGAACGCGGCCTATGTGGCCGAGTACACTTATGATTTGAGCAAAATCCAGCCGGTGGTGGCCCGGCCCCACCACATCGACGATGTGGTGCCCGCTGAAACCGCCCTTGGCGTGAAGATCGACGAGGCCTTCCTCGGCAGCTGTAACAACGGCCGCATCGGGGAGCTGCGCACGGCGGCAGCGCTGCTGAAAGGCCGCAAGGTGCATCCGGGGGTGCGGTTCATCGTCTCCCCGGCCAGCCAGGCGGTGTACGCCCAGGCGCTGGAGGAGGGTGTCTTGCAGACCCTGAACGAGGCCGGCGCCATGGTGGTGAACCCCAACTGCAGCGTCTGCTGGGGTAGCTGCCAGGGGGTGATTGGCCCGGGCGAGGTGCTGATTTCCACCGGCACCCGCAACTTCCGGGGCCGCGCCGGCCACAAGGATTCCGAGGTCTACCTCGGCTCGGCTGCCACCGTGACGGCCAGCGCCATCAAGGGCGAGATCACCACGGCGGACAGGCTGTAGCCGAGTGCATCGCCGCTCTCCCCGACTGGCTTTGCTGTCACCTTACAGGCAACGCCGAAGCATTATTTAAAACGGAGAAAACCATGCAACCAAGCTTTAAAGGCAAGGTGTGGGTGCTCGGCGACGACATCGACACCGATATCATCATCCCCACCGACTATCTGGCCCTGCCCAGCGTGGCCGAGATGGCCCCCTATGCCTTCTCGCCCCTGCGGCCGGAGCTTGCAGGGCAGATTAAGCCCGGCGATATCATTGTGGGCGGCAAGAATTTTGGCTGTGGCTCCTCCCGGGAGCAAGCGCCTGAGATCATCAAGGCCCTGGGCGTGGCCTGCGTCCTGGCCAAAAGCTACGCCCGCATCTTCTTCCGCAACGCGGTGAACAACGGCCTGCTGCTGCTGGAAAACCCCGACCTGCCCGACGCCGTCAAGGAGGGCGACGAGGTGGAGGTGACCCCGGGCGTCGCGGTGCGCCACGCGGGGAAGGACTACCCCCTGGCCCCGATGGCTGACAACGTGCTCGAGATTCTGAGCGCCGGGGGCCTGGTACAGAGCATGAAGAAAAGGAACGGGCTGGCATGACGGGACACACACTGATCGAGAAAATCATCATGAATAACACCGGCGCGGCGGATGTGAAGCCGGGCGAGATCGTCACGGTCACCCCCGACGCGCTGATGATCCACGACATTTTTGTACCCTTTGTGGCCAACAAGTTCGAGCAGATGGGCTTTTCGAAGATTTGGGACCCGGACCGCGCCGTGCTGATCTACGACCATCTGGTGCCCGCCGCCACGGTGGACGACGTGCGCCACTTCAAGGCCGGGGACGCCTTCGCGGAAAAATATGGCCTGCGCCACGTCCACCGCAATGACGGCATCTGCCATCAGCTGATGGTGGAGGCCGGCTATGTGAAGCCCGGCTCGGTGGCCTTTGGCACCGACAGCCACACCACCACCTACGGTGCGGTGGGGGCCTTCTCCACCGGCATCGGCTACACCGAGATGGCCGCAGTGCTGGGCACCGGCGAGCTGTGGGTGCGGGTGCCGTCCACCATCAAGGTGGAGCTGGAGGGCGAGCTGCCCCCCGGTGTCACCGCGAAGGACGTGATCCTGCGGCTGATTGGGGACATCGGGGCCGACGGCGCGGTGTACCGGGCGCTGGAGTTCGGCGGCAGTGGGGCCAAGGCGCTCAGCCTTGCCTCCCGCATGACCATCGCCAACATGGCGGTGGAGGCCGGGGCCAAGTGTGCCCTGTTCGAGCCGGACGAAAAGGCCCTGGAGTATTGCGACAAAGCCGCAGGCGCGTTGGATTTGGCCAAGCTGCGGCCCGATGCCGACGCTGTTTACGAAAAAGTGATTCGCTACGACGCAAAAACCCTCGAGCCGGTGGCCGCCTGCCCCTCCCAGGTGGACGCGGTGCGCCCGGTGCGGGAGCTGGCCGGCACCAAGGTGGACCAGGTGTTCATCGGCAGCTGCACCAACGGCCGCCTCGAGGACCTTTCCGCCGCCGCCGATATCCTGCGGGGCAAAAAGGTGGCCCCCTTCCTGCGGCTGGTCGTCACCCCCGCCAGCCGGGAAATCTACCAGCAGGCGGCGGAGCAGGGCATTTTGAAGGACCTGACCGACGCCGGCGCGATGGTCACCCTGCCGGGCTGCGGCCTCTGCTGCGGCCGGGCCGGGGGCATCATGGCCTCGGGCGAGGTGGTGCTGGCCACCAACAACCGCAACTTCATGGGCCGCATGGGGGATTCCACAGTGCAGATCTACCTGGCCTCCCCGGTGGTGGCCGCCGCCACGGCGCTGGCGGGCGTTATTGCCGTTCCCAATTGAGAAAAGCCCAGCAAAAAGGCAGGCCGCGCGGCCTGCCTTTTTTATGCGTCTAATCCTCGGTAATCACCAGCGCCCGGCTGCCAAGTTCCTCGTAGCCCGCCATCACCAGCTCCCGCTCCACCCGCACCACCTCGCCGTAAGGGTCGTTCATGTAGAAGTAGTCGGCGTCGAAGCCGTGCAGCACCACCACATGCAGGTTGACATAGGGAATGTAAAGCTCCCCGGTGTCGCTGCGAATCCAGGCCAGGTCCTCCCGGGTTTCGGCCGGCTGGCTGTAGAGGGTTTTCCACAGCACCACGGGGCGGCCCGCCAGCAGCTGCTCCACCAGCTGGCTCTCGTCTGCGCCCGAGATGTCCCGCGCCCGCAGGTCGGATCCCTGCGCCTCCAGGTACAGGTTGGCTCCCTCGGCCACCACCGGCGGGAAGCAGTAGAAACCCATGTCGGTGGCCGGGTCTCCCGCATAGACGGTCTCCGGGTTGCCGCCGGTGAGGCTGTAATAGCTATACTCAAAATCCTGCCGGGGGATGTAATCATAGGCGATGGTGAGCTTGTCTGCCTCGAAGCCCAGGTAGTTCAGCACCATCGTCAGCGAGGTAGCCTCGCAGCCGTTGGGCAGCTCCGGTGTCTGGGTCACCAGCTCCACATACAGGTGGATGCAGTCCTTCCAGAAAGCGGCGCTCGGGTCATTGATGAGGCTGCTGCTGTCCGCCTCAATGACAGCCGAGCTTGCAGGCGGCGCCGGATTTTCCGGTGGGGGAACCGAACTGTCCGGCAGATCCCCGCCCGCCCAGGCCAGGGCGCCGCGCCCCAAAGGGGTGAACAGCAGCACGGCTGTCACCACCGCCGCTGTTGCCAATACCGCCCAAAAAATGACCCACCCATGTCTTTTCATTCGCGCTTCCCACTGCTTCGTATACAGTATAATTGTATGCCGCAAAGGCCGCCCGTGACTTGAGCCGGCCTGCAAAACAAGTATAGGTTGAAAGGCGGTGATTGTAAAGACGTTTATTTTGTTTTATTCCACAAGGATGTGTAGTATAATATGAGGATAATGCACGGCTACGGGTATGCGCCAGTTCACACGCTATGGAGAAAATAGTAACCATGAAAGAGAAGCGGTCGTTTCTGGATATTGTGGAGGAAATCCAGTTTATCCGGGCCATCCGCCGCGGGCTGATCATGACCATCCCGCTGCTGATGATCGGTTCGTTCGCGCTGGTTTTGAACATCATGCCCATCGGGTTTTATCAGGATTTCCTGGCTACCCCGGTGGGTTTGGTGTTCAGCAATATTTTCGCCACAGTCAACGAGGTCAGCTTTGGAGTGCTGTCCCTTGCCATCACCATCAGCGTGTCGGCCAGTTACGCCCGCATCCGCCACAGCGACACGGCGGTGGTCATCGGGGCGGTATTCTCATCCCTGTGTGCCTATGTCATCTTCATCGGCCTGTTCACCGAGGATTTCAACCTGGCCTCCTTCGGGGCCCAGGGCATGTTCACGGCGCTGTTCAGCGCGGTGTGCGGCAGCGCGCTCTATTGCTTCCTGACCGAGCGGAAATGGTTCTCCTTCCGGCTGTATACCGTCGGATCCGATGTGGATTTCAACAACATTATGTCGGTTATTCTGCCGGTGCTGGTGGTGGTGTTGGCCGCCTACGGCATCAATCGGGCCATCATCGGGCTGTTCCAAGTGGCCGGGTTCGAGGCACTGTTCCACCGCAACCTGAATGCCCTGTTCGAGGCCATTCCCAACAGCTCTCTCAAGTCGCTGCTGTTCATCATGCTCACCAACCTGCTGTGGTTCTTTGGCATCCACGGCTCCAATGTGCTGGACAGCGTGGCCAAAACCATCTTCGCCGACACCGGCCCCACCGCCGTGGCCTATTTTTTGAACAAATCGGTGATCGACACCTTTGTGTTCATGGGCGGCTGCGGCACCACGGTGAGCCTGCTGGTGGCCATCCTGCTGTTCAGCAAAAAGAAGAACACCCGCAGTCTGGCCAAGCTTGCGGCCTTCCCGATGTGGTTTAACATCAACGAGATGGTGGTTTTCGGCCTGCCCATTGTTTTCAACGCGTCGTTCTTCATCCCGTTTTTGCTGGTGCCGCTGGTCTGTGTGGGCATCACGGCGCTGGCGCTGCTGTCCGGCCTGGTGCCGCCGCCGGTGAACAGCGTGGAGTGGGTGGTGCCGCTGTTCATCAACGGCTACCAGGCCACCGGGTCCATCATGGGCAGCCTGCTGCAGGCCTTCAACATCATGGTGGGGGCGCTGGTCTACCGGTTTTTCCTGCTGCGCTACGAAAAGCGCGCCAACGACCGCATGGTTGTGAACATGGAAAGGCTGATTGCCAGGATGCACAGGGCCGAGGCGGCAGGCGAGCTGCTGGTGCTGCTGGAGATGAAGGGCCCCGAGGGCGGCTTTGCCAAGATGCTGGCGGCCGACCTTGAGCATGTGCTGAAAGAACCGGATGGCCTGCTGCTCTACTACCAGCCCCAGTACAACGAGCGGGGCGAGTGCGTGGGCGCCGAGGCCCTGCTGCGGTGGGACCACCCCCTCTGCGGCATGGTTTACCCGCCGCTGGTGGTGGGTATCGCCGGCGAAACCGGCAAGCTGGGCGAGCTGGAGCGTCAGGTGTTCACCCTGGCCTGCCGGGACATCACCCGTATGCTGGAGGCCGGGGTGTGCCCCGGCAAGGTGAGCGTGAACGCCACCGCAGCCACCCTGCAGGACCCGGGCTTTGTGGAGTTTTTGCAGGGGCTGCTGCTGGACTGGCCCGAGGTGAAGGGCCGCCTTTGCATCGAGCTGACCGAGCAGATGTCCTTCATCTTGGGGGAGAGTGTGGAAAACCGGCTCGAGGCGATTCACAACATGGGATTCACCTTCGCGGTGGACGACTTCTCGATGGGTCACACCTCGGTGAAATACCTCCAGAGCAACCTGTTCGATATTGTAAAGCTGGACGGCTCCCTGGTTAACAACATGCTCAGCAACGCGCGCAGTGAGGAGATCATCTCCTCAATCATCCACATGAGCAAGACGATGGACTTCAAGGTGCTGGCCGAGTTTGTGGAGACTGCCGAGCAGCGGGACCGGCTGATGGAGCTGGGCTGCTACCTGTACCAGGGCTGGCTCTACTCCCCGGCGGTGCCCTTGCAGGATTTCATCGACCGCATGAAAAAAGAAAACGGCACAGGCCCGCGTCAGCTGAAGGGCACCACCCACTGATGAGATGTGCCCACAGATTTGCCCAGGGAGGGACAACCATGGATTACAGAAACCTGACCCCGGCTGATGAGGCCCTGGTGGCCCGTGCTGCCGAGGTGATCAAGCGGAATTATGACGGCGTCACCTTTCGCCACACGGTGGGGGCGGCGGTGCGCTGCATAAACGGCGCCGTATACACCGGGGTGAACGTCTATTCGCTGCACGGCGCCTGCGCCGAGGTGATTGCCATTGGGGCGGCCCTGTCGGCCGGAGAGCGGGAGTTTGAGTGCGTGGTGGCCGTGGGCGGGGAAAAATCGAACGAGCTCTACCCGCCCTGCGGCAACTGCCGCCAGTTTTTGATCGACTATGCCCCAAGCTGCGAGGTGATTGTATCCAGCGAGGCAGGTCCGAGAAAGGTGCGGGTCGCGGACCTGCTGCCATTGGCCTACCACACTGAATTTTGATTTTATGGTAAAGAGTATCGCGGAACTGCGAATAACCAGGAGGCTTTGATGCAAACCCAACCAATTTTGCTAACCCGGGAACAGGTGAAATCCCATTTCAGTCGCCTGGGGCTGGGCTTTTTTGCCATGCTGGCCGTCAGCCAGCTGGTGGGCACGGCGCTGTCTGTAATTGTGTCTATGGTGGCCCCGGCCCTCACCCAGACCGGGTGGTTCCTGTGGGTGGCAAGCTACCTGCCGCTTTACGGCTTGGGCTTCCCGGTGTTCCTCGCCATCACAAAAGGGGTGCCCGACACCCGGGCCAACGCCGGCATATTGGAGCACCGCGCCATCGGCATCCCGGGGCTTCTGATGCTGGTGGCCATCGGCATGGGCATCGTCTACCCGCTGAATGTTTTCGCCCTGATGCTGAGCAACCTGGTGCAGCAGCTGACCGGCGTCGGCATCACCAACACCCTCGAAACCGTGGTGATGAGCAGCGACCCGTTTGTCAACCTGTTTTTCGCGGTCATTGTGGCCCCGGTGATGGAGGAGATCATCTTCCGGGGCATGCTGTACCGTAAGCTGGCGGGCTTTGGCGGCAAGATGTATGTTTTTTTCAGCGCCTTCATGTTCGCGCTTTACCATGTGAACGTGTATCAGCTGGCCTACGCCTTTGTGCTGGGGCTGGTGTTTGCCGCGCTCACCTGGTTCACCGGCACCATTAAATACTCCCTTTTCCTGCACATTGCCCTCAACCTGCTGGGCAGCGGCATCAGCCCGTTCCTCTATGCCTACGCCAGCGAGACGGCGGTGTATATCTACAGCTACTGCCTGCTTGGGCTGGTGGTGCTGGGCATCATTCTGGGGGTGGTGTGGGTGATCCGTCACCACAGGGAGATCTTTTTTGCGCCCGGCTTTTTGATGATGGAAAAAAAGAGCGACACAGTGGTGAATCCCGGGGTGATGCTGATGCTGTTCCTGTTCGCCGCCCTGATGCTGATGACCCTGCTCGCGCCTTATATAACGAATCTTCTTGGCCTCGGCGGATAAGCGGTTCGAAGTTCAATTAGAAATCTGACTATCCAGTGTAG
>JAJDIZ010000037.1 GCA_030266915.1 Ruminococcaceae bacterium OttesenSCG-928-D13 | reverse complement strand
ATCTGATCCTCCTTTAGCTGATTCTGTATGTACTCGGCTATCTTCTTTGCATTCTTACCTGCGGTATCCACATAGTAGCCTCGACACCAAAATGTGCGGTTGCCGTGCTTGTACTTTAGATTTCCGTGTCGTTGGTGAATTATCAGAGTGCTTTTTCCTTTCAGAAACCCTACTATCCCGGCAACCGACCATTTCGGCGGAATTGCCAAAAGCATATGGATGTGATCCGGGCACACTTCTGCCTCTATGATTTCCACTTGCTTCCAATTACATAATTCTCTTAGTATTTTTCCTATCTCAGCACGGTTTTCCCCGTAGAACACTTTCCTTCGATACTTCGGTGCAAAGACTACATGGTACTTGCAGTTCCACCTTGTATGGGCTAGACTATTTGTGTCATTCGGCATTTCGAATGTCCTCCTTTGATATCTTTGGTTTGCAGTTGACAGGCCGCAGACTTCAGTATATCAAAGGAGTTATTTTATGCTTTGTAACGCTAAAGCTATATGTTACTCCCCGGCACAGCCGGGGGATTCTTTACATATAAAAACCGGCTCCCATCCATGGATGGGAGCCGGTGGCGCATCTGCCGGATATATTGGGACAAAGGCCGAAACGCCTTTACATCGGCCACAATATATTGTAGAATGTTATACGATAGGTGCCCGGCTGACATACTAAACAAAGCGGCGGTGTGATGATGGATACTCAGTATAAACGCATTCTTTTGAAGCTGAGCGGTGAGGCTTTGGCCGGCGACAAGGGCTTCGGGGTTGACACCGAGGTCACCCGCAGCATCTGCGAGGGCATTTGCGAGGCGCACCGGCTGGGTGTGCAGATTGCCGTGGTGGTGGGCGGCGGCAACTTCTGGCGAGGTGCCCGCAGCGGCGCGGCGCTGGAGCGTACCCGCAGCGACCAGATTGGCATGCTGGCCACTGTGATGAACGCTTTGGCTGTGGCAGATATGCTGGAGCAGCTGGGGGAGCCCGTCCGCGTGCAGACCGCCCTGACCATGACCGCCGTGGCAGAACCTTACATCCGTAACCGGGCTGTCCGGCACCTTGAAAAGGGCCGCATTGTCATCCTGGCCTGCGGCACCGGCAACCCGTTTTTCTCCACCGACACGGCGGCGGCCCTGCGGGCGGCCGAGATCAACGCCGACATCATCTTCAAGGCCACAATGGTGGACGGCGTCTACGACAAGGACCCGAAGCAGCATTCCGATGCTGTGAAGTACGACAAAATCACCTTCACCGAGGTGCTGAACAAGCAGCTGAAGGTGATGGATTCCACGGCGGCCACGATGTGCCGGGACAACCACATTCCCCTCCTTGTTTTCAACCTGGAGGATCCGGCCAACATCGCCCAGGCCGTTCAGGGAGTAAAGATGGGCACACTGGTAGAAGAATGAAAAACGCGCTGCGGCGCAGGATCGTATCCACCCAGATGTGAGCAAAGGAGATGTTGACATGGCAAGTGAATCGATGCAGCCGTATGCCGAAAAGATGGAGAAGGCCTTACGGCACCTGGGCAAGGAACTCGGCGCCGTGCGTGCCGGGCGGGCCAACCCCGCTGTTTTGGATAAGGTGATGGTGGACTACTACGGCACGCCCACCCCGATCAATCAGGTGGCCGCTGTCGCGGTGGCCGAGGCCCGTATCCTGACCATCTCGCCCTGGGACGCCAGCCTGATGAAGGCGATTGAGAAGGCGATTTTGACCAGTGATATCGGCATCAACCCCACCAACGACGGCAAGGTGATGCGCCTTGTGTTCCCGCAGCCTAACGAGGAGCGGCGCAAGCAGCTGGCCAAAGAGGTGCTCAAGCTGGGCGAGGAAGCCAAAATTGCGGTGCGCAACATCCGCCGCGAAGCGATGGATGGCTTCAAAAAGCAGAAAAAGAGCAGTGACCTGACCGAGGATGATTTGAAGGATCTTGAAAACGAGGCCCAGAAGCTGACCGACAAAAACACCAAAGAGATCGACAAGATGTGTGAGGTCAAGAACAAGGAGATCATGGAGCTTTGATCTCTCCAACCGCCGCGCCGGTGCGCGGCATTTGTTTGTACAAGCAATTGGCAAGGCGGAGGTGAAGGCGTGGCGGAAAACAGCGCAGCCGCAGGGCTTAGCGTCGGCATCATCATGGATGGTAACGGACGCTGGGCAAAAAAACGCGGCCTGCCGCGCACGGCGGGGCATAAAAAGGGCGCCGATGTGTTTGATGACATCACCCGCTACGCCAACGAAATTGGCGTTCGGGCGATCACCTACTATGCCTTCTCATCGGAGAACTGGTCCCGTCCCAAGGACGAGGTGGACGCCATCATGGACCTGTTTGGCCAGAGTTTGAAACGGCTTTACAAGTACCGGGGCGAGAACAACCGGGTGGTGTTCCTCGGGGACAGGACGCCGCTGCGCCCTGCGCACCAGGACATGATGAACGAGATTGAGCACGATACGTCCACGCGCACCGGGATGATCCTGAACATTGCCGTGAACTACGGCGGCCGGCAGGAGCTTCTGCGCGCTGCCCGGCAGATTGCCTCCGAGGTGGCCGCCGGCACCCTGGCCGAAACGGCTATTGACGAGGCGGCCATCGAGGAGCGGCTCTACACCAAAGGCCAGCCGATGCCTGATTTTATCCTTCGCACCTCGGGCGAGCAGCGCATCTCGAACTTCCTGCTGTGGCAGAGCGCCTATTCTGAGCTGGTGTTTACCGACGTGCTGTGGCCCGATTTCACCAGGAATGATTTCGACGCCGCGGTGCGGGAGTTCAGAGGGCGGGACCGCCGCTACGGCGGAGTGTGAGACGTAATTTGCAATAAAAACCAGATGGACGATTGGTGTAATGCCATAACTGTTACAATGAGCTGTGGAGGCGTAACCCTATGAAGACCAGAATCATAACCTCTATTGTGGGGCTTGCGCTGCTTGCCACGGTGATGGTTTTCTATGAGACGATTTTTTTCAACCTTGTGTTTGCGCTGGTCTGCGTCATTGCCATCCATGAGCTGTATGTCGCCTTCGGCTTTGGCAAGAAGCATCTGCATATTTTCGTCGCCTTTGCCGTGATGGCTGTGATTGTGATGCTGGCGGACAACGACATCGTCCTGCCACTGTTGACGCCGGTGGGCTACATTTTCATCATCTATCTGGCCGTGTGCATCGTGCTGGGCTTCGACAGCCTGGACTTTGCAAAGCTGGGCGGTATGGCGTTCTTTTCCGTCATTGTTGTGTTCTGCTTCTACTCGCTGATCTACCTGAAAATGCTGCTGCCCAAGGCGGAATTCGGCTACGATGCCACCTATTTTGTGTTCCTGATTCTGGCCTACGCCTGGGGCGGGGATACCTTTGCCTACTTCACTGGGCGCGCCTTCGGCAAGCACAAGCTGGCTCCGGTGGTTAGCCCAAAAAAGACGGTGGAAGGCGCGATTGGCGGTGTGCTTGGCTCAATGCTGCTGGGCGTGCTGATTACCGTGGCCTACATCCAGATCGCCGGGCGGTTCTTCGGCTCCGAGAAGGTGCGGTTTTCCTACTACATCATCATCGCCGTTTTCGGCATTGTCGCCTCGGCGCTGGGCGTTGTGGGGGACCTTTTCGCCTCGGCGGTGAAGCGCCAGTGCGGCATCAAGGATTATGGAACCATCTTTCCCGGGCACGGGGGCATTCTTGACCGGTTTGACAGTGTGCTTTTCATCGCGCCGCTGGTTTCCATTGTGGTGACGGTGTTCTTCTACAATTTCAGGGCGTAAGGGTGGCTATGGGCAAAAAAATTGCGATTCTGGGCAGCACTGGTTCGATTGGGCGCCAGGCCCTTGAGGTGGTGGATAGCCAGGGCTATTCTGTGGCGGCCCTGTCCGCAGGGCGCAATATTGACCTGCTCGAACAGCAGATTCTGCGGTACCGCCCGCCGGTTGTGGCTGTGGCGGATGTGGCGCTGGCCGAGGTGCTTGATCGGCGGCTGGATGGTATGGAAAAACGCCCGGTGCTGCTGGCCGGCCCGGACGCCGCGCGGAACACGGTGGGGGAGTGCGACGCCGACATTGTGCTGAACGCCATTGTGGGCATCGCGGGCCTGTCGGCCACACTGACGGCGCTCTCCGCCGGCACTGACGTGGCGCTGGCCAACAAGGAGAGCCTGGTTGCCGGCGGCAGCCTTGTAATGCGGGAACAGGCCGTCCGGGGTGGAAAACTGCTGCCGGTGGACAGCGAGCACAGTGCCATTTTCCAGTGTTTGCAGGACCCTTACTCGGCAGAGTCGCTCTCGAAGATCATCCTGACAGCCTCCGGCGGGCCGTTCTACGGCAAAACTGCCGCCGAGCTGGAAAATATGACCAAGCGCGAGGCGCTGGCCCATCCCAACTGGAGCATGGGCCAGAAGATTACGATTGATTCTGCCACCCTGATGAACAAGGGACTTGAATTGATCGAAGCCATGTGGCTATTTGATATGAGGCCGGAGGACATAGAGATCGTAGTCCAACGGGAGAGCATCATCCACTCGATGGTGGAGTTTGAAGATGGCAGTGTGCTGGCCCAATTTGGCGTGCCGGACATGCGCCTGCCGATCCAGTATGCGCTCACATGGCCCCTTCGGGTGCGTGGGCCCGCGCCAAGGCTGGATTTTGAGAAGCTGAAGAGCCTCAGCTTTGGGCGCCCTGATGAGCAAACTTTTCGATGCCTTGCCGCTTGCAAAAAAGCGGCCGAAAAGGGCGGGCTTGCTGCTTGCGCCGCCAATGGGGCGAACGAGCAAGCCGTGGCGCTGTTTCTTGAGGATAGGATTGGTTTCAATGATATTGGGCGTCTGGTCGAAGGGTGTGTGGATGCCGAAAGCTATGCGGGTGATTACCAGCTTGACGATGTTTATGCCTGTGACGCGGCCGCCAGAAGATATGTGCTGGAGCGTGCGGGGATTTAGAAGCCTGACAGCTGGGATGAAAGGATTCCGATGAATATTGTCTTGACGATCATTGTTGCGGTGCTTGTGTTCGGTGCCGTGATCTTTTTCCACGAGCTTGGACATTTTATTATGGCCAAAACCGGGAAGATCAAGGTCAATGAGTTCGCGATTGGCATGGGGCCAACCCTGCTGAAGTTTGGCAAGGGGGAGACAACCTATGCCCTGCGGGCTTTGCCAATCGGCGGCTTTGTGAGCATGGAAGGGGAGGACGAGGAGAGCAGCGACGAGCACAGCTTTCAGCGGGCCTCGATTCCTCGGCGGCTGGGTGTGATGGTGGCCGGGGCGTTCATGAATCTGGTGCTGGGCTTTCTGGCTTTGGTTTTGCTCACCTCGCTTGGCGGCCAGGCCATTGCCAGCCGTGAGATCGCCAGTGTGGAGAACGATTCCACCGGTCTTAGGGTTGGGGATGTAATCACAAAGGTAAACGGCAGAAGAGCCTTTATTTTTGATGATCTGAGCTATGAATTTGCCCGTACTCAGAACGGTACCTTCGATATCGAGGTGAAACGGGACGGCAAAAAGGTGATCCTTCAGAATATCACATTCGATACCTTGGTTGCCTACGACCAGGAGACCGGCGAGCCCATCATGAATGAGTCCACCGGGGAACCCTACGAGTACCTTAATCTCGGCTTCAAGGTGTGGGCGCAGGAAAAAACCTTTGGATCGGTTATTGGGGAGGCCTTCAACACGACGCTGTCCTATTCGCGGCTGATTTACCTGAGCCTGTTCGACCTGATTACCGGTAAGATGCCTATTAATCTGCTTTCGGGCCCGGTTGGTATAGTGAGTGAAATCGGCAAGGCGGCGCTGCTGGGGTGGCAATCGGTTATACAGCTGCTTGCGCTGATTTCCGTCAACCTTGGCGTGGTTAATATGCTTCCCCTGCCTGCCCTTGACGGCGGCCGTGTGATTTTGCTTATGGTGGAGGCGATTCGCCACAAGCCGATGCCGGCTAAATATGAGTCAGTCATCAATGTTGCGGGCTTTGTGCTGCTGATGGGGCTGATGGTGTTTGTATCCTTCAATGATATCTGGCGGTTGGTGACATGATGCAAGGTATTGAAAACGCGCGCCGAAAATCACGGCAGGTTAATATTGGCGGCATTGCCATCGGAGGCGGCGCACCGATGGCAGTGCAGACCATGCTGAACGCCAAGGCCAGTGACGTGGAGGCGAATGTTCGGCAGGCCCGGCAAATGCAGCACGCGGGCTGCGAAATTTTACGTGTCAGTGTGCCATCCATGGAGGATGTGCGTTTGGTGGAGGCCATCAAGTTGGCTGTGGATATTCCCTTGGTGGCTGATATTCACTTTGATCACCGGATTGCTCTTGCCTGTGTTGAGGCAGGGGTGGATAAAATCCGCCTGAATCCGGGCAACATCGGCGGGCAAAAAAATGTTCAGGCAGTGGCAGAACTTTGCCGTGAACGAGGGGTGCCCATCCGGATTGGAGTGAACGGCGGAAGCTTGGAAAAAGAGCTATTGGCAAAATATGGCGGGCCAACTGCTGATGCACTTGTTGAAAGTGCCATGTCTCATGTGAAAATGCTTGAGGATGAATCCTTCGAGGATATTGTCATCTCCATCAAGTCGAGCGACGTACCCACCAACGTGGCCGCCTATCGTAAGTTGGCCTTGCTTTGTGATTACCCCCTGCATCTCGGGGTTACGGAGGCCGGCACCTGGCGTGCAGGCCTTGTAAAAAATGCTGTGGGAATTGGCAGCCTTCTGCTGGATGGAATAGGAGACACGCTGCGGGTTTCCCTGACGGCGGAACCGGAAAAAGAGATTGACGCCGGATTTGATATCCTGAGGGCGGCGGGGTATCCGGTGAATCGTCCGGAGATTGTGAGCTGCCCCACCTGCGGACGCACCAACATTCCAGTGGAGAAAATCGCCGAAGAGGTGGAGGCCCGCCTTGCCGGCAGTGGGGTGCCGCTGAAGGTGGCTGTGATGGGATGTGTTGTGAACGGACTGGGCGAGGGCAAGGAGGCCGACATAGGCATTGCTGGCGGCGTTGACAGCGCGGTTTTGTTTGTTAAGGGAGAGCGTATGCGCACTATACACAGCGCGGATCATGAGGTATATGTCCAGGAACTGCTTGATGAGATCGGTCGTATGAGTTTGGAATCCATCTCGTGATGTTTGCAGATATTATAAATATATTCAATGGGGGTTTATTGTATGGCGTCGCGACTGAGTGATTTGTGTCCCGAGCTGTGCAAGGACCCCCTGTTATCGTCGCTGGCGAGTGAGATTATTGTCGAGTCGGTTGAGCTGAAAAGAGATACCCGGCAGGTTTGCTTTGTTTGCCGTTGCCCACGTCCGCTGACAGCTCGGCAAAAGGGGCGGATTGTAACCGGTACAAAGGTGCTTTTTCCCAACTATGAGATCGGCCTGACAACATTTTATCCCTTTGAAAGTCTTGATATGGAAGCCGTTGAGGAGCTGTTTGAGGAGCTGAAGGCCAAGGGGATGCCTCTGAATGGTTACCTTGCAGATGCTCGTGTAGAACTTGCAGGGACTAGTGTGGAAATCGCCGTAAAAAATAGCGGGTCGATGCTTAAGAGCATGGGATTTGTGCGCGAGCTGGAGGATTTGATCGAGTTTCACACAGATGTGCGCGCGACGGTGATTCTAAAAGTGCCGGATGTGGCCCAGACCGAGGCGGACAGGGAGGCTGTTAAAGAACGTATCGTCAAGAAAAAAAGGGCGGCGGCGACACCTGTGGGCCGGGTGATGAAGCTGCCTGCCGACGTTTGGCCTCAGCTGACGGACAAGCCGGCCGAGGTTTTGCTGGGTAGTTTTTTCACACCAAAAGAGTTGAATGACCTGGAGCAACTGGACGAAATGTCGGGCAAGTGCATAATCGCCGGTGACGTTTTTGAGATGGAAGTACGCGAGACACCATATCGCCTGATCATCAGCTTCAGTGTGACAAATTATAAAAGCTCTATCACCTGCAAAATGATCGGAAGGCCGGGTGAACGGTTTGGCCGGGTTGGAAGCATTCAGCCTGGAGATACTGTGGTTCTGCGCGGGGCCTGCAATTACGACAGCTATGAAAAAGAAATTGTGATCCGCCCCGATGATATTGTCAGGGTTGAGAAGGTAAAGCCCGTAGATACTGCCCCCGACAAGCGCGTGGAGCTGCATCTGCATACCAAGCTGAGCGCCATGGATGCTCTGTGCGATGTGGGAGAGGCTGTGCGCCTGGCAGCTCAATTGGGACACTCCGCTGTGGCCATCACAGACCATGGCGTGGTGCAGGCTTTTCCGGAGGCAATGCTGGCTTGCGACAGTGTTCGCAAAAGTAATCCGGAATTCAAAGTAATTTATGGTTCAGAGGTTTATTTCGTTGATGATAAGGTACCAGTTCTCTCTGGTGAGGCAGAGGGAGAGCTTGGTGCTGCCCGGTTTGTTATTTTTGATATAGAGACAACGGGTTTATCGCATGTTCGGGATGAAATCACTGAAATTGGTGCGGTATTGCTGGAAAACGGCGAAGTCATTGACACATTCCACAGCTTTGCCAATCCGGGGCGCCCGCTGACCGAGGAAATCACCAAGCTGACCGGAATAACCGATGATATGCTGCAAGATGCCCCGCAGCCTGTTGATGCGGTTGCGGCTTTCCTTGAGTTTGCCAAGGACAGCGTGTTGGTTGCGCATAACGGCCATGGGTTTGACTTGCTTTTCATTGCAGGGGCGGTACAAAAAGCCGGGATTGCTTTTGAAATGCCGTGCATTGATACCTTGCCGCTCGCCCAGGCTTTGTACACCGGCCTTTCCAACTACAAGATGAATACCATCGGGAAACATCTCGAGATACCGCCGTTTCGTCATCATAGGGCCACGGATGACGCGCGTGCCCTGAGTGATATCTTTATTAGGATGCTGTCGGAGCTGGTGGAGCGCGGGGTCACACGGCTTGAGCGGATCAACACTGGCCTTGGCAATGCAAGAGGACTCGACCGACGCAGCAATCACATGATATTGCTTGTCAAAAACAAAACAGGACTTAAAAATCTCTATAGAATCATATCAGACAGCCATATTCACTACTTTGCCTCGGGCCGCAACAAAGGTCCACGGGTGCCTCGCAGCCTGCTTGACCGTCACCGTGAGGGGTTACTTGTTGGCACAGCGTGCGAAGCAGGCGAGTTATACCGTGCAGTATTGGATGAAAAGCCCGAGGAAGAACTCATTAAGATTGCAGAATATTATGACTACTTTGAAATACAGCCCATTGGGAACAATGCGTTTCTGGTAAGGGATGGGCGTGTCGAGAGCGATGAAAAGCTTGAGTCCTTCAACCGAGTGATTGTTGAACTGGGTAAAAAGCTGAATAAACCTGTTGTGGCCACCGGAGATGTGCATTTTCTGCGCGAATCTGATGCGGTTTTCCGAGCGATTCTGCAAGCGGGAATGAAATTTTCGGATGCCGATCAACAGGCGCCGCTTTTCTACCGAACCACAGATGAAATGTTGGCGGAATTCACATATCTGGGTGACGCTGACGCCCGGGCCGTGGTAATTGAAAACACGAAGCTGATTTCGGACATGATTAACCCGGAGGTGCGCCCAATTCCCAAGGGGACCTTCACCCCAACCATCGAGGGAAGCGACGATACACTTCGGGAAATAACGCTCAGAAATGCAAAAGAGCGTTATGGTGACCCTTTGCCTGAGCTGATTGAAACACGCCTAAACACCGAACTTGAATCAATCATAAAGCATGGGTACGCGGTGCTCTATGTGATTGCCCAAAAGCTGGTTCATCACTCGGAGGAGAACGGCTATCTGGTTGGCAGCCGTGGATCGGTTGGTTCGTCGGCTGTTGCCAATCTGGCAGGAATATCAGAAGTGAATCCGTTTCCGCCCCATTATCTGTGTTCAAAATGCAAACACAATGAGTTTTTTACGGACGGCTCGATTGCCAGTGGCTTCGATTTGCCTGCGAAAGTATGTCCAAACTGCGGAACCAAGATGATGGGGGATGGCAATGAGATTCCATTTGAGACTTTCCTTGGCTTCGACGGCGATAAGGAGCCTGATATAGACCTGAATTTCTCCGGCGAGTTTCAGACCCGTGCACATCAATTCACCGAGGAGCTTTTTGGGCGTGAAAATGTCTTCAAAGCCGGCACCGTCAGCGGTTTGCAAAGTAAAACCGCATATGGCTATGTGAGCAATTATCTGGAGGAGCGCGGCAGGGTGGTCAGCCGGGCAGAGACAAACCGGCTTATTTTGGGCTGCACCGGCGTGAAAAGAACCACCGGGCAGCACCCCGGCGGCATGGTGGTGGTGCCGTCTGACCACGACATCTATGATTTTTGCCCAATTCAGCACCCTGCTGATGACAGTGATAAGGGCGTTGTGACGACCCATTTTGAGTTTAAGTATTTGCACGACACCCTGCTTAAGCTGGACGAGCTGGGCCATGATATGCCCACCTTCTATAAGCATCTTGAGGATATGACCGGCGTGATAATGGACGATGTCCCAATGAACACGCCTGAAGTGTACAGCCTGCTCACCTCCACCGAGGCCTTGGGTGTCACGCCGCAGGAGATTGGCAGCGCAACCGGTACCTTTGGCATCCCCGAGCTTGGCACCAATTTTGTGCGCCAGATGCTGGTGGAGGCACAGCCCCAAAATTTTGGCGATCTGATACAGATTTCTGGCCTTTCCCACGGGACCGATGTGTGGAGTGGCAATGCCCAGGAGCTGATCAAAAACAAGATATGCACCATCTCCGACGTGATTGGTACCCGGGATTCAATCATGACCTACCTGATGCACAAGGGCGTTGAGCCGAAGATGGCCTTTGACGTGATGGAACTGACACGCAAAGGCAAAGTGGCGGCCAAGGGCTTCCCGGATGGCGTGGAGGAGGCGCTGCGTGCCCACGGGGTGGAGGAGTGGTACCTTGAGAGCTGCCGGAAAATAAAGTACATGTTCCCGAAGGCCCACGCGGTTGCCTACCTGATCTCTGCCATTCGGATGATGTGGTTCAAAATACACTATCCAAGGGAGTTTTATGCCACTTATTTCACGGTGCGTGGGGAGGATATCGACCACGAGGCGGCCGTGGGCGGCCGCAAGGTGGCGAAGGCCCACCTGGATCAGATAACACAAAAGCTGCGTGAGGAGAAGACCGCAAAAAATGAGGACATTCTCGCATCACTGCAGCTTGTGAATGAATATCTATGTCGCGGCTATGAATTTTTGCCAATAGAGCTTGGAAAGAGCCGCGCTACCAAGTATGTTGTCGAGGACGGCAAAATACGCCTGCCCTTTTTGGCCCTCCGGGGCGTGGGCGAAACCGCCGCCGCTTCGCTGGAGAGGGCCACCATTGACGGGCAGCAGTACCTCTCCATCGAGGAGTTACAGATGGAGGCCAGCGTCTCCAGTGCGGTGATTGAAGGACTGGAGCAGGCCGGCGCGCTAAAGGGGATGCCCAAGAGCAACCAGATATCCCTGTTTGGGTGAATCTTTATGGCGCCGTCCGGCGGAAGGGTGCGTCGAAAGTGCAGCCCTAATAGGTGTGATCGCAGATTTCTTCAATCTTTTGGCGTAGGGCCGCAAAATCTTCGAAGGCCATCGGTTTTTGCTTTGGATTGCGCAGCAGGGCTGCAGGGTGCAGGGTGCCGGTGAACCAGACGCCGTTTTTCTCAGTCCACTGGCCGTGCTCCCGAGTGACCGAAAAATCCGGGCGAATCATCACCTGGGAGGCGATGCGGCCAAGGCAAACGATGATTTTTGGGCGGATCACCTTGAACTGCTGGCGCAGCCAGGGCAGGCAGGCCTCTCGCTCCTCGGGCAGCGGGTCACGGTTTTCCGGCGGGCGGCATTTGACAATGTTGGCAATGAAAATATTCTTTTCCCGCGACAGGCCGATGGTATCAAGATACACATCCAGCAGCTTGCCGCTGCGCCCTACGAAGGGCAGGCCCTGTTCATCCTCCTGCCGCCCGGGGCCTTCTCCCACAAACATCACCTCGGCGGTTGGGTTGCCGGTGCCAAAAACAACCTGGGTGCGAGTGGCGCTTAGTTTGCAGTTCGTGCAGGCGAGGCATTCCTGCCGCAATTGTTCCCAATTCTGTTCCATTACATTCCCCTCCTTTGCAAAATTAAGTATATCAAGCGGCGGCGGAAATGTCACTTCGGATTTCCATTGAAATGGCGTTGAGGCTGTGATATGATACCGGTGAACGCACATGGTTACGATGTTCTGTGTATAAAGTGGCCCCAGGCACAAACGGGCCGTCACTAAAGAAATTGTTGAAGGGGATAGCATTATGTTTGTGAAAATGATCGAGATGCTGAAGCAAAACCGCAAGACCCTGGTTTTTCCCGAGGGGCATGACCTGCGCATTTTGCAGGCGGTGGTGCGGCTGAAGCATGAGGGTATCCTTGAGCCGCTGCTGCTGGGCGACGAGGCGCAGGTCAAGCAGCTTGCCAAGGACAACGGCCTGGACCTTGAGGGTATTGAGATCATCAATCCGGCAAGCTACAGCCGGTTTGATGAGATGGTGGAAACCATGGCCGAGCTGCGCAAGGGAAAGATGACCGCCGATGAGTGCCGTGCGGCCCTGATGAAGACCAACTATTTTGGCACGATGCTGGTGAAGATGGGGGTTGCGGACGGCCTGCTGGGCGGCGCCACCTACTCCACCGCCGACACCGTGCGGCCCGCGCTGCAGCTGATCAAGACGAAGCCTGGCAACAAAATTGTCTCCAGCTGCTTCATCCTGCACCGGGAGGGCCCGGACGGCGGCGAGCGTATGGCGATGGCCGACTGTGCCATCAATCTTTTCCCCACTGAGGACGAGCTGATCGAGATCACCACCGAAACTGCCGCCACTGCGAAGCTTTTTGACATTGACCCCAAGGTGGCCCTGCTCAGCTTTAGCACCATGGGCAGCGGCAAGGGAGAATCGCCCGAGAAGATGCGGAATGCTGTGGCAAAGCTTAAAGCCATGAACCTGGACTTCGACGTGGACGGGGAGCTCCAGTTCGACGCGGCGGTGTCCGCCGAGGTTGGGAAGCTGAAAGCCCCCGATTCGAAGGTGGCGGGCTGCGCCAACACCTTCATCTTCCCCGACATCAACGCCGGCAACATCGGTTACAAAATTGCCCAGCGGCTGGGTGGCTTCGAGGCCCTTGGCCCCATCCTGATGGGTCTGAACGCCCCGATCAACGACCTGTCCCGCGGCACCAACACCGAGGAAGTCTACAAAATGGCCATCATCACCGCGGCGACCTCCGTTTGATAAAAATGGGCGAAAAAGGAACACAAATTCTTCGGCGAACACCAGAATGATGTGATTTCGGTACTGCGATTTTCAGCCAAAGTTCACACACGCACCCTTGCCAAAGGGTGCGTTTTATTGTATAATCTTTTGGTACGGGCAGCGCGGGGCGTGCGCTGTTTCGCATACGGAAGGCGGGTCCTGTGCAACGGGCCGCCGTGAACCATGTCAGGCGGGGAACCGAGCAGCATTAAGCGGATGTGCCGGTGTGCCGCAGTAAACCTGCCTTTCGTATGCCAAGCAGCGCCACTGCCTGCCTGTTCTTTTGTGTTTTGACGCATTTTGGCCGGCGAAGGAGGGATGGCATGTACCGTGCGCTATACCGCAAATGGCGCCCACAGAAGTTTTCAGACGTGGTGGGTCAGGAGGCCATCACCACGGCGCTGGCCAACCAGGTGCAGGCGGATAAAATCGGCCACGCCTACCTGTTCACAGGCACCCGGGGCACCGGCAAAACCTCCTGCGCCAAGATTCTGGCGATGGCGGCCAACTGCGAAAGCCGCGAGGGCGCCGAGCCCTGCGGCCATTGCCCGATGTGCGAGGGCATGGAAAACGGCAGCGTGCTGGACGTGATGGAGATCGACGCCGCCTCGAACAACGGGGTGGATGACGTGCGCGACCTGCGGGAGGAGACGGTCTACCGACCCAGCCGCGGGCGCTACCGGGTCTACATCATCGACGAGGTCCACATGCTCACCACCCAGGCCTTCAACGCGCTGCTCAAAACCCTGGAGGAGCCGCCCGCCCATGTGATATTCATTTTGGCCACCACCGAGATACACAAGGTGCCGGCCACCATTCTATCCCGCTGCCAGCGCTTTGACTTTGGCCGAATTGATGCTGAAAAGATTGCCGCCCGGCTGCTCTACATCGCCGGGCAGGAGGGCATTACCCTCACCGAGGGCGCGGCCGACCTGCTGGCAAGGCTGGGGGATGGCTCGATGCGGGACGCAACCTCCCTGCTGGACACCTGTGCTGGCGTGGGCGAGGCCGTGGACGAGGCCCTGGTGCGCAAGATGGCCGGTGTTTCTGACAAAAGCTACCTGTTTGAGCTCAGCGGGGCGGCCCAGCGGGGCGACAGCCAAAAGCTGCTGGAGCTGGTGGGTGGGCTGCGCAGCCAGAGCATCGACGTGCGGCGCCTCTGCGAGGAGCTGGTGGCCCACTACCGAAACCTGATGCTGGCCGCGGCAAGGGCCGATGGCTCGCTGATGGAGAGCGTGCCGGCGGCCGACCGGCAGCGCTATCTGGACGAGGCGAAGGCGGTACCAGAGCGGACAGCCATAGCTGCGATGCGGCGGCTGGCCGGCGCGCTGGATAAGATGAGCCGCTCGCCCGACCCGCGCATAGAGCTGGAACTGGCGCTGTTTGATATCGCGGAACAGAATGGCGCGGGCAGCGCGAAAGCAGCTCCACCGTCGCCACAGCCGGTGACGCAAGCGCCGGCCCAAGCGCCGATTGCAAGGCCCTTGCAGGCGGCACCGAGACTGGCCGAGATCGCTGCCGCAAAGCCGGTGGCCACGCCGCCCGAGGAGGTGCCCTTCGAGGTGGCAGCCGCGCCGCCTGAAATCCCGCCGGCAAGCCCGGCCGCGACACCGCCCGCACCGGCGCAGATGGCGGCACCCGAAACCCGGCCCAATGCTGCGTCTGATATTGAACCCGAAGCAGCGCCGGAGACCCATGCGGCACCACAGCAGGAAATGACAGCACAAGTGCCACAGGCGGCCGCACAGCCTGCGGAGAGCCAGTCCGGCCCGGTGCTTTTTGTGGCCTGGCCTGAGGTGCTGCAGCGGATGAACAACGTGGATAAAATGCTGTATTCCTACATGCGGCAGTCCACTGCTTACGAGGACGGCAAATTCGTGCTGATAGACGGCGGCGACGTGTTCCTCACCTTCATACGCACCAACGCCGACGCCAAGGAGCGCATCCGCACCGTGATTGCCGAGGTGACCGGCAAGCGCTACAACCTTGGCCCCTACGAGGCGCCAAAGCAGGCGGAGAAGCAGCAGGTGACGGCCGAAGACACCCTGAAAGCCTGGGAGGCGATGGGGGTCGAGGTCAAGTACGAATAGAGACGTGGATCATATAAACAATTCAAGCAATAAACAGGCAAAAGGGGAGAACTGAATGAAAGCGAGACTTCCTGACGGTTATGGCAAGCAGAACGTGAACAAGCTGATGCAGCAGGCCCAGGAGATGCAGGAGCAGATGGAGGCCAAAACCAAGGAGCTGGAGGAGACCGAATACCCGGTCAAGGGCTCCGGCGGCATGGTGGAGGTGGTGATGCGTGGCGACTACAACGTCACGGCCATCCACATCGACAAGGAGATTGTGGACCCGGAGGACGTGGAGATGATGGAGGATATGATTGCCGCCGCCGTCAACGACGCCATCCGCACCGTGAAGGATACCGCCGCGGCGGAGATGGAGAAGATCACCGGGGCCTATCCGGGGCTTGCGGGGCTTGGGCTGTGACAGGCGCCGCCCCCCTGGAAAACCTGATTGAGCAGTTTGCGCGCCTGAACGGCATTGGCCGCAAGGGCGCCGCCCGGCTGGCCTATCAGGTGCTTGCCATGGACAAAAAGCAGGCCGACGAGTTTGCCAAGGCCATCACCGAGGCACATGAGAAGATACACCGCTGTGCCATCTGCCAGAACTTCACGGTGGAGGAAGACTGCGCCATCTGCCGGGACCCGGGGCGTGACCGTACCACCATCTGCGTGGTGGAAAGCCCCCGGGACGTGACGGCCTTCGAACACACCCGGGAGTACAAGGGGATGTACCATGTGCTCCATGGGCTAATCTCGCCAACCGAGGGCATCGGCGCCGAGCAGCTGAGCGTGCAGGAGCTGCTGGCCCGCTTGAAGGACGGTACCGTTACCGAGGTGATTATGGCCACCAACCCGACGGTGGAGGGGGAGGCCACGGCGCTCTACCTTGCCCGGCTGATCAAACCCCTCGGCGTCATGACCACGAGGCTTGCCTACGGCCTGCCGGTGGGCGGCAACTTGGAGTACGTGGACGATGTGACGCTCTACCGCGCCCTCTCGGGCCGGGGCGAGCTGTGATGAGATTGTAATCAAAATTCGATTGACATTTTACCCTCGATTTAGTACACTTTGAAGCCCGGGTAATACCAATAGGTATGAGGAGGTGGGCGGTATGGCCGCAATCAAAACCGTGGCGGTCAACCGGAAAGCCCGCCACGAATACCATGTGCTGGAGAATATAGAGGCCGGCATCGAGCTGGTGGGCACCGAGGTGAAGAGCATCCGGATGGGGAATGTGAACCTGAAGGAGGCCTGGGCCGAGGTGCGCGGCAGTGAGATGTACCTGCTGGACATGCACATCTCGCCCTACGAGAAGGGCAACATTTTCAACCGCGACCCGGTGCGCAAGCGCCGGCTGCTGCTGCACAAGAGCGAGATTCGAAGATTGCAGCAGCAGGTGAAAACCAAGGGGCTAACCCTGGTGCCCTTGTCGCTGTATCTCAAAGGATCGCTCGTCAAGGTGGAACTGGGGCTGTGCAAGGGCAAAAAGCTGTACGACAAGCGCGCCGACGCAGCCGACCGGGACGCCAGGCGTACGATAGACCGCGCCGTGAAAAGCGGCAGAGCCGAATAGACCAACGCAGCCCAACCAACACATGGGGATGTAAAGGTTTCGACAGGGAGGAGAGAGCCGGAGCAGCGGGTAGTGGTGCGGCCCCACTTTAACTGCCGCAACAAATTAATTAACAACACTGTTAACTTCAACCGCGCTCGTGTCGCGGTCGCAGCCTAACTTAGTTTAGCTGCCGCCAGCCCCATGCACCGCCGAATGGGTGTCTGACGTCATTTAGGCGGTAAATGTGAACATCCTTAAGCTTTGCGGGGTGTCATAAATTCATGAAGCTACCGACGCGGCGGCCTGATTGCCGGCCTGCCGCCGGGGGAATCCTGTAGACAATCTGCACCCGGAGATACTCCCGCCGACTTCTTTTTGGACACGGGTTCGATTCCCGTCATCTCCACCAAATGAATACCGCCTAGGTACGCCAATAATACGGCATATCATGGCGGTATTCCTCCATTATACCCTTTAAAATACCCTTACCAGTCAAAATACCCACTCCCGCCGCCTGTTGGTGTAGGCTATTACTCAAAAATGAGTAAAACAACACCCACCCCTGTCGCCTTGCCTGGGTGGGCTTTTCTATTCCACATACGCCCTCAACCCCCGCGAAATATCGGGGTGCCGCAGCGCCCGAATCGCCCGGGCCTCCAGCTTGCGCACCTTCTCCCGTGACATGTCCATCACCTCGGCAACCCTGCCTATGGTCAGGCAGTTATAGTACCGGTGGAACAACACAAGCCACTGATCGTCAGGCAGGGTCAGCATGGCGGCAATGACGGTGCGCTGCATGGCCTCGCGTTCCGTGGAATCCTCAAAGCGCCGGTTTGCCATGGCATTGCTCCCCCTCTTTAGGGCGTCGGAAATGTCGGGATACCTAAACTGCCGTCCTTTTTATGGTGCCGATTTCTGCTGCTTTATGGCGTTGATAATCTCCTGCGGATGATACCCTGGCCGGAACAGCATATATTTTTCCCAATCGAACAGGGTTATTTGCCCAGCAAATAACGGAGCTGTGTATTGTTTGATGTCGGAAGCGGTGAAGGGCACACCCCACACGATGTTACAAAACCGCATGTTTTCAAGCACTTGGAGCCGCTGCATCACCTCACAAAACCGCTCCTGTTTCTTTGGTGGTAGCGCCATGCTGGTATCCAGGTAGTTGTAATACTTGAAGGGGAATTTGAGGTCAATGCCCGCTTTGGCCGCCGTGTCCCTCATGTGCCATACAATCAAATCTGTGCCGCCCTCATCGTAAAGATTGCGCCGGTAATGGTAGGGGTCCACCGGGGAGCAGCCACGGCACAGGACAAGCCGCTTATCGTACACCAGCAGCTTTTCCCGTCTCGCCCCACACCGGGGGCAGAGGAACAGGCGCTTATGGGCTGATTTTGATATGAAACATGCGCAGTACCAAATTCCAGATGCTTGCAGGGGAATAATAAACCCCTACACCATGAAGTATAGGGGTATAGCAGCTATTTCGTGGAAACCCACGTTCACACATTGATGTTTTTGTGCTCTTCAGTGCGGCCCAGCAGAAAGTCGGTGGATACGGCTAGATGATCGGCGATCTTCACCAGCTTATCGAGCTTGGGCATCCACTGGCCGGATTCGTACTTGCTCCAGGCGCGGCGGCTGATCTCACACAGGCCGCTTATTGTCTCTTGGGACAGCCCGGCGGCCTTGCGCGTGGCTTTCAGGCGTTTGGCGAAGGACAAGGCATCACCCCCTTTTCTCGGTCATTTTCGGTAAGTACCTGGCCCCTGTTGGCGCAGAGACCGGGCTATTTTTATCCGGTGAGCCGTTTGCGTGAGCGTGTCACCGATCATGCAGGGGTGGGATGCCATCATCAACCATGGGTGGTACATCCAGCATGGCCAGCACTTCATCATACTGGCCGGTGTGTTTCAGGCGGGCGATCCAGCGAAGGGTCATTAGCGCGTCCGCGATGCTGATCTGGCCGGCTTCGATCATGATGATGGTCTCCTGGGCGATGCGGTCAGCCACATCGACGTCAAAGCAGAACGGCCGCATGGTCATAGTCATTTCTTCAAGCGTCATGGGTGACCTCCTGAGTTGCGATAACCCGCAGCTGT
>JAJDIZ010000036.1 GCA_030266915.1 Ruminococcaceae bacterium OttesenSCG-928-D13 | reverse complement strand
CAGCTAAAGCGATATCCCCCGCAGGGTGGCAAAGTAGTCCTCGGGGGTTTCGGCCCGGCGGATCAGCCGCAGGGTGCCGTCCTCCCCCAGCAGCAGCTCGGCGCTGCGCAGCTTGCCGTTGTAGTTGTAGCCCATCGCGTGGCCGTGGGCCCCGGTGTCGTGGATCACCACAATGTCCCCCGCCTCCATTTCGGGCAGGGGGCGGTCCACCGCGAACTTATCGTTGTTTTCGCACAGGCCGCCGGTCACGTCATAGACCTCCGTCTGTGGGGCGTCCTCTTTCCCGGCCACTGTGATGTGGTGGTAGGCCTTGTAAAGGGCCGGGCGCATCAGGTTGGCAGCGCAGGCGTCGAGGCCGGCGTATTTCTTGTAGATGTCCTTGATGTGCAGCACCGTTGCCACCAGGCAGCCGTGGGGCCCCAGCACAAAACGCCCAAGCTCGCTGCACAGGGTGACGCCCCCAAGGCCGGCGGGCACCAGCACCTCCTCGTACACTTCCCGCACCAGCCGGCCGATTTCCATGATGTCACAGGGCGTTTCCTCCGGCCGGTAGGGAATGCCGATGCCGCCGGCCAGGTCGATGAACTCAACTTCAGTGCCTGTCTCGGCTTTCAGCCACACCGCCGTCTCGAACAGGGTGCGGGCCAGGGCCGGGTAATAGGCGTTTGTCAGCGTGTTGCTGGCCAAAAAGGCGTGGAGGCCAAAGTGCTCCGCGCCTTTTGCTTTCAGCCGCAGAAAGCCCTCCCGCAGCTGGGGCCGGGTGAAGCCGTATTTTGCCTCGGCCGGGTTGTCCATCAGGCTGTTGCTGATGGCAAACGCCGCCCCGGGGTTGTACCGGCAGCAGATTGTCTTCGGGATGCCGCCGGCCTTTTCGAGAAAGTCAATGTGGCCGATGTCGTCCAGGTTGATGACCGCACCCAGTTTTAGCGCGTAGCGGAAGTCCTCCGCCGGGGTGGCGTTGGAGGAAAACATGATCTCCCGCCCGGAAAAGCCGGCCGCCTCGGCCAGCATCAGCTCGGTCAGGCTGGCGCAGTCGGCCCCGCATCCCTCCGCTTTCAGGATGCGCAGCAGGGCCGGGTTGGGGTTGGCCTTCACGGCGAAGTACTCCATGTAGCCCGGGTTCCAGCCAAAGGCCGCGTTCACCTGCCGGGCTGTCTCCCGGATGCCCCGCTCGTTGTACAAGTGAAACGGGGTGGGGTGCTCCGCTATTATCTCGTCCAGCTGCTGTTTTGTCACAAAAGGCCGCTTCGTCATGGCCGCGCCTCCATTCCCGTGCTCAGCCCGCCAGAATCCGGGCCAGGTCGCTGAGGATGCCATAGGCCGTCTGGTCAATCTCGGGCTTGTGCTCGTACTCAATCACCGAGATCTTGCCCGCAAGGTCGGTGGTGAGGCCGACAATCGAGGCCGCCCCGGTGATGGTGGCCATCGCGTCGTCCATCGGCACCTCGGCCGGGGCCACCTTGCCCTTGGGCACGCCGTTTTCCAGCCAGCCGCGGCACACCAGCTTCACGGCCATGCCCCTGGCCCGGGCGGCCTGCACCTCGGCAGCCGTCACGTCCCGGATGCCGGTTCGGTCAATGTCGTTTGGGGTCAGCCCGGCGTTCATCAGCACGTTCATCAGGGCGGTCAGCTTGGCGGCGGCGTCCCAGCCGTCGATGTCCATGCTCGGGTCAGCCTCCACAAAGCCCTTCTCCCGGCCGGTTTTCACAGCGTCCTCGAAGGAGACACCCTTCTCAAGCTCGCCCAGAATGTAGTTGGTTGTGGCGTTCAGAATGCCATCCACCTCGGTGATGGTACACAGCCGCAGCGTCTCCGAGGCCAGGTTGAACACCGGTGTGCCGTCCATCACCGTGGTTTCGTAGTAGAACTTGCAGCCCTTGGCTGCGGCAAGGTCGGTCAGCCGCCGCCAGGCCCAGGCGATCGGCCCCTTGTTGGCGGTGATCACATCCTTGCCAAGGTTCAGGGCCGTCTCGATGTGGGTGATGGCCGGCTGGCCGTCCCGGATGCTGATCGGGGTCAACTCCACCAGCACGTCGTAGGCGCCGCTTTGGATCACCGCCATCGCGTCCATCCCACTGTCGTCGGTGAAGCGTCCGTTTTTCGCAAGGTCTGCCTCGGCGGCCGCCACGTCCAGCCCCTCGGGCTGAAACAGGCTGCCCCGGCTGCCGGTGACAAGGGCAGTGATGACCACCTCGGCGTCATACAGCCGCCGGATGTCCGCTTTTTTCCGCTCCAGCATCCGCCCGAAGGCGCGCCCCGCGTTGCCGTAGCCGAGCAGGGCCAATCGCACTGTTTTCATGGTTCTTCTCCTCTTTTAAAAAGTAAAATGGCCGAAACCGTAATAACGTCCCGCACCTGCGGGGCCGATTGTCCGGGTTTTTGCCGGAAGGGCCTCACACCCTGATGCCCTTCCGGGTTTTGAAGCGGGAGACGATCATATCGCTGCAGATGTGCCGGATGCCGGGCAGGGTGTAGAGCTTGTCCAGCATGAAGCGCTCCAGGTCCTGATTCATCTCCAGCACCGCGTGGACATGCAGCTTGGTGGCGCCGGTCATCAGGTAGGCGTCGGTGATGGCGTCCTCCTTCACCAGTGCCTCCATCACCTGGTGCAGGTGGGCCGGATCCACCTCGATCTCGAAGAAAACCGAGACATTGCGCCCCACCTTCTCCGGGTTGATGATGATGGTGTACTGCTCGATCACCCCGCTGCGCTCCAGCGCGTCGATGCGGTTTTTCACCGCCACCCGGGACAGGCCCACCCGCTCGGCAATCTCGATCAGCGAGGCCCGGGAATTATTCACCAGCATCTCGATGATCTGTTGGTCGATGCGGTCGTGTTCATTCGCTTTCATGGGTACCTCCCGGTCCAGGTGGCGCTGGGCGCCGTGATTGCTCTGTGTTACACTTTCATATTGTAATTCAACTCTTGCATTATTTCAAGCCATAATGGACTTCTGGAGACAAAAAAGTCGTTTTTATTCAATTTGTAATACAAAAGTACATTATTAGCCACGTATTTCAGTCATCAACTTACAAATCATCTATTATTGACTTGCATTTATGTCGATGCGGGCGTACAATGATAGGCAGCAAAAAGGATATACATCAGATCGGAGGCACCGGATGAAAGAACTGTTCAAAATCTTTTTCACGTTTTTCAAGATCGGCATGTTCACCATTGGCGGCGGCTACGCCATGCTGCCCATCATTCAGCGGGAGGTGGTGGAAACCCACGGCTGGATGACCGACGAGGAATTCCTGGACGCCATCTCCCTCACCAACAGCCTGCCCGGGCCGCTGGCCACCAACTCTGCCACCTTTGTGGGCTACCGCATCCGCAAGGTGCCGGGCTCGGTGGCGGCCGTGCTGGGCACCGCCACCCCCTCGGTGCTCATCATCCTCATCATCGCGATGGTGTTCACCAACATCATGGAATACCCGATCGTCCAGGCTGTTTTCGACGGGATACGCCCCGCCGTGGTGGCCCTCATCCTGTACTCCATCATCAAGCTGGCCAAGAGCGCCAAGATACAGAAGTATTTCGATTGGATTGTGGGAGCCGCCGGCATGCTGCTCATCACCTTTGGCGTGCATCCCATCTTTGTGGTGGTGGGTGCTGCCCTCTACGGTATCTTCCTGCGGGGCCGGGTGGTAACCGCCGTGGATGCCCGCAAAGCGCAGAAGGGAGGCGATGAATAATGCCGCTGCTGCTACAGGTTGTTCTTGCTTTCCTTAAGATAGGCGCCTTCGCCTTTGGCGGCGGCTACGCCGTGCTGGCCTTCATCCAGCAGGAAGTGGTGGTGGCCAACGGCTGGCTCACCCCTGAGGAATTCGTCAACGTGGTGGCCATCGCTGAGATGACCCCCGGCCCGATCGCCGTCAATTCCAGCACCTTCGTGGGCTACAAGCTGTTCGGCGCCTGGGGGGGCGTTCTGTGCTCCCTCTGCGTGCTGGCCATCCCCTTCACCCTGGCGCTGATCGTCGCCATCTACTTCACCAAATTTAAGGACAACCGCCACCTGAAAAACGCCCTCACCGGCATCCGCCCCGCGGTGATCGGCCTGATTGCCGCCTCCTGCCTGTCCGTTGGGCGTATCTCCATCACCTCCTGGGTCGGCCTGATCTTCTTCGGCGTTGCCCTGCTGCTGGTGTGGAAGTTCAAAGTAAACCCAATCATCACCCTGGCCATCTGTGGGGTGCTGGGGGCGGGCGTCTACGGATACCTGCTTCCGTCCCTTGGGCTTGGGTAGAGACCGCAGCCTCCTTTGCCGGCCCCGCCGGCGCAATACCGGCGCAATACCACAATAACTCACCCCGGACATCCATGGATGTCCGGGGTGAGTTGCGTCCCAATGCTATTGATGCGGCATGCTATTGCAGTTTCTGCACCACCACTTTGACGGTTGCCGTGGCCACGGGCTTGGCGTTATTGCTGTTGCCCTCAAGGAAAATATTCAGCTTGATGCTGCCGGTTTTTGCCGAGGCGCGGGCAGCGTCATCCTTGAAGGTGATGAGGCAGAGGCCGCCGGAGAGGTAGGTCACCTTGAAGCTGGCGTGTTCCCCGCCCGCCGGCTTGATGTCCCGGATGGGGGCGTTGCCCTCGGCGGTGGAGAGCACCAGCGTGGCGGAGCTGGACAGGGTGTTGCCGCGCAGGGTAACCGACTTTGCGCTCTGGACAAGCCTGGGCTTTGTGGCCTTCACGTTCAGCTTTGCCGTGTTCGAGCTTATCTCGCCGGCGTTCCCGGCCGCGCCCTTGGCAGACAGGGTGTATTCACCCGGCGCGAGGCTGGCGGCGCTGTCGGGCCCGATGCGCCAGGCGCCCGGCCCGGTGCGCTCGAAGCGGAACTGCTTTGTGGCATCCTGTCCCGTCGGCCCGGTCACGGTGAACACATCGTCCTTGTCGTAGGTGGCCGTGGTGCCGGTGAAGGTGATGGTTGCGGTGGCCGCGGCGCCGGTGGTCAGGTTCGCCGAGCCCTTCACCTTCAGCAGGGCCGTGGCCTTGCCGCCATCGGTGGTTTTCACGGTCAGGGTCAGGGTGGCGTCGGGACTGCCCTTGCCGCCCACATGGGCGTTGGCGCCCGGCGCGGTCAGCCGCAGCTTGAAGGTCTGCTTCTCGCTGGTTTCGCCCTTCACCGTGGTGATGACCAGCCGGCCGCCCTCCATGCGGGCCTGGGGCGGGGTGATGCCCGCCGCCAGCGGCTTTGCTTTGCTGTTCAGCCACAGGGGTTCGCTCAGCGTGGTGTAATCCAGGTCAAAGCCGTCGATGCTGGGGCTGATGGCCAGGGCCACGCTGTCATTCTGGCCCGGGTTCAGGGTAGTGCTGGTTTTTTCGGCCTTGAGGGAGATGCGGGTGCCGGCCTTGACCGTTTTGACGGTGAGCGCCAGGCGCACCGGGCCGCCGCCCGCTATCCGGGCTTGCAGCCAAAGCTTGCCCGGGGCCGGCACACGGCCATCTTCGGTGAGGATGTTGACCGCGCCGGTTTCCGCGTCATAGTAGAGCTGGTAGCCGTACTGGTCCGTGTTGTTGAGTTTGTAGGTCTTCTCCTTGCCCTCTGCCCGAACCTCTGCCCAGGGCACCAGTTCCAGCTGCTCCACCCCCAGGTCCTGCAGGGTGTCGCCGCTGTTCTTGGGCAGCAGGCTGAGCTGGATGCCGCGGGAAAGCTCGGCCGAGGCGATGAAGCTGACGCTGGTGGCGGACAGCTTGAGGGCCGGGGCGTTGTAGCTGGCGCTCACCTTCACCTTGACAGGCACCGGGTCGGTCGCCCGGTATTCCTCGGCATTCAGGGTGGCCAGCAGGTAAAGCACGCCGCTCTTTTTGCCCTTTGCAAGGCTGGAACTCACGGTACCGGTCTCCTTGTCAAAGCTGAGCCAGGGGTTGCTTCCGCCCAGCAGCTTGGCGTTCTGTCTTTCCTTCGTGCCGTCCAGCTCCAGCTTCACCGGCACGGTTCCCTTGAGGATGACGCCATGGTGCCCGTCCGTGAGGAAGCTGTTGATGCTGATATCCTCGGCCGCAAGCGCCGGCGCCGTGAAGCTGGGCTTGAAGGTGAGCACCCTCGACACAGTCATGGCGCCCTGTTCCCCGGTGGTGCCGGTGGCCTGCATCTCAATCTTCAGGGAATAGCTCTTGCCAAGGGCCTTGAGCTGGGCGTCGGTGACGCCGGCGCGCACCCGCACCTCCACCTCCCGGCCGCTCACCGGCACCAGCTCAAACAGTTCGTTGAGGGTCTTCACATCCGCAAGGTCGGCCTCCTTCGGGGCGCTCTTGCCGCTGGCGAAGGTGAAACTGAACCCGGTGAGGGGAACCACCTCCTCGCCGGCCTTCGGCTCGTCCAGCCAAAGCTGGAGCACACCGGGCGACAGGGACATGGTGTTCATGGCCAGGGTGGCCGGGTCCAGCCGGTATTGGGTGAGCTTCAAATCGGTCTTTTCAAGGTCGGGCACCTTGATGACTTCCACAAGGCAGTCGGCCGAAACCGTGGGGTCCTGCTGCCACCAGGCCCGCAGGATGCCCTTGCTGCCCGCCGCGCCGGTCACCTTCAGGCGGCCGCCTTCAACGGAGATGACGCTGCTGTCCGGCGAGATCCGGTCGCCGCTTTGGATGGTCTGGTAGACAATTTCCATTCCGGGCTCGCTGCCTGTCGCAAGGGGCAGCTCCAGGTCATCGCCGGTGTACACCTGCAGGGAGCCCGCCAGGCTGATCTGCTCGGTGCGCCGGACGCCCGCGGCGTTCGCCGTTACGTTGATGGTACAGCTGGCGAAGATGCTGCCGCCGTCCACGCTGTGGGCTGTGACGGTGGCGCTTCCCGGCGCCACCGGTGTCACCCGGCCGCCGGCGTCCACTGTGGCCACCCGGGTGTTGCTGCTGTGCCAGTAGACCTCCTGCACCGCGTTTGCGGGCTGCACCGACACCGTCAGGCTGGCGCTGTCGCCCCCTGCCACAAAGCGGCAGACGGACCGGTTCAGCGTGACGGCGGTGGGGGCCACATAATCAGGCCTGTCCTGCCAGGTGGCGGTCAGGCTCACAGCCTGGTTCACCTTGTAGCCAATGGCGGTGACGATGCCGCCGCTTGCGTCCTGCCAGCCCGCAAACACCTTGCCCGGCTGGCACACAAGGGGCGGCGCCAGCTGGGTGGTGATTCCGAAGGTGTGGAAGGCCGGGTTCGTGTGGGTCTGGGTGCTGCTCTCGGGCAGGCCCAGGTAAGTGATGGGGTAGCTGGCGCCGCGCCACTGGGCGTACAGCAGCAGGGATTCGGTCACGCTCAGGCGGTCGCCCGGGCGGTGGCTGGTGCCGGTACCGTCGGGCTGAGTGTTCCAGCCAAGGAAGGTCAGCCCCTGGCCCACAGCGGCCATGCCAGGCAGGGTGATCAGGCTGCCGGTGGCCAGCTCTTCCCGGGCGGCGGGCAGGGTGCCGGTGCCGCCGTTCAGGTCAAAGGCCACACGGTGGAGCAGGGAGACGGTGCCAAAGCGCAGCTTGCCGGACGAGGCGTCAAAGTTGAGCTGGGTGCCGCCATAGCAGGCAAAGCGGTCCGCGTCCGCCTGGGTCATGGTGTAGCCGGCGCCGCCGGTTGCCACAAGGCGCCCGTTTTCGGTGTTTTTGTCCAGCTCCACCATAATCACAGCGCCCTGCGCCAGTTTCCCCGCAACGATGATCGGGCTGGCGCTGCCGTCGGCGGCATAGTAGCCGCCCACCCCATTGCTGAGGCCCAGCTGCACAAGACCGGCGACCTTCACCTCCCGGCCGACGCCGTTGTAAATTTCATGGCCGGCGCTGCCGCTGGCCGTGTTGCCGGCCACAACCGCCCCGTCCTGCAGGGCCACCTTGCCATAGTTGAAGATGCCGCCGCCCTCGAGCGCGGTGTTCCCGGCAATGCGGCCGCCATACATATTGAAGGTGCCGTCCACCGTAATACCGCCGCCGGTCTTCGTGGCGCTGTTGCCGCTGATCTCGGCGGGAAGGCCTTCGGCATCCCGCATGTTGACGACGGCGCCGTTGGTAACATAGATGCCGCCGCCGCCATAGGAGGCCGTGTTGTCTTTGATGCTGCCGCCCACAATGTTGATGGTGCCGCCTGTGGTGGCAAACAGGCCCGCGCCGGAGGCGGCCTTGTTGCCGCTCACAGTGGCGCCGCTGAAGTCCAGGCTGGCCTGGGGCGCCCAGGAGAGCACCTCGCTGAAGTAGCCGCCGCCCTCCATGGCGCTGGTGTTGTCCTTCACGGTGCCGCTAAGGGTGACGGCGCCGCTGGTGTTGGCGATGCCGCCGCCCCGGCCTTGTTCGGTACTGTTCCGGGAGATCTCCATGTCCTTGCCAACGATGAGGGTGCCCATCATGTTGCGCACGCCGCCGCCGTCGTATACCTCAGCCTTGTTGCCCTGAATGGTGCCCTTCAGCAGGTTGGCCGTGATACTCCCCAGGGCGGCGGTCGCCCCGCCGTAGGTGCAGCCGTTGTACACCCCTGCGCCGCCGGCATAGCTGTGCGGATAGGTCTCGGTGTCAAGGTCGGCAGAGCGGATGGTGTTGCCGCTGATCAGGGCGTCTGCGCCGTCCATGGTGAACACCGCTTTGGCGCCGGCAAACACGCCCATCGCGTTCAGCACCCCGGCGCCCTGGGCGGCGGTGTTGCCGGTTATCTGCCCACCGGTGAACAGGAAGGTGGCGGGCTCCTCCCCCCCATACGCAAAGTTCGCTACGCCGCCGCCCTGGCCCGCGGCGTTGCCGGTGATTTTGGCATCCTTGCCGCTCATGGTCATCTGGCCCAGGTTGACCACGCCGCCGCCGGTTAGCGCATCGTTGCCGCGCACCACGGCGCCGTTCTCCAGGGTGAGTGTGCCCTGGTTATACACGCCGCCGCCGTCCGACGCATGGTTGTTTTCCAGCACTGAGCCATTTTTCAGCGTCAGGGTGCCGGTTCTCTCATTTTCCACCGCGCCGCCGCGCACCTTGGCAGTGTTGTTTTTCAGGGTGGCGCCGGCCCCCAGGGTGACCGTGCCGCCGCTGCGTATCAGGCTGCCCTCCTTGCCCTTTCCGCGCTCGCTGCCGTCCATGGTCAGGCTTTCCAGCGTCAGAGTGCTGTTTTGTGCCACAACGAAGGCATTTCCATTCAGGTAGGCCGTGGTATGGATGGTAACATTCTTGCCGGCTTTGCTCTTCAGCAGGATATGTTTTCCTGTCACGGTCTCGTTTCCGTCGCCATCCACATCGTATTCATCGTACAAAAAGATGGGGGCGAAAAGCCACAGGTCCTCTTCCAGCTCAATGACCGTGGGGTTGGCGGCGGTGCCGTCGGCCGCCTCAATCAGGTCACGCAAGGTCTGCTCGCCGCGCCTCAGCAGCTCAACGCCGGTTTCGTCCGCCCGGGTGGCAAAGCCGTAGTAAGGCTTGTTTGTGTGGAAATAGACGTGCTGGCCGGTCATCGTGCCGCCGGTGAAGCGGACGGTAAAGTTATTCGGGCTTAGCTCGTGGCCCGTATCCATGTTGATGAAGGCGCCGCTGGCCAGCGGCGTAGCGGTGTCGATGGTGATCTCGGTGCCCTTGGCCACAGTCAGCCCGCCGGGGGCGCCGTCTGTGCCTATTTTGGCCGTGCCGCCCAGCGTGAGGTTATTGAGAACATACAGTTCATCCGCAGTACCTGCGCTTTTCTTCTTCACACTGTTGCCGGATATCTCGCCGCCGGTGATAACGGTGGCGCCACTGCTGTACACACCGCCGGCCACCGCGTCACTGGTGGCCTGGTTGCCGGTGATGCGGCCGCCAGTCATCGTGAAATCGCCAAAGCAGAGAACGCCGGCTGCGCCGCCGAAAGACTGGTTCTCTTTAATATCGCCGCCCTTCATCAGGAAGGTGCCGCCATGAAGCACAAACACAGCGCAGCTGCCGGCGTTCTTCGTCACCAGGGCGCCCGTCTCCATCACCAGGCTTCCCCCCACACCCAGGATGACTTGGGAATCGCCGCCCTCAAAATAATCAAGATAGGCATCCACGTCCCGGTTGCCAACCAGTGCCACATCCGCCAGGGTGAGGGACGATCCCGAAGGAATCTCCAGCATCATCCCGCCGCTGAAATTCTCCCGGGTGATGCTTTTGCCACCGGTCAGCCGCAGGTGCTTGCCATAGGGCAGCATAACCTTGCCGGTCAGGTGCACGTCGGCCCCCAGCACCACGTTGGTGGGGGTTTCCGCTGTGCCGGCCGCCGCCTCACCCAGGGCTTTGATCAGCCCGTCCTGGCTGGGGTTATTCAGCGCAATATAGTCGCCGTTCGAATCGCTCCCCGTCTCCAGCGCCAGATAGCTCTCCCGCGCATGCAGGTAGGGCAGCTGGGCGGCCATGTTCACCGTGGTGTCCTCGGGGATAAAGCGGACGTCGCCGCTGTAGAAACTACTGTACTTTATGCCTGTGTCCGCAAGGTAGATGGAGGCCCCGTCAGTGAGGGGCGCCGCAGCGGAGATGGTGACGCCGTTTACCGCGTTCGGCAGCGTGTTGTATCCGGTGGCTTGCAGGCCGCCCTTTTCAGCGCTGCCGATAACCGCCGTGCCGCCCACCGTCACAGTACCCATGTCCAGATGACGGTACACGTCGATACTGCCGTTGTTCTTTATCTCCCCCCCGGTGATGGTGAAGCTGCCCTGCACATCGACCGCGGCGCCCTTGGTGGGGTTGCCGGTGATCGCGCCGCCCTCCATGGTGACCGTGCTGTACATTGAGACGGTCAGGGCTGCGCCTCCAGTGCTCGTACCGGTAAGGCGGGCGCCGTTTTTCAGGGTCAGTTCACCGCTTTGGTTCACCAACACCACGGAGTCATGGCGCTTCGGGTATTTTTCTGCGTTCCCATCCAGCGTAATATTTTCAAGTGTGAGATGCCCTGCGAAAACCTCTAAAATCTGCGTGCTATTGCTTTGGGCAATTATTTTGCTGCCGTTGGAGCTTTTTAGCGTGATGTCACCGCCGTTCACCCTCAGCGACTGGTCAGCGTAGACATCCTCGGTAAGGTCGATCACCTCCGGTGTGCCGCTGCCGACCGCGTCGTCCAGCCGGGCCTGCAGGTCATCCAGAGATTTGTTCGCAAGGTAGATGGAGCCCTCGCGCACAACGGGGGAAAGGTGCTCATAAGCTGTGCTGAAATAGGCCGCCTGGGCCTCCAGCTGGGCGTCCGTCATGGTGCCCCCGTAGGCTCCGGAGACGATTGGCATGTCAAAATCGTGCCAATACGGGTTCACATAGCAGTTGATGGCGGCGCCCCGGGAGAGCGGCGTCTCGCTGCTGATGAAGGCGGCCCCATTGACATAGTCGTCTTCCCATTCATCGTAGTACTCGGCGTGTTGCAGGCCCCGGTTGGTGCCGCTCTCGCCCAGCACGGCGCTGCCGCCCAACACAAGGGTGCCCATGTTGTGGATAGAATCCGCCCGGCCATTGATGATGTAAGTGCTGCCGCTGTTTGCAACGGCGGAGGGATCATCCTCCGCCACCTGCCGCACCCAGGCGCCGCTGCCCAGGTGCAGGGTGGCGTTCTTTGCAACACGCACCAACGCCCAATAGTAATCCTTACCTCCGGCAAGGATCAGGTTCTCCACATACAGCTCACTGCCGCTGGAGACCGTGAGCAATGTGTCAGACGGCCAGGCCTTGTTCAGCTGCACGCCAGCCGTTTTGCCCCTGAGCCTGACATAGGCGGGGGAACCGTCCAACTTGCTGATGGTCAGGGTCGAGCCCTGGGCGGTATCCTCATTCAGGGTGATGGTTTCGGGCGCGCCGGGCTGGCCATTGGATTTGTGGATTTTCTCCTGCAGGCTGCCGGTATAGTCATCCTGCATGGCGGCGATAAAGCCGTCTATCACCGCCGGGCTGCTGCCTTTGATGCGGAAAAAGGGCAACTGCGCCTGCTGTTCGGCCTCACTCAGGGCGCGGGCGTCCACCATTGGCACCGCGCCCGAAATGTTGCCATCAAGGCCAAGGCGAAGGGAGGCGCCCGCCTGTAGCGGAGCATCCAGAACGAAGGTGTTTCCTTCCATCCGAATGCCGCCGTTATCGGCGTCGCCCACCACCGGGCTGCCGGCAACCACCAACTCAAAACCCGCCGGAACAAAATACTCCTCTTCGTCTTCATCGTAGCGGCTGCCGGCCTCAATATCCCAGCCCCAACCACTCTGGATATTGCTGTGCACCTCGCCGCCCAGCAGCTCCAGCCTGCCATCAACACGGATGGTTCTGCCGCCATACTCCACCCGGTTGTTTATCACCTTGCTGCCGGGCAGCAGGGTCAGCCCACCCTGGCCGTATACGGCCGCCGCGTTTTCACTGTAATCGCTTCGCCCATTTTGCACCACCGCCCCGTCGCCCAGGGTCAACCAGCCTGTTTGGTGCAGGTGGAAAATGCTCTTTATCTCGTCATCGGTGCGTTCGGCCTCGTTGCCATCCACCACCACGTTCTCAAGACGCAGGGAGCTGTCCCTGCCCACATAAATAGGCGCATCTTCGTAAATTTTCGAGTCAACTTTGAGGGTGTGCCGGTTGCCCTCGGCGCTCTTGAGCAGGACGTGACGCGGGCTCAATTCGCCGACCATCAGTATATCTTCGATGGTCTCGTCTTCCGTCAGCACCAGCTCCACCGGGTTCTCCACAGTGCCGCCCACAGCCATGTTAATTCGGCAAGCCAGGGTGTTCTCGGTGCCGCTGCGCACCAAGGCAATCAGGCTTTCGGAGACAACCAACCCATATCCGGTGTGTGTTCCCACCTCAAAATAGTTCTGGTAGTTCTCCAGGTTTATACCAGCAGGCGCGGTCACCATCTCCTGAAAATCGAAGTTCCAGTGCCTTACCATCAAGCCAACCTTTGCGTTCCCGGTCAGCGGGGTGTCGGCCGAAACCTGAACGGCCTTCGACGAATAAATACCGTTGCCGCCTTCGCCAATTGTCACTTCTCCGCCCACAACAACAGATATGTCGTAGCCGGAATAAACATCGTAGTTATCTCTCGCAAGGTCACCATTTCCGGCAATGCGGCCGCCCAACAGGTAAACCTGTTCTTCCACATCTCCATAAGCCGAATATATGTATATGCCGTTACCCTTGTTACCGGTGATTTCCCCGCCGGTCATGTCCAGTTCGATAGCTTCGCTGTTGGGCGCCGCTTGCATCCAAATGGCTGTTCCCATGCAGTTCCGGATCACCGCCCCATCCCTGATTCTCAGGATGCCGGTGTTCTCAATCAACGCTGTGTTGTTATAGGGATTCCCCTCGCTGTTGCCGTCCAGAATGATGTCCTCAAGCGTCAGGGAGGCGGTTCCGCCAACATGAATGTTCGATTGGTTATTATCCTGCAGCTTGATCACCGCGTTGTTTTCGCCCACCAGGCGGATGTGCTTACCCGTCAGCCGGATGGTTTCCTCAAGGGCCATATCCTCGGTGACCCGGACCTCGACCGGATTGTCCACAGTGCCGCTGTTTCCGGCCGTGGCCGCATCGATCAGCTGGGCCAGGCTGGAGCTGCCCGCAGGCACAACCAGGCTGTCCCCGCCGGTGGAATCATCGGCGCCTTCTTCCGCCGCGGGCAGGCTATCTTCCCCGCCCACGCCATTGTCCGCGTCGTCCGCCGGCTGCGCGTCGCCTTCACCGAGCGAAGCGGGATCCTCCCCGGCTGTCACAACAGCCGTTTCGGCCGGAGCGGCACCGGAGGCGGCCGCCACCGGAAGCGCGCCGACGCCCAATTGCAGCGCCATCATCAGTGCCATCATCAGCGCCGCGAAAGACTTTTGAAACCCCATTTTACCCTTTTTCATCCTCACACCTCTTTGTCTTCGGATTATCCAGCGTTTTCACACAAGCTTCTCTTGGTTATCACTCAATTATCACTCACCTAACAATTATACACATTGAAGAGAAAAAAGGCCAGACCATTTATAGCTTTGCCAGACTATAAAAATCTATTCCTCTGGGATTGTCTCAAATTTTCATGGAGCTGGTGGGCGAAACCCAAACACTTCCCCGCATAGTCCGCACCTAAGCCTGCAAACCGCCACACCCATGGCGCGCTCGGCCACTTACGCGGAACCCGGAACAGCGCCATTCCAATCACTGCAATTAATGCGCACATTTGTGCAATATTTGCAGCCATGCAGAGGATGCTGACAAAAAGATCATTGACGGAATAGGCGAACTTTAATACTATATACCCATATATGTTTATATAAATTGTGTAAATTGCAGATTGAAGAAATGGGGCGCCGCCCCCGGTATATAATGGCATGATTCTTGCGTGATGGTGATACAAGCAAACACATTGCCGCATACGCCATAAACACAACGGGCTTGTACAGGAGACATAACCCATGAGACGTATTCTGTGTGCGGTTTTCGCCATACTGGCCGGGTGGCTTCTGCTGGCGCCTGTATCCACCCGGGCCATCTCCATCACGCTGCGCGTGGGGGTGAACATCAACCTGCCGCCCTACCAGTTCGAGGATGATGGCGGCAAGGTAAGCGGCCTGCACATCGATATCATGGATGCCGTTGCGGACAAATGCGGCCTGATTGTCGAATACGTCCCCTTCCAGAACACCTGGGACGCGATGCAGGCCATGGGGGAAAACGAGCTGGACATTGTGCTGGGCGTCCCCTCGAAAAAATACGGGAGCGCGTCATCCATCCACAGCGACAGCATCAACACCTCGGCCCTGTGCCTTGTGGCCAGCAACCGCACCGCCGCAATCTACAGCCGGCCCGACACCCGGCAGCGGGTGGTGGTTGCGCTGGAGAGCGACACCATTGACTACAATTATATGACCAGCATGGACTTCATCAGCACAGTCATGCGGGACAACCAGGCCAGTGCCTACCAGGCCATGCAGGACGGCTACGCCGACATGCTGGTGGGCGTGCGGGACTCGGTTATCTACCAGCTGCGCGCCGACAAGCTGGAGGACAACTACACCATCATCACCAACCACATGGCCACCGTGAACTACGGCATCGCGGCCCACGGGGAGGACGCCTACCTCGTCACCCTGATCAACCGCGGCCTGGCCGAGCTGCACACCACCGGCGAGTACGACGCATTGTACAGCCGCTGGAGCATGGTGGACGACAACAGCGTCGCCCTGGCCCGGCTTAAAACAGTGCTGCTGATTTTGGCGGCGGTGATTGTGGCCATTGTGATCTACTTCATCATCGTGCTGCGCATCAAGAAGATGCTGGAAAAAGAGGTAGCCCTGCGCACCAGCGACCTGAATAACGCCAACGAGCAGGTGCGGGTGATGAACCTGCAGCTGGAACAGAAAATAAGCCAGCGGGAGGCCTACAGCCGCCTGCTGGACAGCATCATCGAGGCCTCGCCCATCGCCATGCTGCTGCTGGACAGCCACGGTAACATGGTGCACGGCAACAGCCATGCCGGGGAGCTGATGAAGCAGCTGGAGAGCGACGAGGTGCTGTTTGCCGGGGGCGGCTTCAGCTTCAGGCAAATGATTGAGAGCTGCATGGCGCCCTCGGCCCCGGCGGATCAGACGGGAAACCTGGTGGCCACCTATCCCGACCGGGAGCAGCACAACCTGCGCTACAGCGTCCACCGCCTGCGGGAGGATGACGCCTCCTCGCGGCTGCTGGTCACGCTGGAGGATGTGACGGCCGAGACCATCGCCCAGGACGCAAAGTATGAAAAGCGCAAGAATAAAGCCCTGAACAACATGATCGCCAGCATTGCCCACGAGGTGAAAAACCCGCTGACCACCATCAGCGCGGCGGTGGACATGGTGTACTCCAAGCGGAACGACCTCACCTTTATGGAGGCGTTCCGCGAGGTGGTGCCCCAGGAGGTGGACCGGATCAACCGCCTGGTGCAAAACCTGGTGTATTACGCCCGGCCGGCCAGAACGGCCTCCGAGCGGCTGGATGTGGGGCAGCTGGTGGCCGCGCTGGAGCGGCTGACCGAACCGCTGGCCCAGAAAAACGACGTCCTCCTTGATATCGCCGCCGACGGGGGGCTTTTCGTGCTGGCCAGCCGGGACAAGCTGACCCAGGTGCTGCTGAACTTCGTGATGAACAGCCTCGAGTCGATCGACAGCAAGCTGGCGGAGCCGCCCGGGAACTACACCCCCTGCGTGCGGGTCCGTGCAAAGCGCCTCGACCAGTTCGTATCCATCACGGTGTGGGACAACGGCATAGGCATGGGCGAGGCGCAGATCAAGGCCTGCATCCAGCCGTTCTTCACCACCAAGGCCGCCGGCACCGGGCTTGGACTTCCGGTTTCCGCCCAGTACATCAGCGAGGTGGGCGGGGTGCTGCAAATCGACGGCAAGCCGGACGAATACGCCCTGCTGACCATGTTCCTGCCGATTATGAACAGTGATGACAGCTGAGAAACGCCGTCTATGGAGGGTTGGGAAATGACGACACGGCCACAGATCATGGTGCTGGACGACGAGAAGGGCATCTGCCTGTTCCTGTCCATGTCACTGGAGGACAACTACACGGTGCACACCGCCAACACCCCCGAGCAGGCCTACAAGCTGCTGGAGAAGCACGACATCTCCCTGGCGCTGGTGGACCTGATGCTGGGCCGGGAGAGCGGCCTTGACGTGCTGCGCACCCTGCGGGAGAAGCACCCGGAGGTGGTAGTCATCATGATGACCGCCTTCGGGAACATCTCCTCCTCGGTGGAGGCGATCAAGCTGGGGGCCCACAACTACCTGCAAAAGCCGGTCAACATCGAGGAGCTGCGGATGTTCATCGCCCAGGCGCTGGAATTCCAGAGCCTGGGCCGCCGGGTGGAATACCTGAGCGGGGAGCTGGAAACCCGGAACAGCTATGGCAACATGGTGGGCCGCAGCCAGCCGATGCAGAAGGTGTACAAGCTGGCCGACCGCCTCAAGGCGGTGGATACCAACGTGATGATCACCGGGGAGAGCGGCACCGGCAAGGAGCTGATTGCCCGGGCCATCCACTTCTCGGGCCTGCGCAAGGCCAAGCCCTTCGTCACCACCAACTGCGCCGCCATCCCCTCCGGCCTGCTGGAGGAGGAGTTCTTCGGCCACAAGAAGGGGGCCTTCACCGGCGCCTATGCCGACAGCGCTGGCAAGCTGGAGCAGGCGGACGGCGGCACCCTGTTTTTGGACGAGATCGGTGAGCTGCCGATGGAATTGCAGGGCAAGCTGCTGCGGGCCATCCAGGAGAAGGAGACCTGCCCCATCGGCGGGGACGAGGTCAAAAAAATCGACGTGCGCTTCATCGCGGCCACCAACTGCGACCTGTGGGCCATGGTGCAAAGCGGCACCTTCCGGCAGGACCTGTACTACCGGCTGCAGGTGATTGAGGTGAAGATGCCCCCGCTGCGCGAGCGCCGGCAGGACATCCCGCTGCTGTGCGAGCTGTTTATCAAAAAGCTGGGCAAGGAGACCGGCCGCAGCGTGGCCGGCCTGACCCGGCACGCCGAGACCCTGCTGATGAACTACGACTATCCCGGCAATGTGCGCGAGCTGATGAACGCCCTGGAATACGCGATGGTGCTGTGCGACGGCGAGCTGATCGACGTGGAGGATCTGCCCGAGAACATCCGCACCGGCCTGCCCCGGGAGGACGCCCGGGAGATGGACCTGGAGCAGGTGGCCCGGGTCTATCTGGCGGGCCAGAGCATCAAGAGCGTGGAGCGGGCGATGATCGAGATTGCGCTGGAGCAGGACCAGTCGAAGCGCAAGGTGGCGCAGATGCTGGGCATCAGCGAACGGACGCTCTTTTACAAGATACAGGAGTACGAGCTATGAGCGCGCGGAACTGTATCGTCGCCCGTCGGGGCCTAGCGGCGGGCACTCCCCGACTGCCTTTTGTCGTCACTTCGAGGACTGCATTTTATGCAGTCCTCTTGCAATAATTGCGCAGTTCATGGCTGTCCTGGCACAAGGCTTCTGTGGCTCGAATTCTGTCGATTGGTGAATTTAAAACGTATTACCAATCAAAAATCCATCATTGCATGATTGTGGCGCGGACTGGCACGGTTGTTGCTTTATTCAAAAACAAGCGGCGATTGCCGCCACCGTAAGCCACCATGGATAAACAGGAGGAAAAGAAATGAAACGGAAAATGCTGGCACTGATGTTATGCACCCTGTTCGTGCTGAGCCTCGCCGCCTGCGGCGGCGGACAGCCCGCCACCGGCCAAAGCGGCAGCACAGCCACCGCAGACCCTCCGGCCGCCGGGGATGATCCCGCCACCCCCGCGTCGGACACCATCACCATCGCAATGACCGACGTCTCCTCACTGGACCCGATGAAAAACTGGCAGCTCCCCTCCTACTATTTCTATTGGACCGTGTATGAGCGCCTCTTCCGGCTGGATTCCGAGACCGGCGAGTATGAACCCGAGTTGGCCACCTCCTGGGATATCGCCGAGGACGGCATGAGCTACACCTTCCACCTGCGCGAGGGCGTGAAGTGGACCATCGAGCGCGGCATCGAGAACGGCACCGGCAACTACCCGGGCGTGGCCTCGGTGGATGCGCCGGACGACTACACTGTGGTGGTGAACATGACCGAGCCGGACTCGGTGTTCATGGACAAACAGTGGACCGGCGACTGCTGCGTGATGCCCTACGGCTGCGGCGACGAGATCGCCCTTAAGCCCAACGGCACCGGCCCCTACAAGTTTGTGGAATGGCTCTCGGGCGACCACATCACCATCGAGCGCAACGACGACTACTGGGGCGAGCCCGCCGGCGTCTCCACCTTGCAGTTCAATATCATCCCCGAGGCCTCCGCCCGGCTGATCTCCCTCCAGTCCGGCGACATCGACATCACCGCGCTGCAATCCACCGACGTGAAGCATGTGGAAGCCGACGAGAACCTGCTGATCCAGAGCACCACCTCGATCCGCGTCGACTCCCTGGGCTATAACTGCCAAAGCGAGTACTTCAGCGACGTGCGGGTGCGCCAGGCCGTGGCCTACGCCATCAACAAGCAGGCCATTGTGGACGGCACCCTGGAGGGCTACGGCGTCACCCTGAAATCCCCGGTGGCCATGGGCAAGGGCGGCTACTATGACGGGATGGACGGCTACGACTACGACCCCGAGAAGGCCAAGGAACTGCTGGCCGACGCCGGCTACGCCGACGGCTTCTCCTGCGAGCTTAGCAT
>JAJDIZ010000035.1 GCA_030266915.1 Ruminococcaceae bacterium OttesenSCG-928-D13 | reverse complement strand
AAGGTGGACCGTATAGATGAAAAAGGCCTACGATCAGAATCGGGACGTGCCCCAAGGCCCGAAGGGGAACGGCCCGGCCAAGCCCCGGGTGGGGCCGAAGGGCTACCCGATGCTGCTGCGTTGCATCTGCCTTGGGCTGGTGTTTGCCCTTGGCGCCGTGGCGCTGAGCCTTCGGCTTGCCACTTTGCAGATCGATGAGGCCTCCGAGTGGGAGGCCCGGGCCTCCCGTCAGCAGCTGGCCAACATTCCCATCACGGCCAACCGGGGCAACATCTATGATTCAAACATGAAGCTGCTGGCCCAGAGCGCCAGCGTGTGGACCATCGAGGCCAGCCCCAACGCCCTGAGCCAGACCCGCTTGAAAGAGCACAGCGTGGAGCGGGACGCAGCCAAGGTGGCCGCCCAGGAGCTGTCCCGCATTCTGGGCCTGGATTATGATGTCCTGTACGAGAAGCTTTCCAACAGCGAGAGCATGTACTATAAGGTTAAGAGCAAGATCGAAAAACCGCTGGCTGACGAGGTGCGCGAGGTGTGCAGCTACTACGGCATCGGCGGCATCTATTTCCGGGAGGACTCGAAGCGCTACTACCCCTACGAAAACCTCGCCAGCACCATCCTGGGCTTCACCGGGGAGGACAACAACGGCCTTGAGGGCCTGGAGCGCTGGTACGACGAGATTTTGGCCGGCACCGACGGGCGCACCGTGAGTGTGATTGACGCCTGGGGCAACGAAATTGCCACCGGGGAGGAGGCCGCCACCTATGCCGCCGAGGACGGGCGCAGCATCGTGCTGACCCTGAACACCGACATTCAGCGCAGTCTCGAGAAGAACCTGGCCTCCGCCGTGGAGGAGCACAACGCCCGGGAGCGGGGCTTTGCCATCGCCATGGACGTGAACACCGGGGCGATCCTCGGTATGGCCACCTACCCGAGCTACGACCCCAACGACCCTTACACCATTCAGGACCAGGGTGCCCTGGACCTGATGGATCTGATGATCGACGGCAGCGATGAGAAAATCCAGGCCCAGGGCGAGGCCCGCACGCTGCAATGGCGTAACAAGGCCCTGGCCGACACCTACGAACCCGGCTCGGTCATGAAGATCATCACGGCCGCCGCTGCGCTGGATTCCGGCAGCCACACCCAGGACAGCGGCTTCTACTGCGGCGGCACCATCATGCTGGACGGCTGGCACAAGGAGATTGGCTGCGCCGGCACCCTGACCGCCAAGAACAGCGTGCACGGGCAGGAGAGCCTGCGCGAGGCGCTGATTGACAGCTGCAACATCAGCTTCATCCAGATGAGCGCCGAGATGGGCCTGGACACCTGGTACAGCTACCTCAAGGCCTTCGGCTTCACCGAGCCCACCGGGGTGGACCTGCCGGGTGAGCCCAGCCAGCGCTCCATCAATAACCTGGTGTACTCCCAGGAGCGGATGGGCCCCATCGAGCTGGCCAGCTGCTCCTTTGGCCAGAGCAACAAGTACACCGCGGTGCAGATGATCACCGCCATAAGCGCGGCCATCAACGGCGGCAACCTGATGCAGCCCTACATCGTCTCGAAGGAGATCGACTCGGTGGGCAATGTGCTGAAAAGCTACGAGCCCACCGTGAAGCGCCAGGTGGTTAGCGAGGAGACCAGTGCCCAGCTGCGGGATATCCTTGAAAGCCTGGTGTCCGACAGTACCTCCACCGGCCGGAACGCCTACCTCGCCGGCTACCGGGTGGGCGGCAAGAGCGGCACCAGCGAAAAGCTGGAGGTGCAGAACGCCACCGGCCGCGAGGACGCCTTCATCTCCAGCTTTGTGGGCTTTGCCCCGGCGGACGACCCGCAGATTGCGGTGCTGCTGGTGCTGGACGAGGCCGAGGACCCGGCCATGGGCAACTACTTCGGCGGGCGCCTTGCGGCCCCGTCGGTGCGTGAAATTCTGAAGGAGTCGCTGCAGATCCTTGGAGTGGACCCGGTGTATACCGACGCCGACGCCGCCACCCGCAAGACCGTGAAAACCCCGAAGTGCACCGACAGCAAGCTTTCGGCCGCCCAGACCCTGCTGAATACCTCCGGCCTTGCCGACGTGGTGGTGGGCGGCGGCACCGAGGTGCTGGGCCAGAGCCCGGCGGCCTACACCGACATGCCGGCCGGCGGCAAGGTGTACCTGTACACCGACGCCTCCGCCGTGGAGCATGTGGAGATGCCCGACCTTGCCGGGCGCGGCGCCCAGAACGCTGTGGACCTGCTGCGCGCCATGGGCCTGAACGTCTTCACGGCCGGCGTGCCGGACGGCGAGGGCGCGGTGGTTTCGGTGCAGAGCCACGAGGCGGGCGCCAGCCTGCCGGTGGGCACCGTGGTGACCCTGACCCTGGTGGACAACCGGGCGGGCAACACTGAATAAGCTGTGAAAATGCGATCAATCACCGAGGCGGGCAGCATTGCCCGCCATTGGTGTCCCGTTGGAGATTAGGCGGCGGAAGCCGGAAATGCGTCGACAAAACATCGAAATTACGTGTAAAAGGAGGGTTGCGCGTGGAGTACAAAGACCTGCTGGCGGGAATTGAATACACCGGCGCGGCCCCCGCCGGGCGTCCCACCCGGGTGGTGCAGGACAGCCGCAAGGTGGTGCCGGGGACGGTGTTCGTCTGCATTGCCGGGCGCGGCTTCGACGGCCACGACTTTGCCGAAAATGCCCTGGCTGCCGGCGCCGGGATGGTTGTGTCCCAGCGGCCCCTTGGCCTGCCGGGCGAGGTGACGGTGGCCGACACCCGGGCCGCCTACGCCGAAATGAGCCAGAATTTCTTCGGCCGGCCGGCCGAAAAGCTGAGCCTTGTGGCCGTGACCGGCACCAACGGCAAGACCACGGTGTCCAGCGTGCTCAAGCAGGTGCTGGAGGGAATGGGCCACAAGTGCGGGCTGATCGGCACCGTCGCCAGTGAGATTGGCGATGTGGAGATACCGGCCAAGTTCACCACCCCCGAAGCCTGGGACCTGGCGGCCCTGATGAGCCGGATGGTGAACGCCGGCTGCACCCACTGTGTGATGGAGGCCAGCAGCCAGGCGCTGGCCCAGGGGCGGCTGCACGGCCTGCGCTTCGCTTTGGGAATCTTCACCAACCTCAGCCTCGACCATCTGGACTACCACGAGACGATGGAGGCCTATTTCGAGGCCAAGCGCGGCCTGTTTTTCCGGTGCGGCGCGATGCTCTGCAACCTGGACGACGAATACGGCCGCCGCCTGCTGGGCGACGCGGCCCTCGGCGGCCCGGGGGGCGCGGTGAAAACCGTCAGGAGTTTCTCGGTGGCCAGCGACGCCGCCGATTTCACGGCCCGGGGAACAGACCTGCGGGCCAATGGCGTCCGCTTCGGCTTTTTGGGGGAGGGCTTCCTCGAGCGGGTGACCTTCCCGATTCCCGGCGACTACAGCGTGGCCAATGCCCTGTGCGCCGGGGCCGCCGCCGTGATGCTGGGCGGCCCGCCCGGGCGGGTGGCCGAGGCCCTCAGCGCCAGCCGCGGGGTGCGCGGCCGGTGCGAGGTGCTGCACAGCGAAAACTACACGGTAATCCGCGACTTCGCCCACACCGGCGAGGCGATGGACAAGCTGCTGGGCTCCCTGCGGCCCTTTGTGCAAAACCGGATGGTGGTGCTGTTCGGCTGCGCCGGCGAGCGGGAGCCCACAAAGCGCCTTGACATGGGGGCCGCGGCCGCCCGCTACGGAGACCTTGTCTACCTGGCGGCCGACAATCCACGCCGGGAGGATATCCTGAAAACGATGACCGACGCCGAGCCGCCGCTGGCCGCCAGCGGCAAGCCCTATGTTATGGAGCCGGACCGGGAAATTGCCACCCGGATGGCGCTGGACGCGCTGCAAACCGGTGACATGCTGGTGCTTTGCAGCAAGGGCCACGAGGACTATCAGGCGATGGACGGCTACACCCTCTATTTTGACGAGCGGCAAATCCTGCTGGAGTGGCAGGCTTCCAAAGGAGTGAACTCATGAAAAAGACGCTGAAAAAGGCGATTTCCATCTGCTTTGTGCTGGCGCTGGTGCTGCAATGCTTCACCCTGAGCGCCGGCGCTTCCGGGCGCACCATCTCCGAGGTGCAGAAGGAGATCAACGAAAAGCAGAGGCAGATCAACGAGCTGGCCGGGGAGATTGAGAAAAACAAGAACAACAGCGCCATCGCCCAGGACCTGCTGGCCCAATACCAAACGGCCTACGACGAGGTGTGCGTCCTGATAGACGAGCAGGAGGTGCTGATTGCGCGCACCGCCGACGACCTGGACGAAAAAACCGAGGAACTGAACGCCACGATGCAGAGCATCACCGACAATAAGCAGCTTTACACCGAACGGCTGCGGGCCATCTACACGATGAACACCACCAACACCGCCCTGCAAATGCTTTTCGCGGTGGAGAGCTATTCCGACGTGGTGTCCCTTGGGGCGGGTTTGCAGCGCATCTCGAAGCGGGACACCGAGCTGCTGGAGCAGCTGGCCAACGACAAGGCGTCCTTCGAAGCCCAGAAGCTGGAGCTGGAGGAGATCATCGAGCGGCTGAGCGAGGAGATGGCCACCCTTCAGGCCCAGCGGGCCGAGAACGAGAACATGATGCAGGAGATGAAAAACCGCATCGCCAGCGCCAACTACCAGATCAGCCTGATCCAGAAGGAGAAGGATGAGACCGAGGAGGAGAAGGCGGCCCTTGTGGCTGAGCTGAACGCCATCTTCCAGGCCAGCCAGAACAACGGCAGTAAGGAGGGGGACGACAGCGTGCGCCACGACGGCCCGCTGATGTGGCCCACCAGCGGCTCCATCCCTAGCGGCGGCTACTTTGGGGACCCGCGCAGCAACACTGGCTGGCACTACGGCATCGACATCCGGGCCCCCGGCGGGCAGGCCATCGTGGCGGCTGCCGGCGGCACGGTTATCACCTCCACCTGGCACTACAGCTACGGCTACTACATCATCATCGACCACGGCCAGGGGCTGCGCACCCTGTACGCCCATTGCAGCGAGCTGTATGCCTCGGCGGGCAGCTATGTGGCAATGGGGGAAACCATCGCCGCCGTGGGCACCACCGGCGACAGCACCGGCAACCACCTGCACTTCGAGGTGCACGAGTTCGGCAGCCGACAGAACCCGCTGAACAGCGGCTATCTGAACCCCTGATGCTAGCAGTTCAAAATTAACCAGGAGGTGAGCGGCATGGAAGCTGTCTCCGCCAAAGTGCTTCTGAAAGGGCTGTGGGCCGGCGCGCCTGCCGGGCTCACCATCACCAATGTGGTGACCGACAGCCGCGAGGTGACCCCGGGCTGCCTGTTTGTGGCCATCAAGGGCGAACGGGTGGACGGCCACGACTTCGCCGCCGGCGCCTTCGAAAACGGCGCGGCCCTGGTGCTGGCCAGCCGCCCGGTGGAGGGCCTGCCCCCCGATCGAACCGTGCTGGTGCCCGACGTGCTGGACGCGATGATACGGATGGGGGCCAACTACCGGGCGCAGTATTCGCCCCTCGTGCTGGGGGTCACCGGCAGCGTGGGCAAAACCTCCACTAAGGAGTTCTGCGCCGCCATCTTCTCGGCCTTCGGGGAGACCCTGAAAACCGAGGGCAACCAGAACAACGAGATCGGCCTGCCCAAAACCCTGTTCAAAATGAACGACGATACGCGTTATGCCGTCATCGAGATGGGGATGCAGGGCCCGGGCGAGATTCGCAAGCTTTCCTTTGCGGCGGCGCCCGACGGGGCCATCATCACCCGCATCGGCATGATGCACCTGGAGCAGATGGGCTCCCTTGAGAACATCCTGCGCGCCAAGCTGGAGGTGAGCGAGGGCATCGCCTCGGGCGGGGTGCTGATTCTGAACGGCGACGACCCACTGCTGCGAGGGGCGGCCGTGCCCCAGGGCTTGCAGGTGGTGTACGCCGGGCCGGAAAACCCCGAAAACGAGGTGCGGGCCAAGAATGTGCGCCACGAGGCCCACGGCCTGGTGTTCGAGATTGTGGACGCCCGCTACGGCAACACCGAGGCCTTTATCCCGGCCGTGGGGCGCCACAACGTGGGCAACGCGCTGCTGGCTTACACGGCGGCCACCCGGTTTGGACTGGGCGCCCAGCAGGCGGCGGCGGCACTGGCCGCCTACCTGCCCGCCGGCGCCCGCCAGAAGGTGGAGACCATCCGCGAGGTGACGGTGATCGAGGACTTCTACAACGCCGGGCCGGACTCGATGGCTGCCGCCCTCGACACCCTGGGCGAGATGGCCACCGGCGGCCGGCGCATCGCGGTGCTGGGCAACATGCTGGAACTGGGCGCCGTGAGCGAGGAACAGCACCGCCGGCTGGGGCGCCTTGCCCAAAAGGCCGGGGTGGACCTGCTGCTCACCGTGGGGGACCTGGCCGCCCTGGCCGCCGAGGAGGCGGCCAAACTGGGGCTGAAAACCCTGCCCTGTGCCTCCAACGCCGAGGTTGCCGCTCTGCTGTGGGAGAAGACAAGGCCCGGCGACCTGCTGCTGCTGAAGGCCAGCCGGGGCATGAAATTCGAGGAGATTCTGGAGCTGTTTTCAGAAGCACCCGAATAAACCGATACCCAGACGGATTATTTGAATTGCATCGTGCCACAATATTGTGTATAATTTGCAGGTAATGTACTACATATTGTGACGAGGAGATTTATGGAACGCATTGCCATCATCATCGCGGCCCTGGCGGGCCTTGCGGTGGCCGGCCTGTCCGGCTTCCTGCTGATACCCTACCTGCGGAAGCTGAAATTCGGGCAGACCATCAAGGAGATTGGCCCCACTTGGCATAAGAACAAGCAAGGCACTCCCACAATGGGCGGCATCCTGTTTATTCTGGGCAGTGTGGTTGGTCTGTTGGTGTCCGTGCCGGTGCTGCTTGGCGCCGAGGCCGGAGGCGACCCGATGGAGCCCGGCTTGCTGGTGCTTGGGGTGTTCACCGCCCTGGCCTTTGGGGCCATCGGCTTTGTGGATGACTGGCTCAAGGTGGCGCGCAAGCAGAACCTGGGGCTGCGCGCCCGGGCCAAGCTGGTGATGCAGAGCGCGGTGGCCATCTGCTTCCTCGTATCCCTGCAACTGATGGGCCGGCTTTCCACGCTGGTGAAGCTGCCCTTTTTCGGCGAGGTGGAGTTTGGCTGGCTGTTCTACCCCCTCAGCTTCCTGCTGATTGTCGGGATGACCAACGCGGTCAACCTCACCGACGGCGTTGACGGCCTGTGCGGCAGTGTCAGCACCTTCGTGATGATCGGCTACCTTGTGATTCTGATCAGCTTCGGGCGGGCCTACCTCTCGGCGTGGGCGGCGGCGCTGGCCGGGGGCTGCCTCGGTTTCGTGTGCTGGAACTTCTACCCGGCCAAGGTGTTCATGGGAGACGTCGGCAGCCTGTTCCTTGGCGGGGCGGTGGCGGCCATCGGCTATTGCATGGGCAGGCCGGACCTGGTGATCATTCTGGGCCTGCTGTACCTGATCGAGGCCGCTACCGTGATGCTGCAAATGGGATTTTTCAAGCTGACGAAGCGCTTTTCGAAGGATCATCAGGGCCGCCGCATCTTCAAGATGACGCCGATTCACCACCACTTCGAGATGAGCGGCTGGAGCGAGGTGGCCATCGATGTGACCTTCTGCCTGTTTACCATATTGTGCGCCGTCGGCGCCTACATCTACGCCGTGATCCTCGGCTGAGCCCAACTTACAACTTTGAGAGGAGGTGAGCAGATGCCCCAGCCCGCAACCGCGCCGGCCCAAAAGCGCCGGCAAAAGCCCCAAGCACCGAAAAACCCGCAGCAAAAGACGAAAAAGAAGGGCCTGCTGACCGGCCTTGTCAACTTCGGGCAGGTGGATATCCCGATGCTCACCATCCTGCTGCTGCTCTTGATGTTCGGCCTTGTGATGCTGTTTTCCGCCTCTTACCCCAGCGGGCTTCTGCGCTTTGGCAACAGCTACGACTACATTGGCGACCAGCTGCGCTTCGCCTTCATCGGGCTGGCCGGCATGGTGGCCGCCAGCCTGGTGGATTACCGCATCTTGAGAAAATTCGCCTGGCCGCTGGCCGTGGTGTCCCTGGTGCTGCTGGTGGTGGTGCTGTTCATCTCCGACAAGAACAACGCCCACCGCTGGATCTGGCTGAACAGCGCCCGCACCCGGGGCTTCCAGCCCAGCGAGATCGCAAAGCTGGCGGTTATCCTGGTGTTCGCCAAGATGATCACCGCCAACCAGAGCCGCATCAAAACCTTCAAGTACGGCTTCATGCCGCTGGTGGCGGTGCTCGGGGTGTTCTGCCTGCTCATCGTGGTGGAGCCCCACGTCTCCTGCACACTGCTGGTGCTGGGCATCGGCCTTTCGATGATGCTGGCCGGCGGGGTGCAGTGGCGCTGGTTTGCGCTTGGGGCTGTCACCGTGGGGGTGGTGGCGTACCTGCTGGCCACCCGTTTCCAGAGCCTGCTGCCCGAATACGTGATGAACCGCATCGAAATCTGGCAGGACCCGTTCAACGCCAAGAACTCCTACCAGACCATCCAGGGGTTGATTGCCGTGGGCAGCGGCGGCCTCACCGGGCGGGGCATCGGCCAGAGTGTGCAGAAATTCCTCTACCTGCCCGAGGTGTACAACGACTACATCTATGCCGTGGTGTGCGAGGAGCTGGGCATGGTGGGCGGCGTTGCCGTGATGCTGCTGTTTTTGGCCCTGCTGGGCCGGGGCATCTTCATCGCCCTGCGCGCAAAGGACAAGTTCGGCTCGATGCTGGTGATCGGCATCACGGTGCAGATATCCCTGCAGGCCTTCCTGCACATCGCCGTGAACCTGAACGCCATTCCCGCCACCGGCATCAGCCTGCCCTTCTTCAGCTACGGCGGTACCTCGCTGTGCATGCTGCTGGGACAGATGGGCATCGTGCTGTCGGTGTCCCGCAAGGCAAACCTCTCGATCCGCCGCAAAAACCAGACGCCCGAGCCGGGCGACGTGGGCGCGGCGGAGGCCGCATCCGCGCTGAGCGCCGGTGCCGAAGCCCCGGCGGAATCCCGGCGGGAGGTGGGCTGATGCGCGTACTGTTTGCCGCCGGCGGCACCGCCGGCCATGTGAATCCGGCGCTTGCCATCGCGGGGGGGATCCTTGAGCGCTGGCCGGGCGCCGAAATTCATTTTGCCGGCCGCCGCGCCGGCATGGAAAAGCGCCTGGTTGAGCAGGCCGGCTATGCCTTCCACCACATCGAGGTGCGGGGCATCCAGCGCAGCTTCACCCCGCGCAACATCGCCCGGAACCTGGCCGCCGCCTGGTACCTGGCTCTTTCCGGCACGGCTGCCCGCCGCATTTTGAAGGAAGTGAAGCCCGACCTTGTGATCGGCACCGGCGGCTACGTGAGCGGCCCGGTGCTGCGCGAGGCGGCAAAACTGGGATACAAGACGGCGATCCATGAGCAGAACGCCTACCCCGGGGTGACCAACCGGCTGCTGGCCAAAGGGGCGGACGTGGTATTTGCCCCCACCGAGAGCGCGGTGGACCGCCTTGGCGCCCCGGGCAAGACGATCGTCACCGGCAACCCGGTGCGGCCCGAGCTGCTTTTGGTGGACCGCGCCGCCGCCCGAAAAAAGCTGGGCGCCGGGGAGCGGCCGGTGCTGCTGAGCTACGGCGGCAGCCTTGGGGCCCAGCGGGTGAACGAGGTGGTGGCCGAGCTTGCCGCCTGGCACCTTGAAAACCGGGATTTTCTGCACATTCACGCCACCGGCAGCATCGAGAAGGCGGATTTTGCCGCCCTCGCGGCCCGGCTTGGCATAGATCATAGCCCGGGCTTCGTCATCCGGGAGTATATCGACGACATGCCCGAAATGCTGGCCGCGGCAGACCTTGTGATCTGCCGGGCCGGGGCGCTGACCCTGGCAGAGCTTGAGGCGGTGGGCCGGGCCTCGGTGCTGGTGCCGTCCCCCAATGTGGCCGAAAACCACCAATATTACAACGCCCTCGAGCTGGTCAAGGCCGGGGCTGCGCTGGTGTTTGAGGAGAAGGACCTGACCGGCCCGGCGCTGATTGAGACGGTGGACGGCCTGACCGCCGATCCGGGCCGCCTGGCCGCCATGGGTGAAAGCGCAAAGGGGCTGGCCCGGCCACAGGCCCTGAAGACCATCCTCGACGCGCTGGCAAAGCTTACAGACGGCCTGCCCGGCACGCAATCGGGAGGTGAGCGCGCTGGCGAAAAAGAAGAAGGGTAAGGTGGCCGCCACGCCGCCGCCCGCCCAGCGCCCGACCCAAAGGCCGGCCCAGCGGGCCTCGAGCGGGGTGCCGCCCCCCGAGGCCTTCGATCGGGTGCGCCGGCTGCCGCCCCCCGACCTGCCGGGGCCAAACCGCGGCGCCGCACCCGGGCAGTACGTGAATACCGGAGCCGGAGGGCAGCGAAGCCGCAGTTCCGGTGGCAAGCAGCGCTCGGGAGCAGGCCAAAAGCAGGGCGGCCAAGCACAAAACGGAAAGCGCGCCCCAGACGACGCGGCGGCAAAACAAAGGCCCGCCAAAAGGCGGAAGCCGGTGAACCCGGCCCGCAGGCGTTTCCAGCGGCGGCTGATGGCCGCCTTGCTGATCATTGGGCTGATCGGCGGCGGGGTGGTGCTGTCGGTCAACCTGCTGTTCAAGATCGGCGGCTTCGAGCTGGAGGGAGAGGTGCCCTACTCGGTGGAGCAGGTGGCCACCGCCTTCGGCCACGGCGAGGGGGACAACATGTATGGCTTCTCGGTGTCCGCAGCCGCCGGGCGCATCACCCAAAGCCTGCCCTACATCGAGGACATCACCATCCGGCGGCGGCTGCCGTCCACCATTGTGTTCAAGGCTGTGCCGGCCGAGGAGGCCTACTGCCTGCCCTGGCAGGACGGCTGCGCCGTGCTGAGCGCAAGCGGTAAGGTGCTGCGCCTGGCCGATTCCGCCCCCGGCGGCCTCACCCGCATCGACGGGCTCGAGGGGCTGGAGATCGAGGTGGGCCTGCCGCTGGCCCTGACCGAGGCGGCCAAAAAGCAGAGCGCTTCTTCGAGCAGCTCGGCCCCAGCCAGCAGCAGCTCGGGCGACAGCTCTGCCAGCGGGGACGCCTCAGCAGGGAATGACGATGCTTCGGGCGCGGACGGTTCCGATGCGGAGGGCACCACCGTGGCCCCGCCATCCGGGCCAGTGGCTCAGGACGCGGCGGCCCAGGGCGCCCTTCCGGCAGATCGGTTCGCCGCGCTGGAGCTGCTGCTGGGGGAACTGGAAAAGTCCGGCCTTGAGGACATCACCTGGGTGGATGTGGAAGACCCGCTGGAGCTGCGCTTTTGCTGGGAGGACCGCATCGTGGTGAAGCTTGGCCCCCGCAGCGGCCTGGAGGAAAAGCTGCAGGCCGCTGCCGTGCTGCTAACCGGTGGCGAGCAGGGAATGGTGGATCCGAAGGAGAGCGGCACGCTGGACATGCGCTACTATATCTCCACCGGGCGGGCTGTTATATCGCCGGAATAGAGGAACTAGACGGGTGGGTGCCATCATGGCGCCGCAGGTTGTCAAACCGGCGCGCCCGCTTCGGGCCCACCCACACCCGCGCGCCCGTGCCGGGCCGCGCTTACGGCTCGGCCGCACCGCCGGACATAAGCGGGGCTGCGCCCCGGGCCCATCACAAGGGACGATGGGCCTGCCCGGCGCCTTGCCGAGCCGGGTGCGGGAAATTTTGTTTGCTCCCAAGGGTGGTGCGAATTGATAGTTTGGAAAAGCAAGCCAAAATTTGCCCTTCGGGCCCCACAACATTTTGTAGTCATACCCGGTTATTTCTGGTTTTTTTCAAAGATTTGGTGTTTTTATGCCACCAAAGCCTTGAATTTGACGGTTAATTCTGATATTGTATAAAAGAATATAGTGCCCTGTGATGGCATCTGGCCATCCGGTTGATTGAAAAGTATTGTGCGCCGCGAAAAAACGCCGTGGCTGGGAGGATAGAAGTATGGCATTTGTTCTCGATGAGGAAATGCAAAACGTAACCAATATCAAGGTTGTAGGTGTGGGCGGCGGCGGCGGAAACGCGGTGAACCGCATGATCGAGTACGGCCTGCAAGGGGTGGAGTTCATCACGATGAACACCGACCAGCAGGTGCTGTTCACCTCCAAGGCCACACAGAAGGTGCAGCTGGGCGCCAAGCTCACCCGCGGCCGTGGTGCCGGCGGGGACCCGGAGATTGGCCAGCGCTGCGCCGAGGAGAGCCGCGACGAGATTGCCGCGGCACTGAAAGGCTCGCAGATGGTGTTTATCACCGGCGGCATGGGCGGCGGCACCGGCACCGGCGCGGCCCCCGTGGTGGCCGACATCGCCAAGGAGATGGGCATCCTCACGGTGGGCATCGTGACCAAGCCCTTTGCCTTCGAGGGCCGGCTGCGCATGTCCAAGGCCGAGGAGGGCATTCGCTCCCTGCTTGAGCGGGTGGACAGCCTGATTGTCATCCCCAACGAGCGGCTGAAATTGCTGAGCCAGGAGAAGATCACGATGGCCAACGCCTTCGCGGCGGCCGACAACGTGTTGCGCCAGGGCGTGGAGAGTATTTCCACCCTCGTCAATGTGCCGGCTTTCATCAATCTGGATTTTGCCGACGTGCGCAGCGTGATGCGCGACGCGGGCTATGCCCACATGGGCACCGGCGAGGCCAAGGGCGGCAACATGGCAGAGGACGCCGCCACCGCCGCCATCACCAGCCCGCTGCTGGAGACCTCGATCTCGGGGGCGCGCGGCGTGATCATCAACGTCACCGCCTCGCCCGATGTGTCGCTGGACGACGTGGAGACTGCTGCCAGCATGATCACCAGCGCGGCCCATCCGGACGCCCACATCATCTGGGGCGCGGCCTTCGATCCAAACCTTACCGACAGCATGTTGATCACCGTGGTGGCCACCGGCTTCGACACCAGCGGCAGCGCCCAGACCGCCGGCGCCGGGGTGGGTGTCTCGGGCCTGGTGTTCGCAGGGGACGGCGAGGAGGAGACGGTGCGCAGCGATGACGACTACTACGAGAGCATCCTGAACATCCTGAACCAGCGGGACAACTAAGCAACCGATAAACCACGAGGGGAGGCGCACTGCGTCTCCCCTCTGCTATTGGAGGCCCCATGCTGACACTTCGAACCGAACGCCTGATTTTGCGGGATTACCGACCGGCCGACCTGGCTGACCACCACAGGCTGATGAGCGACGAAAAGACGATGTATTTCCTGCCGGACCTGCTGACCCACAGCCTCGCGGAGAGCCGCCAAAACCTGGAGGAGGCGATGGCGGCGGCCCTGGAGGCGCCGAGGGAAAAGGTGTTCCTGGCGATGGAGCTGGCCGAGGGCGGGGCCTACCTTGGGTCGGTGGGCTACACCGTGATTGACAGCCCACCCCCGGGCAAGGTGGTGCACGCCGGGTACTTCATGCTGCCGGAGCACCACGGCAAGGGCTACATGCCCGAGGCGGTGCTTGAGCTGATGCGCCATGCCTTCGAGGACGACGGTGTATTCCGCTTCGAGACCGGCTGCTTCGCCGACAACCGCCCCTCGGAGCGGGTGATGCAGAAGTGCGGGATGGTCAGGGAGGCGCACCACAGGCAGTGCGCCTGGCACGACGGCAAAATGCGGGACCGCTTGCTCTACAGCCTGCTGCGGGACGAGTGGGCGGCACGCAAAACGTAAATAAAAAAGGAGGCGCTTTTGCGCCTCCTTTTTGCTACTTGTTCACCGCGCTGGTACCCTTTTCGATCAGGTAGCTGGCCTCGAGGTCCGCGATGTGCAGCATCACCCCGAGGGGGTAGTTGCGCCAGGCATCGCTGATGGCGTAGCTGCCGCCGCGCACTGCGTCGTCGAAGCCGCCCATGTGCCAGCGGATTGCCACAGCCTCCTCGTTTTTCAGCCGCATCATCCGCTCGATCAGGTAGACGCTTTTCTCGCCGTGGCCGTAGGGGAAGGCGTCCTGCACCGAGTAGCTTGGCACCTTCTCCCACTGGCCGGTGGCGTCATTTTTTACGTTGCGGAAGCCGGGCTTGTAGAAGTTGGCCTTGCACAAATCGTGCAGCAGGCCGCACACCGCAAGGCTCTCGGCGGTGTAGTCGCCGTCCCCGAAGCGGGAGAGCAGCACGTTCGCCACGTTGACGCTATGCATCACAAGGCCGGCCTCGCAGGCCCCGTGGAACCGGGTGGAGGCTGGCGCCGTGAAGAAATCGGTGGTCTGCATCCAGCCCAGCAGCTTGTCGGCCCCGGGGCGCTGGATGTGTTTTTCGTACAGGGAGATAAACTCCGCCTTATAGTCCATTACAGCTCCAAATCTTCCAGCACACCCTTGAGGATGGCCAATTCTTCGGCCGTCATGCTGATGCCCTTGCCCATCTTGCCGCCGTCGGGGCTCCAGTCACGGATGTCGTACTTGGGCTCCCGGTCATTCCAGCTCACCAGGTTCAGCTGGCGCTCCCAGCCGTTGGGGTTCTGGCTCAGCACCGCGATGCGCTCGGTAATCTCGTATTTGAACTCTGCCATGATAATCAGTCCTCCGTCAAATTAATGATATGCCGGCGTATGGCGCCGGTTGTTCGTGCCGATGCGGCACGGGGATCAGTTTTCGCCTGCCGGGTTGCGCACCCGAAAGCCCAGGCTGGAGAGGCTGTCGCCCAGGTGGACGTTCTCCACTGCGATGCCGGGGCTAAGGTTGCCCACGTCGTAGTGGCTGAAATTCCACAGGCCTTTGAAATCCAGCCCGGCCAGCCGCGGCGCCAGCTCGGCGGCGGCGTCCTCCGGCACGCAGAGCACAACAATCTGGGGATGGTGCTGCTTGCAGAAGTCCTCCAGGGTGGCCACGTCCAGCACGGTCAGCTCGCCCAAAGACTGGCCCACCTGGGCGGGGGCGTTGTCAAAGGCGGCCACCAGCTTGAAGCCCGGCAGCTCCCGGGCAATGAAGCCCGAAATGGTGCGTCCGAGCCGCCCGGTTCCCAGCAGCACGGTGTTCAGTGTCTCGCCCTGGTACAGCAGGTTTGTCAGCTCGCTGGCCAGCAGCTGGACGTTGTAGCCCACCCCTTGCTGGCCAAAGCCGCCGAAGCAGTTGAAGTCCTGCCGCACCTGGCTGGCCGTGGTGCCCAGCAGCCGTGCCAGCTCGCTGGAGGACACCGTGGTGACCCCGGCCTTTTGCAGATCCCGGACGTAGCGGTAGTAGCGGGGCAGCCGCTTGATCACCGGCAGGGATATCTTACCCGAGTTATTAGCCATTTTCAATCGTCTCCATGACGTAGCGCCCAAATTCTGCGCTGGTGGCGCCGGTGTCGCGTCCGGTGATCACCAGCTTTTTTTCGGTGAACATGCAGGTGTCCAGCGCCTTTTCAAGCCGGGCGGCAAGGTCGGTGCGGCCGATGTGGCCCAGCAGCAGGGCGGTGGCCCGCAGCATGCTGCACGGGTCGGCGTAGGCGCCGCGGCCCTCGGCCACCATGCGGGGGGCGCTGCCGTGGATGGCCTCGAACATGGCGTAGCGCTTGCCGATGTTGGCGCTGCCGGCGGTGCCGACGCCTCCCTGGAACTCGGCGGCCTCGTCGGTGATGATGTCGCCGTAGAGGTTGGGCAGCACAAACACCTGGAACTCCCGGCGGCGCTTCTCGTCCACCAGCTTTGCGGTGGTGATGTCGGCGTACCAGCTCTCGGCGGCGATGCCTGGGTAATTTTCGGCGATTTCATTGCAGATGCGCAAAAATTTACCGTCGGTGGCCTTGATGACATTGGCCTTGGTGACCACGGCAACCTTGGTTTTGCCGTGCTTTTTGGCGTGCTCGAAGGCGAGTGTTGCAATGCGCCGGGTGCCCTCGGTGGTGGTGATGGTAAAGTCCAGGCTGACGCCGTCCTCCACCTCGAAGCCCAGGCTGCCCACGGCGTAGGAGCCCTCGGTGTTCTCGCGGAAGAAGGTCCAGTCGATGCCCTGCTCGGGCACCTTCACCGGCCGCACGTTGGCAAACAGGTCCAGCTCGCGGCGCATGGCCACGTTGGCGCTCTCGATGTTGGGCCCTTTGTAGGAGGCGTCCGGCGTGGTGGTGGGGCCTTTCAGGATCACATGGCATTCCTTCAGCTCGGCCAGCACCTCCTCCGGGATGGCCTGGCCCTTGGCGATGCGGTTCTCGATGGTGAGGCCGTCAATGGTGCGGAACTCCACCCGGCCGGCCGCCACCTCGTCCTTCAAAAGGAAGCGCAGCACGTCTTCACTCACCGATGTGATCACCGGGCCGATGCCGTCGCCCCCGCACACCCCGATGACGAGCTTGTCGAGCTTTTCATAATCCACAAAATCGCCCTGGGTTTTCATCGCGGCAACCCGCTTGTTCTGGCGGTCCAACACCTCGTCCAGGCGCTTGTGGGCTTCGTCCCTTGTAAACATCGGCACACTTCCTTTATGTTTGGTGTATATTTTGTTATCCGAAATCGTCCGGCGGCGTTTCCTGTCAGTCCCCGTAGATCAAATCGGAGACCGGGGTGAACTGCCGGTTGCCGGCCCAGTAGTCGGCCTTGGCGATCAGCGCGTACTCGGGCAGGGATACGAAATTGCCGCTGGTGCCGCCCACGGTGCCGGGGATGGAACCGCTCTGGTCCACCAGATCCTTGTTCACCCACTTGTCGCCGCTGCGCACCAGAAAGAACGCTGGGGCCTCGGCCAGCACGCTGACGTTGTCGCCCAGGTCCTTGGTGGAGGGCTGGCCCACCTCGCTAGTGTCAGGGTTGATGGTGTAGTTGAAGATGGTGCGCCCCTGGTTGGTGGAGAATTGCAGCCGCACCAGGCCGTCCAGCATCGGCTGAATTTGGGCCACGATGTAGTCCTCGGGGGCAAGGCCGGAGGCCAGTACCCCGGCCTCGCCGGTATCGGCGTTCTGGGCGTAGAGGTTGCCGTCTTCCGGCTGGAAGTAATAGAGCATGTTGTTGTGCACATTCGTGGGCAGGCCCTGGCTCCAGCTCATCACCACCTCGCGGCTGCCGCTGTACAGGCCGTGCTTGTAGAGAATGTAGGCCCGGTTGCTCCAGATGTCGTTGAAGCTGGGGTCGTCGGTGGCAGGCAGGGCGGTGGTGGCGCAGATCAGCGGCCCGTTTTCCCAGTAGCCCTCGATGGTGTGCTCATAGCCGATGTCGAAGCGGTAAAGCTCGGCGTATTCCATAGCCGCGCAGTCCAGCTCGATCAGAACGTCCTGCACGCCCTCCTCGGGGGCGTTGTCCTCGGCGATGAAGTAGAGGTGCGCCCCGCCGTCGCCCAGCACAATGCCGGACTGGCGGATACTCAGGTTCATCGGGAGAACGGCGGAGGCCGTGATGCCCTTTTCGCTGTCCACCCGGAGGACGGAGGCCTGTGCCTCCTCGCCGAGGCCGGCCATCAGGCCGTCGGTGCTGCGCTGGTTGAACAGGTAGAGGCCGTCGGCCCAGGCCAGGGTGGCGCCGCCGTAGATGCCCGGCAGGCTGCCGGTGGCCCCGTTTTGGGCGGCCTCGTCCCGCAGCGGGGTCGACATCGTCAGGGCCTCATAGTCAAAAAAGACAAGCTCGGCCGAGCCGTCGGTGTGGTTCAGCAGGGTGTAGCAGCCGGCCTCGGTGCCGGTGTAGACGCTGCCCAGGTTGCGGGAGGCCACCTGCCAGCTGGGGGCGGGGTCCTCGGGCACCGGCGCGTTCTCGGCGGAATCGGCGTCCTCCTCGGCGCGGTAGGTGCTGGCCGGCGGGGCCGCCATGATGATGGAGCGAGACTCGCTATTTGATCGGCTGCATCCGGCCAGCAGGGCGCACCCGATCAGCAGGCACAGCCCGGCGGCCGGCAGTCTGTTGTGGCTTTTCATCAGCCCTCGGCCTTTTCGCGGGTGTAGTTCAGCAGGCCGCCCGCGCGGATGATATCCGCCTGCCGGGAGGAGAGGTCGCATTTCAGCGTGACGGCCTCGCCGCCGACGGTGCGCAGGGTCACCCGGCCGCTGTCCAGCCCGGCCAGAATGCCCTCAAGGGTGATGGTGTCGCCCTGGTTCAGCTTGTCCATGTCGGCCGGATTTTCAAATTCCAGCGGCAGCAGCCCGGCGTTCACCAGGTTGGCCTTGTGGATGCGGGCAAAGCTTTGCACGATGACGGCCCGGATGCCGAGGTAGAGCGGCACAAGGGCCGCATGCTCACGGCTGGAGCCCTGGCCGTAGTTGATGCCGCCCACGATGAAGCAGCCCTCGGGCGCGGCCTTGGCGCGGGCCGGGAATTCCGGATCCACCCCTTCAAAGCAATACTGGGAGAGGTGGGGGATGTTGCTGCGGTAGGGCAGAATTTTGGCCCCGGCGGGCATGATGTGGTCGGTGGTGATGTTGTCGCCCACGCGCAGCAGCACCGGCAGGGTCAGGCTGTCGGGCAGGGGCTGCGCCTGGGGCAGGGGCTTGATGTTCGGCCCGCGGGTGATCTTTAGCCCGGCGCTCTCGGCCTCGGTGGCGGGCAGGTCGATGTTGTTGTCGTTCACCGCGAAGGCTGCCGGCATTTCGAAGGGCTCCACAGCCGGCAGGCTGCGCGGGTCGGTGATGTGGCCGGTGAGGGCGCTGGCGGCCGCCACCTCGGGGCTGACCAGATAGACCTTGGCGTCGGCGGTGCCGCTGCGGCCCTCGAAGTTGCGGTTGAAGGTGCGCAGGGAGACGCCGCCGCTTGACGGGCTTTGCCCCATGCCGATGCAGGGGCCGCAGGCGCACTCCAGCAGGCGGGCGCCCGAGGCGAGGATGTCCGTCAGGGCGCCGTTTTCGCTCAGCATCTCCAGCACCTGGCGGCTGCCGGGGCTAATGGTGAGGCTGACGGACGGGTCCACGGTTTTGCCGCGCAGCATCCGCGCCACGGTCACCATGTCCGCCAAGGACGAGTTGGTGCAGCTGCCGATGCAGCACTGGTCAACTTTCACATCTGCCAGCTCGCGCACCGGCACCACGGCGTCGGGGCTGTGGGGGCAGGCGGCCAGCGGCTCGAGGGCGGCAAGGTCGATGGTCAGCTCCTCGTCGTACACCGCGTCCGGGTCCGGGGCCAGCGGCGCAAAATCCGCCTCGCGGCCCTGGGCCTTCAGGAAGGCGCGGGTGTTTTCGTCCGAGGGGAAAATCGACGAAGTGGCGCCAAGCTCGGCCCCCATGTTGGTGATGGTGGCCCGCTGGGGCACCGTGAGGGTGGCCACGCCCGGCCCGGCGTACTCGATGATTTTGCCCACCCCGCCCTTGACGGTGAGGCGGCGCAGCACCTCGAGGATGATGTCCTTGGCGCCCACGTAGGCGGGCAGGCTGCCGGTGAGGGTGATCCGCAGGGCCTTAGGGTAGGGGATGTAGTAGGCCCCGCCGCCCATGGCCACGGCCACGTCCAGCCCGCCGCTGCCAATGGCAAGGGCGCCGATGCCGCCTGCCGTGGGGGTGTGGCTGTCGCTGCCAATCAGGGTTTTGCCCGGGGCGGCAAAGCGCTCCAGATGCACCTGATGGCAGATGCCGCAGCCCGGGCGGGCGTAGCGCACGCCGATTTTTTTAGCGATGCTGCGGATGAAAGCGTGGTCGTCTGCGTTCATGAAGCCGCTTTGCAGGGTGTTGTGGTCAATGTAGGCCACGCTGAGCTCGGTTTTCACGCGGGGAATGCCCATGGCCTCGAACTCCAGGTAGGCCATGGTGCCGGTGGCGTCCTGTGTCAGGGTTTGGTCTATCCGCAAGCCCACCTCGGCGCCGGGTTTCATCTCCCCGTCCACCAGATGGGCGGCTATGATTTTTTGTGCCATTGTCTGGCCCATTTGCTTCGCCTCCCATTTTTATCAAGTCATCTCATATGCTTAAATACT
>JAJDIZ010000034.1 GCA_030266915.1 Ruminococcaceae bacterium OttesenSCG-928-D13 | reverse complement strand
GCGATGCCTCAGTTTTTCTTCACACAGTACACCGTGCAGGACGCGCGGTAGTTCCCGTCCATGGTGCTCACCGTCACAACGGCGTAGCCCTGGCCGTGTGCGGTCACCTTACCGCTCTGGTCCACCGTGGCCACCCGGCCGGCTTCGCTTTTGGGCACCGGGCGCTTGTCTATGTCATACTCGGTGATGCTCCAGCTCAGGTTGGCGTTGCCGGGCGCCGGCCGGCTGGGCGCCAGCGTCGGGACGATTTTGGCGGTTTTGCCAATCTGCACCCAAACGGCGCTTTTCTTCAGGGAGAGGTCCTGCACCTTCGGGGCTTTGGCCTCGTCCTGCACCACCTTGATGGAGACGGTGGCCTTTTTGCCGCCGGCGGTGGACACCGTCAGCTTGACCGTGGTGTCCTTTTGCACCGCCGAGGTTTTCAGCACCACCTGGTTTGAACCGGCGGCAGCGGTGTAGGTGGAGCCGGCGGGGCCGTCTGTGATGGCAAGGGCGTTCATGGCGGCGCTGTCCTTGTCGAAGGCGAGGGCGCCGTTTGGCGGCAGGCTCCAGGTGAGGATGTCCTCGCCGGTGGTGAGCTGGGCCATGCCGGGCGAGGTGGTGGCGCTCAGGGTCAGGCTGCGCGCGTCCCCGTACACGCTGAAAGCCTTCTGGTCTATCTTGACGGACTTGGCGGGCACCTCCACGTTCACATAGACCCGGTTGCTGTACCGGTAGGCCACCGGCGCGCCCGATTCCATGCGGTGGACCGTCACCTCGGTGCCAAGGCCGCCCCCGGCCTGGCCCTTGGGTAGCACCTCGATGCAGGCGGTGCCCTTGGCCAGCCCTTTCACCAGCCCGGTTTTGGCGTTCAGGCTCACAAACTCCCCGCCCGAAAGGATGCGCCATTCCAGCTGTGTGGCGGAGGGCCGGCCGCTCACGGCGGTGATTGCGTTCCCTTCGCCCAAAGTTGTGGCCGCGTTGAGCTGCGCCTTCAGCGGCAGGGTTTTGCCCTGGCCTACGCGCACAGTGCCCGGGAGGAAGTCAGCATCCGCGGCGGTGTTGGCAATGCTGATATTGGTCACCGGCTGCTTCACGGTCACCTTGATGCTGGCGGTTTTTTTGCTGCCGTCCGGCGCGGTTGCCCGGATGGTGGCCGTGCCGGCGGCCAGCCCCTGGATGGTTGCGGTGGCGCTCTCGTCACCGGCAATCACCCGTGCCACCTCGGGGTTGGTGCTGGTCCACTGCACCTTTTGCCAGGTGGCGTCGCCGGGCGTGATGATTGCCTTCAATTGCAGGGTGCCGCGCACCTGCAGGATGGTGGAGGCTCCGGCGCGGTTGGTCTGCACCGCCAGCCGGGTGATGGCGGTCACGGTTGCAAAGCGGATGCGCACCGGCGCCACCTCGGCGCTGGCAGGGCTGGCGGGGGCGCCAACCAGCTCGATCTCGTACTCGTCGCCGGTGGGCCGCTTTGCCGTCACCTTGCCGGTGCTGCGGTCCAGGTCGATGTAGTCGCCTGCGGGAAGCGTGCTGGGGGAATCGGCGCCGGCCTCGTACAGCGTGGCCGACCAGACGAGGTTCTTGTTGGAGGCGCCTGAGGGCGCAATCGTCACGCCCGGCGTGAAGGCGGCGCCCACGGCCAGCGGGGCGTTGGGCCAGGCGGTGCTCTTTGCGCCGCAGCCCGGCGCCTTTTTGGCGGAGGCTGCGGTGAGCCCCACGCCGCTGACGGTGGTGACGCCCCCGCTGGTCACCTTGATTTTGAGGGTGGCGGTGAGGCGCTTCCCGTCCGCCTTGGTGGCCTCGGCCTTGACGGTCACCGTGACGGTGCTCTTGCCCTGGGGCAGGGTGTTTGCCGCGGTGATGCCGATGTCCCCGTGGGGGTCGGCCGGGGTGATGGTGGCCCCGGCCGCGCCGGTGAAGGCGAGAACACCCGGGTCGGTGCTGGTCAGGGTGACAGCGCCCGGGGCGTCCACGCCGGCGCCGCCATTGAAGGTCAGGTTCAGCACGGCGCCGGTGCCGGCCTGCATGGTGAAGGTTTTTTGGTTAAATTTCATCCCGGTGAGCGGCGCTGTCACCGTGAGGGCGTAGGTGGCAAAGATGTCCGGGTTCTCCTGGGAGCGGGCCAGGATGTTCGTGCTGCCGGGCCGCAGGGCCGTCACCTTGCCGGTGGCGCTCACCGTGGCGATGGCGCGGTCCGCCGCCTCCCACACCAGCTTCTTGTTGGTGGTTTTCATCGCGCCGCGGTCGGCCACGGCGGCCTTCAGGGTCAGGGATTTTCCGGCCGCAAGGGTTCCGGTGGCACTGCTCAGTGTGATGCCGTTGTCGGGTACGGGCACCACCACGGTTACCTTGTAGCTGGCCTTTTTGCGGCCCGCCGTGGCGGTGATGGTGGCGCTGCCGGCTTTCGTGCCGCCGGTCACCAGGCCGTCTGCCACGGTGGCAACGGCGGGGTTGCTGCTTTTCCAAACCACCGTGTCGCTGCAGTTTTCGGGGGCCAGCTTTGCAACAAGGGAGATGCTGCTCTCATACACCGGGCTGCTGTTTGCGCAGCCTGCCGCCGCCAGCGTGACGGTTTTGGGCAGGGCGGCCTGGCCCTTGCCCAGCAGGGTGATGCCGGTGGCCGGCGCGGTGACCTCGATGTCGCAGATGGCCGGCTGGATCGGCCCGGTGGCGTACCAGGGGGTTGCGCTCAGGGTGATGGTGGCCGTGCCGGGGCCAACGGCCGTCACGGTGCCGGCCTGGTCCACCCGGGCCACGGCGGCATCGCTGGACGTCCACTCGGCGCTGGCAATGGGGGCCGTTTTGGGGGTGTAGCCGGGGGTGAGCTTCAGGGTTTTGCCCACCACCAGCTGGGCCTTGGTTTTGTTCAGGGTGGCGGTCACGCTGTCGGCGTCGTGGCTCAATATGCGCAGGCTGAAGGGCACCACCACCGTGTCGGCACCGCTGCCCAGGGTGATGACCAGCTCTGCCAGGCCCGCCTTGAGGGCCGTGACCTTGAAGCTGCGGGTCGCGGTGTCCAGGCCGGACACCTGGGCCAGCTTGGTGTTGGCCGAGGTGACAGTGAGGCTGGTGACCTCCGCGCTGCTGGGGATGGGCACCACGGTGAGGGTCTTGCTCTCCTGGGCATACAGTGTCAGGTCGCTGTGCGGGGTTCCGTTTTCGGTCACCAGCAGGCCCAGCCTGGGCTGCACCACCGTGACGGTGGCGGAACCGGTGACCGAGGAATCGGTTTTGGCGGTCGCCGTCACTTTCAGGCTGCTGGCCGGCTCCAGCTCGGCGATGCTCAGCATGCCGCTGTCGCTGATGGCGGTCTCGCCGTTCAGGTTCCCGGAGACAGACCACTCAACGGCGCCCGAGAGGCCGAAGGGCAGCTCGGCGAGGAACTGAAGTTTTTCGCCCGGCTCCAGCTTGGCGTTACCGGGGGTGACCGTGATGCTGGCAGAGTTGAACTTGGCGGTGACGGTGATGTCGGTGGTCACGTTGCTGATAATCAGGATGTTGCCCAGCTGGGTTCCCGCGTTCGCGGGGCTGACCTCCCAGCTGTCGAAGCTGTACTGGGTGGCGGCCGGCTGCGCCCGCAGCGCCACCGTGGTGCCGGTGGGCACCTTGCGCCCGCTTTTCAGGCCCTTGGGGTCTTGGGCAACCACCGTGCCAAGGGCGTCTTGCCCGCTTGCCACGCCAAAGGTGATGGTGTGCTGCGGGATGCCCTCAATCACCTCGTAGGTGGCCCGGGGCACGTCGACATTATAATGCTTTCTCAGGGCTGTCAGCTTGTCACTTTTCACCCGGATGGTGTAGGTGCCCGCCGCGGGGGCGTTATTCAGGTTCACCGGATCCCCCACGCTGGTGATGACCTCCAGGTCGGCGGCGGTGAGGCCTGTGTCGCCCGGCGCAAGGCTGCCCTCCGTCAGGCTGATGGACAGGTCGGCGGCTGAAGGGGTCTCGCCCGTATAGCGGATGACGTGGTCGATGGCGTAGGTGATGCTGCGCTTGGTGACGGTGATGGTGTAGGCGAGCGTATTCTTCGCCCCGTCGGCAGTGATGATCATCCGGTAATTGCCGATTTCCTTGAAGGTGACCGTGCTGCCGCTCACCCAGTCCGTCAGCGGTGTGGTGCCGGGCTTGCTCCCCGCAAATGAGTAGATGCTGATGCTGGGGTTGGTCACCGGGGTGCTTGGGGCGTCGCTGTGCAGGGTGACATTGATCTCCTGTGTGTGGCCGTAGGGGAAGGTGGTTTCGGGCATGGCGGCGGTGATGTAAGCGTCGTTTGCGTCGCCCGGCTTGTTCAGGTACAGGGTTTCGGCCACGGCCAGGCCGTACAGCGCGTCGCCGCGGTAGGTGGCCTCCACGGTGTACAGGCCGGAGGTGGACAGGCTGAAGGTGGCGGTGGCCTTGCCCGTCTCGTCAACCGGCGCGTTGAACATGTACACGCTACCGTTGGGCGAGGTGAGGGTGTATTGCACCAGGGAGTCCGGCGTCACGTTGTCCGAGGGGGAGCCGCTCTCCGGCAGCACCGTGGCGTCGATTTTCACCTCGGTGGACTTGCCGGTGATGGTGCCGGCGGCAGCCATGTCGATGGTGGCGCCGTAGCGGGCGTACCGCACCTCCACCACGTCGGAGTATTGCGTGCTTCCAGCGTACACCACTGAGAGCCGGTAGCTGCCCTCAAGGCCGGAGGACCTGGCCTTGAAGGTGAGGGTGTCGGTGAAGATTCCCCCATACTCGTTCACGTTTTTCTCGGTGAGGTCCTGCCAGCCCAGCTGGGCCAGGTACTGCCATCTGTATTCAACTTTGCCGGGCACCGCCTCGCCGTTGGCGAATTGCGCGTGCAGCTGGCCGCCGATGTTGGGGCGCACGGTCAGGTCCACCGGCTGGGTTGTGATGCGGTAGGTGTGGTTGGCATCGGCATCGGTGAAGGCCTCGATCAGCGCGGTGCTCACGCTCCAGTCTGACTGGGCCTGGGCAGCGTCCGCGCGGACCTTGATGTGGTACTCATACACGGTGCCGGGCTGGACACCGGTGTCGACGAAATGATAGTTTTCGTCCACCCTGCTGTAGGACAAATTGCTCATATCAAGCGAAATTTCGTCGGTTTTCCCCTTTGTCCGGCGGAACAGCAGGTAGTCGACATTGGAGTCTGGGCCGGGGTCCAGGTCGTCGGGAGAGGGTGTCCAGTAAATGGCCACCTGGCTGCTGTTGCTGTTGTCGTAATCCATGCCGTACACCTTGGGGAGGTAGGGGATGGAATAGCGGGTTTTGGGCATGTCAATCTGGTAGGTGATCACCGGGAAGTTTTGCTTGCCGCGGTAGGTGTATTGAAGCAGCTTCCACCGGAGGGTGCTGTAGGGAGAGAGCTTGTGGTATTTGCTGGCGCCCACCTGCCCGGCATACACGGTGGACTCGGTTTCGGTGAAAATCTCTCCCTTGCTGTTTTCATTGCCGTACAGCACCCCGCCGGTTGCCTTCACCTCGCTGTTGCTGATGCCGGCCTTGGCCCCGCCGCCCACCTTGAAATCCACAGAGTTGCTGGTGGAGCTGATTTGGGATTTGGTGTTCGTGACTGTCAGTGCCACCCCGAGCGTGCTGCTATCCGCATTGGGCAGGCCGTTGCCCACGCCGTCCCCTGGCCACACATCGCCGCCGAAATCCTCTTCACGGTAGGTGTAGGTGTCGGGGTAGCCGGCCTCGTGGGTGAACACCTGCCCGCAGATATCCGGAAGGACGTCCGGGTAGGTCTGGTAGGCCTGGTCGTAGTCCTCCAGGGAGAGCAGCTCGTGTATGGGGGAGTGGGGCACATGCACGATGTAATCGGTAACGCCGGTTGCGGTGCCCGCGTCGTCGAGGGGGTAGGTCATGGTGTAGGTGTACACGTCCATGGGGTAGGTGAGCACCACCACAACGTCGTTGGCGGAGGTGATGGTGCGCTCAAAGGCCCGCTCCATAATGCTTTCGCTCTCCTGTGTCCACCCGGCCCTGAACTCGGACTCGGTTTCCACAACGGCGCTGGCGAACATGAAGCCTATTTCCGCCTCGGCCGACACATAGCCGCCCAGGTTGGTGCTCTTGCTGTTGCTGGTGCCGGTGGCCGTGCCCATGCTGGTGGTGAACGAGGTGTTGAACTCATTCTTGTAGTTTATTTCGTCAATCTCGAATGTGCGGTTTATGTCCTCTATGTAGGGCGGCGCCGCCATGGCGGCCACCACCCTGGGGTCGGTGTACAGGAAGTCGTGGCCCTCGTATTTCAGCGTGGGCGAGTCCCTGTCGGTATCCGGCAGCACAAACATGGCGCCGTTGCGCAAAAGCCAGTCGGAGCGCAGCACGCCGGCGGCGCTCTTGCCGTTGAAGCTGTTCTTCCCGCTCACAAACTCGCCGCGGATGGCAGGGTTGCTATAGGTTTCGTAGCTGATGAAAAAGCCGTAGACAGGCTCGGTGGCGTCCCCCACTTTGGCGCCCATGGTGGCCGGGCGCAGGTCCCGCACGCTGAAGGAGGTGCTGTAGGGGTAGGGGGCCTCGGGGCCGTTGTTGTCGAAGCTGTCCACGAAGACGTACTTCGGGCCACTCACCAGAGCGTGCTGGTTGCCGTTCACAATCAGGGTTGGGTTGGCCTGTGGGCCTTCCACCCTGGCCGCAGTAATCTGCAGCGCCTTGTGGCGGTTATTATCCCCCAGCAGCTGGGTGGAACTGCCGGTTCCCACGTACAGCAGCATGTTCTGGTACATGGACCTCATGAAGTCCTCGTTGGCAAACTTGGCGTCCTTGAGGTCGTCGAAAAGCACCTTGGTGTATCCGTTTTGGCCGGTGACTACCTTCTCTTTCCCCACGTCCACCTCGGTGGTGGGTATCCGGATCATCTTTTTGGTGGCCTTGTCGTACCGGGACTGCTCCACACAGTAGCCAACGCTGAAGCACCAGGCGGTTTGATCTGGATATATAATAGTCGGCACCTCTGCTTTAAAGTCGATGCTGCCGGACAGGGAGAGGTCATAGCCGATCAGCAGCTCGTTGCCCGCGGTGCCGTTGGCGTTCACAATTTCAACACCCAGGTGAATGGGCAGGGTTGTCAGGCTGTGGCCCGCCTGGTAGGACACGGTATAATAGTACGGCACCGTCATCGCGCCCGCTACCCCCTCCAGAAAGCCTTCCGGGGTGGCGCCGGTGTCCGCAACGGTGGGCATGTACAGCAGCTGGCCTTCTTTGTCTTTGTGGTCGCCAAACAGGTCGTTTGTTTTGCCCGCTATGTTGTGGTTGTAGTTTTCGGTGCGGCTGAAGGGGAAGCGGCCGTTGCTGCTGCTTGTGCCATAGACAATCAGCAGGCTGGCGCGCAGCTTGTTGTAGTTGGTATCGGTTGCGTGGGCCTGCAGCTCGCTGCTCATCACGGCGATGTCGTCCTTGCCGTCGCTGTCCAGGTCGCCCACGCTCAGGGAGTGGGTGCGGATGAAGGTGCCCGATGTATCCGGGGTGCCGGAGCTCGAGTTCTCGCGCCCAAAGCCGATGGGGAGGATGTGGCTGCTCTGCGCCCAGCTGGAGGTCAGGGTCCAATCGGGCGGCGCCGCCCTGTTGGGGTTGATGAGGGAGAACACCACCAGCTCGCCGGTGGCGCCGGTGCCGTCATCGTAGTTGGGCTTCAGCAGAATAATTTCGTCGAAGCCGTCGCCGTTCAGATCGCCGGTTTCTATCTGCATCTCGTCGGTGGCGTTGCTGGTGTTGAAGTTGTAGATTGCATTAATCGGCGGGGTGCCAAAATCCTTCAATTTATGCGCCACATAGTTGTTTGAATTGCTGGCAATCTCGGAGGCGTCGCCCACCCAGAGCTCCAGCTTGCGGCTGCTCCAGTAGGTGAGGGCGGCAACCTCGGACTTCCGGCCGTTGCCGGTGAAATCGCCCTCGATGCCAACCATGCGCTCGCTGGTGGTGCCGAAGCTGAAATCTCTTGTGCTTCCGTCAGATTCCCGCCTTCCATAGCCCTTAAGCGGTTGTTGGTCACGCAGGGTGGCGTTGTGCGCGCCGCCGTGGCCGTACAGGTAGGAGCGATATTTTGAGGAATCGTCTTGCCGGTAGCCTGTCCACAGCAGCTCGTTGATGGTGAGGGTGTGCTCGTCGCCATAGGGCTGCTGCAAGCCCTCCCTTTCCACCTCTTTTTCAACGGTGGTGCGGTCGGTATCCACGTCCAGGTTCAGCAGGCTGAAAATATCCTGGTCGCCCTTGTCGCCGGCTTCCGCGGCGGCCACAGCGGCGGCGGAATCAAAAAACAGCTCCGTTTCCTCGGGGGGCTCGGCCTCCTCCTCAAGGTCGGTTGGGGTGCTTTCCTGCGCGTCCGCGCCCACATCCTCCGGCAGCGCCGCCTCGGGCGGCGCCTCGGTTTCTTCCGGGGTTTCGGTCTCCTCGGGGAGGGCCCCCTCCTCGGGAGCGGCCCCCTCCTCGGGAGCGGCCCCCTCCTCGGGCACCGTTTCCTCCGCCTGGGAGGCGTCCTCAAAAGCCTGCGGCTCGCTCTCCGCCGGGGCTTCGGCCCGCACGCCCAGCGGGAAGCCGGCGGTCAGCCCGGCCACCAGCGCCAATGTCAGCATCAACGAAAGCAATCTTTTCCGCCACTGTTTCATAACCTGCATCCTCCTTGGTTGTCCAGCAAAATCCCTCGATGACGGCGTTATCCGTAGTGTGCGCCCTTGGTTCCCGCAAGGCACTGCATCCCCATGCAGGCCATCGCCTCACGCAGCCGCTGCGCGGAGGCGGGCTTCAAAGCATAGTCCAGGGCGTGCAGCCGGTAGCCCTCCAGCGCGTAATCCGCGGTATCACTGAGCAGGAACAGCGGGCAGTCCGGACTGTGGGCACGCAAAATGCGGGCGGTCTCCACCCCCAGCATGCCGTCGATGCCCCAAAATGCCATGTCGTACCGGCTGCCGGGGCCGGCCCAAAAATTGTGGGTGAAGCTCTGCACGCTGGTGAAGGGCACAATCTCGGGTGGGTCGGCGCCGCTTTCCGCAAAGCAGGCGCGCAGGGCGGCGGCGGTTGCAGCGCAATCCGCCTCATTCAGGTCAAACACGACAATTCGCTGTTTGGTTGGCCACATATCTTCACACGCCCTTACAAAATAGTATTCTTACTGGGATGATACCCATTTTGCCGCGCCGGGCCAATGCGGTTGGCCTGAATGGTCGGTTTTGTCCACGAAATGCAAATTTCGCGGGCGCATATATATTTTGGCGCGGACAGCGGGCGGATATGCTATACTGTAACCATCAAAACAGGGGTGGGGGTGGGCGCATGAACATTGCAATCTGTGAGGATAATTGCCAGGACCGCGAGCTGCTGCTGCGCGGCGTGGAACGCTATTGCCGGGAACGTTGCTACCACGCCGAAATTGGGGTATACCAAAGCGGCGAGGCCCTGCTGGATGCCTTCAGCCCCGGCGCCTATCAGGTGGTGCTGCTGGATATCTACCTGCCCGGGCTGGATGGCATTGCCACGGCCCGGCGCCTGCGTGAGATCGACCCGGACTGCATCCTGATCATGGTGACGGTGAGCACCGACCACGCGCTGGACAGCTATGGCGTGCACGCCATCTCCTACCTGGTGAAGCCGGTGGACGAGACCCGCCTGTTCCGGGCGCTGAACCTGTGCCGCCATCTGTTCGAGCGCAGCAGCCGCGCCATCGAGGTGCCTGTGACAGGCAACAGCGTGCTGCTGCCGATGGCGGGCATTCGCTACGCGGAGGTGTACGGCAAAAACACGCGCTTCCACCTTGAAAACGGCACGGTGGAGACGCGCCTGCCTCTGGATGAAGCCGAGCGCCGTCTGGGGGGCGAGCCTTTCCTGCGCTGCCACCGGTGCTATATCGTCAACCTGAACCATGTGGTGGACGTGGGCGAGCAGGCGCTGCTGCTGAAGGACGGCGGCGTGGTGCCGATGCGCAAACGGGGGCACAAGGAGGTCCGGCTGGCGCTGGCGCGTTTTTTGTCGGGCTACGTGGATGAAAGCGGAGGAAGGGATGACTAGGGGCGCAAGGCGGCTGGCCTGCCTGCTGCCGGCGCTGCTGGCTGTGCTGTGGCTGCCGCTGGACGGCTTTGCGGCGGCGCCACCCGCCGGCCTGCCGCCGGAAAATGTGGTGGCCACCGCCCAGGCGCTTGAAGACTGGCTGGCCACCCCCACCGACCTGCCCGCCACCGTGTATGTGCGCCCGGCGGACGGGCTGCCCCTGGTGATCGAATCAAACATCAACGCGCACTACGGCACAACGGCCCCCGTCACCATCGACGTGGGGGACGCGGGGTTGGTGTTTGACGGCGGCTACCTGAGCGGCGAAACCCTCTCGATTGTCGGCAGCGGAACCACCGCGCCGGTGGTGGAGATAGTCAGCACACCCTACCGCTTCGGCAACTGGAACGACGAACTGCAGGTTGCACGCGTCACCGCCAGGGGCAGCGAGACACGGGGCGGCACCGCCGTGCGCATAAAGTGCGGCAACAGCTGGAGCTACGGAAACAGCCCGGTTCCATCGGGAAGCATAGAGGCCTACGGCCCGGGCGCCGTGGCGCTGGAGCTGGACATCCCGGCAGAGGAAAGGCCCGAGGCCATCTACAACCTCAGCCTGCGGGTGGAGGGGAAAAACAGCCTGGCGGTGCGTTCCACAAACGACAACCTGCTGCGGTTTTGCAGCATCACCGCCCAGGGGGCCGGGGCGCGGGCCGCCACCGACAATGTGACGCTGGATGCCTGTGCGGTGGCCGCCGCCATATCCCACCGGAATACCATCACCCGGCGCATTGCGCCCGCCTCCCTGCAAACCCTCTACCTGCCCATCAGGCTGGGGGATGAATCCTGGTATTCCGACCTGTTCGGCCTGATGGCACGCCCGCATCTGCTGTATGACACCGCCGGCGCGGCGCCGCCCGTGCTGGAGACGCTGCACATGCGGTGGGACATGGAAAAACTGGAAGCCGGGATGGACATGAGCCACCCGGGGCGCGAGGTGTTTGCGGGCGAACCGATATATCTGCACGGCGAACTTGGCCTGTTTGAAGCGGCGCCGGAGCTGGTGGTGGAGGTGCTGGACCCGTCCACGCCGGTGCTTTCCGGCGTGCGGGTTTGGGTGGAGGACGGCCAGCCCTGTGTGGACCTGATTTTCTGGGAGGGCTGCACCGTCGGCGAATATACGCTGTGGCGCTCAGATGACGAAGGCGCCGGCTGGTACGACTTCACAGACGCACCCGGCCTTGCCTGGGTGGAGGGTCAGCCCAACATCCTGCGGTACTGTTTCGACACCCTCCCCGAGCTTTCCATCTTCCAGCTGGAGCTGGCGGATGGCCGGCTGTCCAACCTGGGGTATGTTTCCGCCTATGGCGAGATGTACGCGGGCGGCAGCGGGGGCGACCGCACCGGCGTGGACCGTACGCGCCGGCCCGGCGACGAGGACGGCGGGAAGGGTAAAGACGACGACAAGAACAAGGATGACGACAAGGCTGAAGATGACGACAAGGCACCCAAGGGCGACCGGCCGGCAAAACCGGCGCCGGCGGCCACGCTGGACGCCGATGTATCCCCGCCTGCGGGCGGTGGCGCCATGCCGGCCCCCACGGGCAGCGGGCAGCCGGCCCCAGTGACAGCGGACGGGACACTGGATCCACAGGAGAACACCGTCGCCGCGCCGGCGGCGGAGCCCGGTGACCTGCGCTACACCGGTGCGCAGATAAACCTGCTGGTGGAGGCAAACCCGGAGACCGTCACGCTGTTGAGGCAGGGGGTGCGGGTGGAGCTGCCCGCCGCCGCGCTGGCCGCCCTGGCGCTGGAGGACGGCCAGCTGTTCACCTTCCGGGTGGTTTGGCAGGCGGATGGCGGCGCCGAGGTGCTGTTCTTTGTGGATGGCGTGCCGGTGGAGCTGCCGCACACCCTGACCCTTGAGGAGGCGCCCGCCGCAGAGCAGGAGAATGCGCTGCCAGCTCTGCACCTGGCGGAAACCGGCAGCGATGACGCGGGCGCGCCCGCGGGCATGGTGGCGGTGCTGTCCGGCGGGGCGCTTTTGGGCGGAGGCGGCGCAGCCTGGGCGTTCCGGCGCAGGCGCACCACCCCAAAGGGCGGGCCGTCATGAGCCTTGCTCAAAAAAAGAACCGCGCCCGGGTGCTGGGCGCGGTTTTGGCTTGCGCATTGGCGGCAGGCCTTTTTTTACTGCTCTATTTCTGCGACAACAAATACACCGCCCCCGGCCCCAAGGGAGACAGCGGTGTGCTGATTTTACGGGAGCAGGACCTGGCCGAAACCCCGGTGGTGCATCTGGTGCATGGCTGGGAGTACTACGGCGGCCTGCTGCTCACCCCCGGGGATTTTCAGGGCGGCCAGCCCCGGCTCAGCCGGTACACCACCATCGGTGAATATGGCGGCTTCGAGGCGGACGGCCCGGAGGCCTCCCCCCACGGTAGCGCCAGCTACCGGCTCACCATTGCCCTGCCGCCGGGGCAGCGCAGCTACACGCTGGAGCTGCCCGAGGTGTTCTCCGCCTGCCGGGTGTATGTGAACGGCCGGCTGCTGGCCGCCATGGGAGAGGTGGACCCCGCCGCCTACCGGCCCCAGACCGGGAACCGCGCCCTTGCCTTCGAGGTGGACGGCAAGGTGGAAATTTTGGTGGCCGTGACCGACTATTCCCACCTCTACAGCGGCATGGTGTACCCGCCCGCCTTTGGCTACAGCGAAAGCGTGGGCCGGCTGCTTTCCGCGCGGCTCGCTTTCCGCGTGGCGCTGTGCATGGCCGCCCTGGTGGTGGGGGCGCTCTCCCTGCTGGTGGGAACCATCTCCCGGCGCTACGCGGCGGCGGCACTCTACGGGCTGCTGTGCCTGTGCTTTTTGGGCTATGCCGGATACCCCGTATGGAAAACCTTTTTCAGCGGATACTCCCTCTCCTACGCCATCGAAAACCTCTCGTTTTGCGCCATGCTGCTGCTGGTGATGCTGCTGCAAAGGCGTGCCGCCGACCTGCCGATGTGGCGCGGCCGCGGCAAATGGGCGGTCTGCCTGGGCGGCGGGATGTGCCTGTTCAGCCTTGTCACTCACCTGCTGCTGCCCCGGGGCAGCCTTGCGTTGATGACCTTGTATTCCGGCGCGGTAACCCTGTACGAGTGGCTGGCGGCGGTTTACATCACCGCCCTTGCGGCGCGGGCGCTGCTGGCGGGCGGCGGCCAGCCGGTGCTGCTGGCGGGCTGCCTGGTGTTCGACTGCGCCCTGGTGGCGGACCGGCTGCTGCCGCTGTACGAGCCCATGGTGACGGGCTGGTTCATCGAGCTGGCCAGCTTTGCCCTGCTGCTGTTCATCGGCGCGTCCATCGGCCTGGAGGTGGCGCGGCAATACCGGGAGCGGGCGGTGCTCACCGACCGGGCCCGCCGCATGGAGCAGATGCTGGCCATGCAAAACACCTACCAGCGTGAGATCGAGCGCCGGGCAGAGGAAGCACGGGTGGCCCGGCATGACCTCCGCCACCATTTCAGGGCCATCAGCGGGTTTCTTGACGGGCAGGAATATGGTGCGCTTGAGGCATACATGGCACAATATGGGGCAACGCTGCCCCAGGAGGCTGGCCCCGGCCTGACCGCCCAGCCTGCTATAAACGTGTTGGCGCAGTACTATACCTACCTAGCGCGGCAGAATGACATCCCGATGGAACTGCGCATCGAGGTGGCGGACGGGACGGGCCTTGCCGACGTGGACTTGGTTACCCTGCTGAGCAACCTGCTGGAAAATGCGGTGGAGGCCTGCCTGCGCGTCTCGCCGGAATCCAGGCGTATATCTCTGGCCATCGCCCGGCGGGGGGGCACGCTATCCATCTATATGGAAAACAGCGCGGATCGGGTCGACATGCGGGGGGCAGTGTTCATGTCAACAAAAAAGCCAGGCCGCAGCGGATACGGCCTGGCGTCTGTTCGGGATGTGGCCGCAAGGTACGGCGGCGAGGCCACCTTCCGGTTTGATGCGGACAAAAAGCTGTTCACAAGCGGTGTGGTGTTGCGGGTGGAGTGACCGAAGCAAAACCCGCGGCCTCCAAAAGCTGGTCGCGGGATATGCATCATAGAATAACAACAACCTCCGCCGATTTGGCAGAGGTTGTTGAAAAATATGGTTGCGGGGGCAGGATTTGAACCTACGACCTTCGGGTTATGAGTCTGATATTTTAACGATAATGCGTTCTGTTATCTTTAGTTTTGTGCGATTTGGTGTTCTTTCTTTCGATATACTTTTTGTTTCGTTTAGTAACATTTGGCCTGTTTTGGTGGCAATAAACACCAAATAAACACCAAGATTTTGCCAGATTAGCGCGCTCCATTTTGAAACACGGTGTTTACTGAAAGGTGATGTTGAGCTTCATATCGCAGGCGGCGGCAAACTTTTTGAGAAACGCAACGGAGGGATTCAGTTCTCCGCGCTCCAACTTGCTAATGTTCGCCTGAGATGTGCCCACCCGCTCGGCCAGTTCCTTTTGGGTCAGGTTGCTTTTGGCCCTCGCATCAATGACGGCAGTCATAAGTTGATACTCTGGCTCCAGCGCGTCATATTCAGCTTTGAGTGCCGGATTTTTGGCAAAGGCTCTTTTTTTGTATTCTTCATGTGTCATTTCGCCGGAAACCTCCTTTGGTAGTCCTCATAATACGATTTCGCCAATGCCTTTACTCTTGGCGGAATCTTATCCGTTTTCTTCACGAATCCATGTAAAAGGATAAACTTATTGCCGCAAGGTGCGAAATAGAATATCCGTGTGATGTCGCTGGCAAACTTGATGCGCAACTCCCATATTGGCCCCTCAACTGACTTCACATAGGGCTCTTTCAAAGTTGTGCCTTTTTCTTCCAGTAGATCAATGGCACGGAGGGCTTTTGCTTGCATCTTGTCGGTTAGGCCCTTCAAAAACTCAATGACCGGCACATCACCATTCTCTTTCTCATAGTAATCAACATACCACATGGGTTTCCCCTCTCAATGAAATTATATCATATATAACATATTTGTCAATATGGCGGATATGATATAACTAAGAAAATTGACTATCCCCCATGCCGTAACATGAGTCCTTGAATCCATGATATTTTATCATAATATGCGGAGAAAACACAATGTAATTGCTCGGTAGAGATATATTGATTCTTTTTGGCCGTCTATCTTGTGGGGGTGAAATAGACCTGATTTTTCGCAAAAATCCGCACGAAGTAAATATCAAACGCATTAGCGACAATTATGTGTTTGGACAAATTTGCGATTTGTCGTTATAAATTGACACTTTAGCTGATTGATTGGGTCGCTATGATGCTTTTGGTGTCTGCGCTAAAAATTATCGCCGGAAAAGGCAAAGTATGTTTATATAATACGATATATAAACAATATATGTTTTATGATAATTTCATAGCTATCACATACCGATTAGCTCTAAAATTTTTTCAGTGCTGAGTGTACAAATAGTAATGTGCATGAATTTACTTGCTGGGTACTTGCAAATATAGCGAAACGCAATTGATGAATTTCAATAAAATGATGATAATAGGCATTTTGCTTGTTTCAAGTTTACTTGCTGGGTACTTGCGAAACTTCGTCATTGCTACTCAAAGTATGATATAATAAAGCAATAACAATTCAAGGAGGCATCATTCATGCCATCAGTAATAAATGATGCTTATGTCACATTGGTCAACAATTTGCTGCGCAATGACTATGAAAAGCCCTGGGTAGAGTTCAAAGCAAATCTATCTGACCCACAGCAGATTGGGGAGTACATAAGCTCTCTATCAAATTCGGCTACGCTGCATGGACATGAGCATGGCTATTTGGTTTGGGGTATAGAGAACAATACGCACCACGTAATAGGAAGCCGCTTTGATATTAATACTGAAAAAGTCGGAAACCAAGGATTGATTCTTTGGCTGGAGACACAGTTGAATCCCAAAGTGTTTTTTGAATTTTCTGCCATTGATCATCCTGGTGGGCGGATTGCGCTACTCGAAATTGACGGTGCATTACGTGAACCTGTGAAGTTTCGCGGAGAGGAATATATCCGTGTAGGGGAACACAAAAAGAAATTGCGTGATTGTCCAGAGCTGGAACGAAAGTTGTGGAATATTTTTAGTTTGATTTCTTTTGAACAACATTTGGCAATGGAACAAGTGGCCGGTGAAGATGTCCTAAAAAAAATAGACTACCCCAAATATTTTGAACTTCTTAACATAGATATTCCCATGGGCGCTCTTGGCATTTTGGATGCACTGGTCGAGGATAAATTGGTACAAAGAAATGACTTTGGGACATACGATATAACCAATTTGGGTGCTGTTCTGTTTGCAAAAAAACTATCTGATTTTTCCACACTTGAACGCAAAGCGGTTCGTGTCATCCAATACAAAGGAGATAATCGCCATCGCACAATAAAAGAGCAAATTGGCGGCAAAGGATATGCCAGTGGTTTTGAGGGCCTGATTGAGTACATCAATACCTTGGTTCCGCAAAATGAGATTATTAACGATGCTTTGCGTACACAAGTGCCGATGTATCCTCCGCTCTCCATTCGAGAACTTGTAGCCAATTCATTGATACATCAAGATTTTGCCATGCGTGGCACAGGCCCGATGGTAGAGATTTTCGAAAATCGTATGGAGATTACCAATCCGGGGGCACCACTGATTCATGTAGATAGGTTTATTGACCACCCACCGATTTCAAGAAATGAGCAGCTGGCATCATTCATGCGGAGGCTGGGTATATGTGAAGAACGCGGCAGTGGGTTTGATAAAGTTATCTTGGAAACCGAGCTATATCAATTACCTGCCCCCGAAATAGATTTACTTGAGAATCACACGAGAATATGTTTGTTTGCGCATAGAAGCTTTGCTGAAATGGATAAAGATGAAAAAGTCCGTGCATGCTATATGCACGCTTGCTTAAAGCGGGTGAACCGTGAGTATCTGACCAATTCCTCGCTGCGAGAGAGGTTCAAAGTAGATGAAAAAAGCATATCGACGGTTTCGCGTATTATTCGTGATACCGTAGAATATGGGTTGGTAAAGCCTGTGGATGAAAATGCTGCGCCAAAAGTAATGCGCTATGTTCCATACTGGGCTTAATCTACAGAATATATGCTATCAAATAATCTGGGTGTAGTCTCGCGCGACACTTGAAAAAAACTTGCGCGATAAATGAAAAAAAGAGCGCCCCTTAACTGCTGGTTAAAAGCTGGTTAAGGGACGCTCTTTTTGTATATTCTTTCAGAAGTGCTTCGGCAGGGAACTACCCAAGGCCAGAACACATTTCGCTCAAAATCAGTAGTTCGTAATAATCAATTCTCTATATTCCCCTGTTCTTCCCGTTCGGCTTGTCAGCGGGCTGCCGCGCCGTGCTTCGTGAACGGTATACCCTTCATACAGCTGCCGCACTTCCGGTGCGTCGTTGTAGCTCAGAACAAAGCGGCCCTTCAGCTTTTTCAGGCAGTGGAACAACCGCCGGTGGTCCTCGCGCCTAAAGCCCTGGTAAAACCCCTCTGCCTTGTAGTAGGGCGGGTCCAGATAGAACAGCGCCCCGGGGCGGTCGTAGGTGCGCAACAGCTGCTCAAAGTCCAGGTTCTCAATCACCACATCGCGCAGCCGCTGCTGTATCTCCGGCAGCCGCCCACCCAGGGGATAAAACTATTCCGTTATATCAATCCTCCGTTATTTTTATTTCAAAAACTTGAGAAAAAGTGTTGACAATACTACGCGTAAGTAGTATAATATAATCACAGGGAAGGGAAACCAACCCGAGTACACAGAAGGGAGGAAGCCGATGGGCCGGAAGAAGAAAAAAGCCCGAAAGCGGCGGTGGAAAAAGCTGAAAGAAATCCTAGAGCTGGCCACTCTAATCACAGGAATCATTTCAGCCATCTACCACATGCTTAAGGGCTAGGGGAACGGGGGCGCAAGCCCCCACCCCTTCTTTACTATTATACCCCTCGGCGGTGAAATGTTCAAGAAACGATGGATCAAGAGTGTTGCCATACTGGCGATATTTGTAGCGAACCTGGGAATCCTTGCCAAAGACGGCTTTCACGCCCTGCCCGCACTGGCTGTGGCCCTGTCCGGTATTGTGCTGGTGTGGGACGTGGTCGACGCTGCGAAAGAAAACCGAAAGGCCGATAAACCATGATGATACCATTGAAAGAGTATGCGGAAAAGCACGGTATCGACCCAGCCACCGCACGGCAGAAGGCCGGCCGGGGCGGGTACCAGACCGCCCGGAAGATCGGGCGGGACTGGTTCATTGATGACGCCGAACCCTTCAGGGACCTGCGCATCAAAACCGGCAAGTACAAGGGTGCCCGAAAAAAGAAGGAAGAATGAGCTTGCCTCAGAGCGGCCCGGCACCTCGTCGGGCCGCTTTCTTTTGGCTGCTACTCAACCTCCAGAACCGTCTCCACCTCCAGCCCCTTGAACCGGTTCACCAGATCATACACCGCCGATTCCACAATGGCGTCATCCACCTCAATGCCCTTTTCTCTCAGGTAGCGCAGCACAAAGGCCTTCTTCTCCTGCCCCTGGCCGGACCGGTAGATGCTCTCCGCCGCCTGCACGGCGATGCCGGCCCAAAACTGGATGTTCTCCTGCGTTTTGGCGTTGGCATTCTTTTTAATGTAGGGGATCAGATAGGTGGTCACCAGCGCCGCGCAAAGCCCGATCAAAGCGGTGATGATCTCAGTCAGGTTAATCTCCATGGTTTGCCTCCTATGGCATTGTACGGCTCTCGCCGTCAGGTGAAATAGCGGTCGATGATCTTCTGGCCGGCCAGCAGCTGCGCCTCGTAGCGCTGGGCATCCTGGATCACATTTTCAAGCCGGGCGGCCAGCTCCTCCGCCCGGGCCTCGGCCTTGTCGGCTCGGTTGCGCTCTGCCGCCAGCTCCTCGGCGCTCACCGGGGCCGGTGTGTCCGGCTCCTTGGTGCCAAGCAGCCAGGCCAGCAGGGCCTTCACCTTATCCCACACCGCCGAACACCTCCCTCAGCTCTCGCAGCGCCTCACCGGCTCGGGCAAACTTGCCCACGGCGGTGTTCCGCTCGGTGATGGCTTTGTCCAGCTGCACCTGCGCGGCGGCCAGGGCCTTGCCGGCCTCCTCGGCCTCATTCTCGGCGCTGTCCGCCCGGGTCTTTTCCTCCGCCAGCCGCTTCTCGCACGCGCTGTGATCGGCGGCGCCGGCGCTGTACCAGCCCCACTTGCTTTCGGCCTCGGCCACCGTGATGGCCTGCAGCTGGGTTGCGTCGCTGCGCACCGGCACATAGACCTTCTTGCCGCCATACCGGATCAGCGCCCCCTTCAGGCTGCTGTTCGCCAGTGCCATGCCGCTCTCGTACACCTGGTACAGCCCGTTGGGGATGTTCTGCGCCACCACGGCGTCCACATCAGGCTTGGAGAAGCCCTGCACATTGATTTTCCCGCCGCCAAACACCTTGAATGCCTGCATATCGTCCTCGCCTTCTGTTGTGCCGGGCAGATCGCCCGGCGTTTCGTAAGTGCCACCCAGGCCCTCGCACACCGCCTCGATAATGGCCTCCCAGATGCTGAGCTTGTGGGCAAAGTAGGTGTCCACGTCGCCCTTATTACTAATGAAGAAGGTCTCCAGCAGGCAGCCGGGCACCCCGGTGGCGTAGCTGCCCCGCAAGAAGCCGTAGTAGTCCAGCTGGTTTGTGACCTTTGTCAGCTGGTAGTCCGGCGGCCCGAGGGACTGCCTGTCGAAGATGCTGTGGGGCGCGGCCCAGTTCCGCCCGCCGATGCGCCGCCAGTTGAAGAAGGGGCTGAGATAGGCCTGCAGCAGGGCTGCCACCGGGCTGGCTTTGGCCTGGTTGTTGGGGAACACCTCGCAGCCGTTGGCCGTGTCGCTTGAGTGGCTATTGGTGTGCACCGCCAGATAGAAGTCGCAGCCGGCGGCCTTCTGGCCGCGCTCATAGACGGTGCTGGGGCCGAAGGCGATGTTGTTTGTGGTGCGGCTCTGGATCACCTCAAAACCCAGCTCCCGCAGTCTGGGCGCAATGTAGTTGCACATCGCCAGCACCAGCTCGGCCTCCTTGTGGCCGTTGCCCACGGCACCGGGATCGCTGCCGCCATGGCCGGGGTCGAGATAGATTTTCACGCTCATGCTCACATCCTTCCACCGCCGTTAAAGGCGGATTCACCATGGTTTAAAAGCAGTTTAATCCGGCTTTCGGGTATGCGCCTGGACGTTTACGCCATCAAAGCCCTGGCAACTGCCAGCACCGCA
>JAJDIZ010000033.1 GCA_030266915.1 Ruminococcaceae bacterium OttesenSCG-928-D13 | reverse complement strand
TCGGCGCAATCTTCGCAGAGATAATCCTCGTTGATGATGACCGCGTCATCCAGCGGAACCATATCGGCGCAGTGCTGGCAGCTGACGGTATCCACCGCTGTTTGGGTTTGGGGGTTGGGCATAGGTGCGATTCTCCTTTCGCTCAATATTCATTGGCCAGCAGCATGGTGCTGTGATCGCCGTCGTCGATCACAAAGACTTTTGCCGCGACAGGGGCAAAGCCAGGAAGGGCGTGGGTTTGGCAATAGTCAGGCTGTTCCTGGCTGTGTGTGGCATGCAGTACACTGTGAACCACCGACAGCTCAAAGACCTGGAGATTCGACTTTTCCTTCACCTCCACGGCCTCAATCAGGTACCAGAGCATGTTCTGCAAAGCGGGTTCCAAAGCAGCCTCTATGCCGCTGGTGATGTATCTCTCATTCTCAAACATCGGATTCCTCCCAGTCGTTAGGCCCAGCCTGCCGTTTGGTGGTGGCATCCTTGAAGAGCAGGTACAGGAAGCCACTCACCAAAGCGGCGACAAAGGACAGGGCGTGCTCGGCAAACTTGCTTGCGAAGTTAAAAGCAGTGGTTCATTCTTCCAAATCCTCCTTTTTGCCATCACTGAGCTGCAGCGGTGTTTCATCGGAATTGACGTACAGGGCCTCGGTCTCCATCTGAACACACTGCAAAAGCTCAATGGTGCTTGTTATGGCATTGAACAGCTTGTGGTACATCCGTTTGTAGTTTGGCAATATGTCCCCTTTCTCTTCAAAAACTGTTCCCGGAAGCCTATGTTTCCCGGACGAAAAATGTTGTGATGACTCTAAAAACGTTGTTTTAGGGTGTTGTCCCTGCCACTGCCAAGGGAACCTCTCAAAAACAGCAAAAAGCAGCGGGTCTGCCTTCCCGGTTAAGGAAGATAGACCCGCTGCTTCTGTTTAGATGATATATATTTGATGCTTGCCAGAAAACGCCTGTGAGGCTAATCGGAAAAATCCCTGCCGACCATGGACTGTTCAAACTGCTGGCGGGAGATGCGCCATTGTCGGCCTGATACCTTTGGGTACCCCATCAAACGTTATCGGCCAAGAAACTGCCTTATATTACGCGCCCCATGCAAAATGCGATGAATCTCAACAGTTTTCTTCTCACGTTTCACTTTATAGAACACAAGATAGTCCATCACAACCATTCGCCGATAAGCGGGATTGAGTTCGTATTGCTCGAATGCACACGGGTTGTCCTCCAGCGTAGCGGTGTACTTTTCAAGTTCATCCAAGAACTTCTGCCTTGTGCCCGGATAAAATCCAGACAAATAGTCCGAGATGTCATCGTAATCCTGAACGGCCAACTCCATGAAAACTATTGTGTATTTCACAATTTTGCCCTGGCACGAGCAAAGAAGTCATCCTTGCTTATCCATTTTGTATTCGGGTCGTTTTCGGCGGCTTCAGCCTCATCCAGCTTTTCCTTCACATAGCGATAGTGCAGGTATTCCTCATATTCGGCATAGTCGTCAACACCGATGAGGACTGCCTCGCCACGCCCATTGTTGGTGATAAGGATTTGGTTGTGTTCCTTCAGATCCCGGATAACATCGGCATAATGTGTCCGGAGGTCTTTCGACGGTCGCGCATATGTATTGTACATAAGGCATTGTCCTCCTGGTGGCCATATTTGACTACATCATACCATGGCACCAGGAGTATGTCTACTGTTCTGAGCACAAAGCGCCGATGAATGTAGCCAGCAAAATAGCTGTTACATTCATGCATCGATATAGCGAGGGTCCGCTGCCACAAATTCCCGCAAAGCTTTTTTCGTAATCCGCCACCGTCCACCTATCTTTTTTGAGGGAATATCCCCATCCCGGCACAGCTTGTAGGCTGTATTGCGACCTATCTCCAAAAGGTCACGAAGGTCCATAATGTCCATCAAATCCGGGCAATCTTCAAAAATGTCATGCATAATGCTTGCTCCTTCCGGTAAGTGTTGGTACTTACCGGATTGTTCTGGCCATTTGAGAGATAATGCCATGAAATGCCAACCTCTCCCCAAATCAGGCAATTGAAGCTTCTTTAGCAGCATCATCTGCGACCAGACCCAGCAGACACGGAATACTGGGAAGGCTAACCACACCTAACTCGTGTGCAGTACTTGCCGGCAGACGGACAGGGTTGATGTGCTGCATATCCATCAACCCTCTCAGTTTCCGGCGCATATAGGGAGACTCGATAGCATCGAACACCTCGGTAATCCCGCCGATTCGGTCAACTTCATTCATGAACGTTTCAATCAGTACGCGATCCTTTTCTCTCAAACTGCCATCCTTTACCGCCTGCTTTAGAACTGTGACAGCAGATGTTTGGGGAAGATAGCAGCCGCTCCAGAATACCTGAGGCATGTATTCTTTGAATTCATAATGACTCATCTCCGATGCACACTGGAGAAGACCCAGGTTGGTGAGTTTTCTGCTGTACTTAAGATACCGGACCTTACCTGAGTATGCCTGTATCTCAAAACGCAGAAGCCCCTTCGCGGGACCAGGCTCATACTTGAGGGCATTCAGCAGCTGCTCGTTTTTATCATAAAGCAGAACAGCCACTGTGGTTCCGCGGTACTTCACCTGGCCCGAATATGGTTTTGTACGATGCGCGGTTTCATCGTACCGTACACTCGGCTTGAAGCGGGCTGGAAAGTTGCCCTGCCGGGCCAGCTTGATATATGTTTTGACCATTTTGTCTGATTCCAGAGAAAGATCGGCACAATAGTCGATCCGTGCAATCGTCAGGGACTCGAAGCCATTGGGTATGAGGTTGACTTCCTGTCCTTTGATTGAATCAAACAGCGATTCAAACCCAAGGTCCCGGTAGATGCTTTCAATATATCCAGCGACAAGCTGACTGTTTTCAAGTGTCGGTTCAAATATCTCAACCGGATCGCAAGGTTGACCTCTAAAATGCCGGACGATACCCTGAGGTGTTACGAGCAGGGAGAGATAGTTATGGTGGAACTCGCTGTTACATGCAGGGGCCCACTGATCGGACTGGCGCAGGCGGATACGGATGCCAGGATATTTGCATCCGCTAACACTGAATTGCTTGTGCTCTTTGCCATTAGGGGGATGATCCAGCGGGAAAAGCTTTCCTGTTTTACCCACTGCTTCTCTGACTGTGCAGAAAGCGCTGGTGGGAAACCTACGTTTCACTTCAAAAGTGTGTATGCCAGAGTGTGGGTCAATGTTTATCTGTTTCATTATGTTACACTTCCTTTTTTCTATATTTTTGGGACCGTATTTATACGCATTTTATTCTTTGATATTTATTATCAGATACTAATATTCACTGGTAGTTAGTTAAATATTTGCTTTTCTTTTTATAGTTATTATTATCTATATTCTATCTTTTGATACCCGATTATGACTCTCAATGCGTTTGTGTCCTCCTTTATACCATCTGTTACCGCTGCTTAGAAAAATATGCAGAATAGCATGATTCGTTTACTTGGCGGTGGATATCCTTTATTACCTTGTTATGATATATATTTAAAAAATACATCCCTGAAATCAAGGATGTGCCTTTTAAAGACTGAGCAAATTACAAAAAACGCTATTACATAGGCGGGCTGCATTCGGGCTCATATATGGTATAATATTAATCGTTGGACGGCAAAAGACATATGTGTGCGATTAGAGCGAAAACCGGTCAGTGGTTTGGTGCTTCGTGAGAAGGGGCGGGAAAATGCAAGTTGCGGTCTGCGATGACAATGAAATGTGCCTGCTGGAGCTTCAAGAACAGCTTGCATCTATATCGATGGTTGAGAAGGTGTTTCCGTTTTCAGACTTGAAGCACTTCTTGAACTCTGTTGGAAACGGGAACTTCTATGATGCCGTTTTCATGGATATCGATTGGGGGCATAGCAGTTCAGGTATTGACACCGCAGGAAAACTTATGAAGCTCAGTCCCGAAACAAAAACCATCTACGTGACCGGCCATGGGGATCGGTACAGTCAGAATATTTTTTTACACAGGGCCAATTTAAGCGGGTTTTTAACCAAGCCGGTCGATCATGAGCTACTGAAAGCAAACCTGCAAAAAGTGGCCGATGCCCTCCCCCTATCTGAGCAGCCCACCGTCGTTTTGCGCAAAGGCAGCAACATGGTTTCAGTGCCATGCCACGAAATCTATTATGTTGAAAGTAAGGGACGCACCATAGAAATGCACACTGCTGCTGGTGTGGAGGTTTTCTATGGAAAGCTTGAGAGCATCATTTCTTTGCTCCCTACCTGGTTTGTTCAATGCCATAAAAGCTTTATTGTAAATATGCGCCAGATACAGCGTTTCCATCCTGCTGGCATATTGCTTAAGAACGGAGCACTTGTCCCCGCAAGCCGTTCAAGGATTGGTAAAGCAAAGGAAAGCTATTTCGCGTTTATCGGAGAAATGTTTTAGGCGCAAGGAGTAATATGTCGGCAGTCGTAACTGTTTTGAAAATCGCGCTTTGCTTGATTTTGCTGATCACCGGCGGAGTCATTGTGCACCGCGTAATACTTTCACGACGCATCCCGGTTTCATTATGCCTGTTTCTTGTCCTGCCTGTCGGGCAGCTTCTTATGTTGCACAGCTTCTCGTTTACCGGGTGGTCGACATATTGGCTGCTGGGTTTGCTTTTGAGTGTGGTCGCCGGCATTTTGTTTTTATTCTACGCAGTTTCACAGGAAAAAAAGACGATTGCCATGGAGGAGCTGCGGATAATCAAGCACAGGATGGAGCTGGAAAAGACCCATTATGCGTCGGTGGAGCAACGCAGGGAAGAGCTTGAAAAGATACGCGGGGATTTTAACCGTAAACTCGAAACAGTGGCCGGCCTTGTCCATTCGGGCGAGGATGGGACGGCACGCGAGACCATCTCCACACTTGCCGAAAGAATAAGCCGCACGAAAGAGAACGTATACTGCAATATCCCGATTGTCAACGCTGTTTTGACGCAAAAAGCAGTTATGTGCACAGCAGCAGGGATTGAGTTGGACGTAGACCTCAATATGCCGGATACCCTTGCGGTTGAAGCGATACATCTTTGCAGTATATTTGGCAACATATTGGACAATGCCATAGCCGCCTGTCAAAAACTCAAAGGGGCGGAGCATCTGGTCATCCACCTGTCCTCCATCATGGATGGGGACTATCTGTTCATTAAAACCACCAATCCCTCGAGCAAGCCAAGTTACACACACGCTCCGGGCCATGGCTATGGACAGCAGATTGTGTCAAAACTGGCAAGGCAGTACGACGGCAGTTTTCAAAGCCATTACCGAAATGGCGTTTTTACGGCTGTAGTCTCATTAGTGGTGGCAACAGACAGTTGATGGGGTAAGAATGCTGATGGACGTATTTTTCACCAACCTGTATGAAGCGGGCCCTCTGGCCATATTTTTGTCGTTTTTCGAGCCTTTTATAATGACGTTTTTAGTTTATTGGTTCATGCGGGAATTACTGCCAAACCGGTTCAATATTTATCTGTTGGTTGCGATCTCCCTTATATACGCCGTCTGGTTCAATCTGCGTGAACCCAAGCTGCTGGGCACGCGCTACCATCTGCTGATGAATATATTCGTAAACGTATTGACATATTTTATTTTCATTTTTCTGTTTAAGGGGAAATTCTGGAAAAGGGTATTGGTATGGTGGTACTTTGACACCATAAAGATGATGTGCCAAACGGTATCCTTTGTGCCTTTTCTGCTATATCACACCGGGCAGGGTTACCGCGACGGGTGGCCTGAAGCCACGTCTTATGTTGAATCAGACGCATTGTTGAAAATGCTTTACCTGATGGTCTTCCTCTCGCTATTCCTGCTGCTGGGTTCCCTGTCCCAAAAAATATGGCGAGGGCTTTTACTGCAAAAGTTCCAGCCGTTCTATTTGCTCTATCTCATCCTGCCGCTGGGCCTAAAATACTCCTTGGCCCAGGTTGTCCGCCCCAACATGGGGGATGTGTTTTTTATGCTGATCTCACGTTTTATTGATGACGCGGCGACGGCTTACCTCGTCCTTTCGCTGCTTGGAATTGTGGCCTGCCTGGTGGCCGACGCGGTAATACTATACTACGTCTTTTCACATGAAAAACGGGCTGTTATCGAAGCCGAGTTGCAGGTGTCCAGGCGCGAGATGGAGCTGGAGCAAGCGCGTTTCAGAGAGGTTGAGGAAAAGGGCGAGGAACTGGCAAAAATTCGGCATGACCTCAACAATCAACTCATGTCTGTTATTCAGCTTGCTCGAGTTGGCGAGAACGCTGCCGCAAGAGAAATGATAGACGCGCTTGCGGAAGAGATCAACCAGGGAGGCAGGAGCAAAGAAGCATCACCTTCGGAATGACTTTATCGACGAGCAAACCGCGCCAGATTTTGCCTCTGGCGCGGTTTGCTGTTAATTTTGACATTATTTCAACCAATTTTGACAGATGGGCCAAGTGGCAAGGTTTGCCATAGTATAATTATGAGATAGCTCGGGCAGGATAGATTATGGGTACTGAAGAGCGTCGAAAATTATTGAGGTATTTCGGGAGGATCTCACCATGAAGAAAATGCTGAGTATGTTGTTGTGTCTTTGTGTGCTGGTAAGCAACTGCACGGTTGCGGCGTTTGCGACAAACGTCTCAACTCCAAATGCGTACTTGCCTGAGCAAAATGAAGAGGTGTATGCAGATGATTTGGAATCGGACCCCGCCGATAGCGGTATGGGTGATTTGGTTGATGAAGACACACTGGCGGCCGATGAGGCGGGAGACGAACCCTATGATGAATCAGAACAGGATGGAGAAGATATCCTGATAGTTGCATCTGAATCAGAAGCAGACATAGCGGCAGAAGGTGATATTACCAGGGCCGAATGGATACACGAGCTTGTTGTGTTATTTGGCATGACAGTGAAAGACGACAACATGCCGGATAACTATTTCACCGACATTAACATATCTCATACGTATTATAGAGATATTATGGTGGCCACTGAGTTTGGCGTGGTGGATATCGAAGCCGGCTACCCTTTCCTGCCGGATGCACCAGTCACCCGGGATTTTGCAGCCCACACCTTGAATTTCTGCCTGGGCTTCGAGCTGGATGAAAACACCGTATATTCCTTTAGCGATGTACAGAGTGTCGCATATCCGGATGACGCGCAGGTGGCTGTTGATCGCAGCTGGTTTGTGCTAAGCTCCGGCAACTTTTTGCCGGAAGAAAAAATTACCCAGGCAGAAATGGACGCGATGCTCGCGGATGCCGCCGTTGTTTGGGTATCTACAGATATCGACGAAGACTATGACAACACATATGAGTATGCGAGTGGTGTCGTTGAGATTCCGGAGGGAACGGTTGTTTCGGTGGACGAAAACGGCGTAGTGACAATCAAAAACAGTCCGGTGAGTATATCCACCGGGCAAGCCTTTGCAGCATATTTTGACGGTATTCTTAACGCCTATGTTGCCAAGTCTGTTTCAACCAATGGTGAGGTAACCACGATTGTTACCGCCGAGGCAGATTTAGAAGATGTGGTCATCGCAATGGATGCCCAAGGGAGTACTGAAGTCGATTTAACGTTGGCTGAACCTATTGATGAAGGTGTAATCACCTACATTGAGGGAGGTACAATCGAGAATAACTTTGAAGATGGCATCGTGCATACACAGGTAGAGGGGTCGAAAAATGTCAAAGCAATTACAGTTTCGCCAAAAATTCTCCTTGGGAATGGCAAAACCTTCAATGTTACAGTCACGCTTTCCAATCTTGTGGTTGATTATAAGTTCAAGGGTAAAAAGGAGGCTTACTTTGCGGTCACGGGTGTTGCCACTGTAACAGGTAATGCGACTTTCGATTTTTGGGAAGCTGGAGGAAATCCTCGCACTCTTGACTTGATTACTGTTTCGGTAGCAGGCGGGATAGGGAAAATCAAGGTGTCTATGGAGTACTCCGTTACCGGGACTGTTGCTGTGACCTATAGCTGTGATTTTACTGCAGGGGTACAGTATACTTCAGACAGCGGGTTCCGCATGGTTAAAAGATTTGAGAAAAAAGATTTTACCATTTCCACGCAATTTAAGTTATCTGCCGGTGTAATAGCATCAATTAAAGCTAATCTATTAGCTATAAAGGGAGATGTTTATGCGCGGGCAGGTGTGACGCTCCGGATGGACACAGATACATATAGTGAGGGAACCCCGAAGACCTGTGTGCATTTAACAGGATTCCTATATGCCTCTGCTGGAGCGTCAATAACAATATTTGGGAAAACTTATGGAGATTCAATTCAGATATATACAGAGCGCAATAGCCCGGTACGTGTGATAAATCACTATGAAGATAAGCGTTCGGTGGAATCATGTACACGAGATGCAAGCAAATACTCCGGTAACGGCTACCACACTCCTAGTAATTCCAGATATAATAACCTTTCAGGGGGTGACAGTGTAGATGGAAACGGTGTTGTGCAGCCGGTATATACCTATACTGTATCTAGTAATCGGGCGACGATAACCGGGTACACTGGTTCCGTTTCAGCATTGGTGATACCCTCGGAACTGGATGGATACCCCGTGGTGGCTATTGGCTCAAGTGTTTTTTACAACAGGAAAGAGCTGGTGGTGGTCGTCATCCCAGACAGTGTGACAACTATTGACTACTGGGCATTTCGCGACTGTTCAAACTTGTCTTCTGTCACATTGCCTAAGTACTTGACCACTCTTGGCAGTCTTGCGTTTGGCAACTGTGATAAACTGACAACGATAGAAATACCCAAAAGCCTGACATCCACGTCGGGCCCCTTCGAAGACTGTGATAACCTTGGTACCATCGTATTCGAAACAGGCGTCACTCAGGTTGTAGGGCAACTTTTCTTTAAGTGCCCCGGCCTTGAGACCATCGTCATCCCCGATACAGTTAAAAGCATTGGTAGTTCGGCCTTCTTGGGTTGTGTCAATTTGGAGAATGTAACAATCCCCAACAGTGTGACCACCATTAAAAGTTCCGCCTTTAGTGGCTGTACAGCACTGGAGGGCATTACCATTCCCAACAGCGTGACCACCATTGAAGGTACGGCATTTAATGGCTGCACTGCGCTTGAAAGCATTATAATCCCCGACAGTGTGACGACTATTGACTATTGGGCATTTCGCGACTGCTCAAACTTGTCTTCCGTCACACTATCGAAGTACTTGACCACTCTTGGCAGTCTTGCGTTTGGCAACTGTGATAAACTGACAACGATAGAAATACCCAAAAGCCTGACATCCACGTCGGGCCCCTTCGAAGACTGTGATAACCTTGGTACCATCGTATTCGAAACAGGCGTCACTCAGGTTGTAGGGCAACTTTTCTTTAAGTGCCCCGGCCTTGAGACCATCGTCATCCCCGATACAGTTAAAAGCATTGGTAGTTCGGCCTTCTTGGGTTGTGTCAATTTGGAGAATGTAACAATCCCCAACAGTGTGACCACCATTAAAAGTTCCGCCTTTAGTGGCTGTACAGCACTGGAGGGCATTACCATTCCCAACAGCGTGACCACCATTGAAGGTACGGCATTTAATGGCTGCACTGCGCTTGAAAGCATTATAATCCCCGACAGTGTGACGACTATTGATTACTGGGCTTTTGAGGACTGTTCCAGTTTAAAAAGTGCAAAACTACCGAAGGATTTAATCACAATCGCTTCACGCTTGTTCAAAGGGTGTGCCAGCTTGGAGACCGTCGTTCTGTCGGAGAACCTTGAGACAATTGGGAGTGAGGCCTTCAGTGGATGCAAAAACCTCAAGGATATGGAATTTCCGGTCACACTTAAGGCTATCCACTCGGATGCTTTCCGTGACAACGATACCATAACTAACCTCATCATCCCGAAAAATGTCACCTCTATTAGTTCCAATGCATTTTATGATAGTGATTTGCTTGAAAGCATTTCCTTGCCCGACAAACTCTCCAGTCTTGGTTCCTACGCCTTCTACCATTGCGATGCCCTCACCGACATCGAGTTTGGTTATGGCCTCAAAACTATTCCGGATTCTGCTTTCAGACTGTGCTCGTCATTACGATCTGTCACGCTGCCGGAGTCACTCACCACCATCGCGGCCAATGCCTTTGCCGAGTGCACCGGCCTCACCGAAATATATATTCCGGAAAGCGTAACCTCCATTCAGACAACCTCATTCTCCTATCCGGCATTCATGACCATCAAGGGTGTTGAGGGCTCCTATGCGCAAGAATACGCAAACACCCGTAACATCACCTTCGTTGCCACAACACCCAACCCTATCCCGATATCGGATGATGCCGACCTTGAAACCCTCAAACTGAGTGTGGGCACCTTAACGCCCTCCTTCAAGGCAGATATCACCGAGTATACCGCGACGGTTTCCAAGGATACCGCCCGTGTCACAGTAACCGCTGCCGCCAGTTCTCTCAAAGCCTCAGTATCAGGCGCAGGGCAGATCAGTCTGGTGACTGGCAAAAACGTCATAGAGATAACTGTGACTGCGGAAGATGGCAAAACCACCAAAAAGTATGTGATAACAGTTACGCGCCTTTCCGAGGATGACATTCTGCTAGAGTCAATTTCACTCAACAAGACTGCCGCGACTCTTGACCTGAATGAAACGGTTCAGCTTACCGCCCATCCAAACCCAAGCGGTGCTGTGCTGGGTGCAGTCGAATGGTTGTCATATAACGAGGGCATTGCCACCGTCAGCATTGACGGCTTGGTGAAAGGGGTGTCTACAGGGACAACAACCATTGAGGCAAAGGCAAGCCTCCTGGACGGGACGCCGGTCACTGCCAAATGCGAAATTACTGTTGTAGTCAATGCCCGGGAGATATCAATCGCTCCGAGACAAGTGATACTTTTTGTCTCTGAAACGCAGGCCCTGATCGCATCAATCACACCACCTGAGGCGGCGCAGGTCCTCAAGTGGCAGAGCGAAGATGAATCCGTGGTGACTGTTGCATCAACGGGTGAGATGTCCGCCGAAATAACCGCGGTTGCCCCTGGCAGCACTACAGTTTACGCAACCACTGAGAGCGGCAATGTGACCGGATATTGCACAGTTACGGTGCAGGAGCGCCAGGGTTCCATCACGCTGAATCGCAGCAGGCTGGTACTGACGAATGGCGCGGCAGGCACATTTATCGCCACATTGAATGTGCCCAACGCTCCGCTCAGCTACATCTTGAGGGATGCAGTGACCTATGAGGTACTCGACTGGACCACAAAGCTGCTCATTGACGGGACAGCTCCCGCCGTTGGAAACGAACGCACCATCAGAATCACACCGAAAGCGAACAGTGACGGCCAGTACATCCTGCGGGTAGCTGGTGCCGGGAACTCCCTTGGGAACGCGTGGTCCGAATGCCGCATCGACATCTTTACCACACCGCAAACAGGTGATCCGGTCTACCCCGACTATCGTATTGACCCGGCGGTCGTTACGGTATCAACCAAGCAAGCTGTAAATGAAACGGCAACTCAGTTTGGCCTGTGGCCTGATATGAATGCGAGCCACCAGATCAGCCTGATGACTGCCGGTGTCAAGATACAGTTCAATGGCGGCGACACCAACCCGAATAACGGTGTTTTTGCCCTCATCCCCAGTGATGAAAACACCGTTGATGTACAGCTTAAGACAGTGTCAGGTCTGGCAAGAAAATATCAGGATAGCCTGGAGATTGTGCTTCCGAACGGTGATACAATAGATATTGATGAGCAGCTAACGATCAACGTCAATGATAAATCACCGGCGTTGAAAGCTGCGGCAGTCACCGTTAACACCTTCTTCGATGACCGCACCGCCGATTTGAGCATCACTGGCGGCGAGATCATGCGACTGCAGGTGGCTGGCAGCAACACACTCTCTTGGGCCAATCTTACCACCGGTGCAACGCCCACAGACATTAAGATTAAGGTGGACGATATCCCCAGCAAGGCCAGCGGTACCCTCAAGCTGGAGGCGCAACTCAAAGGTTGGACAGGTTGGTATCCGGTCAGTGTGAAAGTGTACCGGGTGTATACGCCGCCTGCTCTCAAACTGGCAAATACCAAGGTCAGCATCTATATGAGCACCACTAACGCAATGGACAATGTTCTGACTCTACAGCCCAAGTCTTCTGGCGATACCCTTGCCGGGTTAGGGGTCAGAGATGTTCAGGTAGACCCCGAAAACTCTGCAAAGGCCAGCGCTTTTGGTGTTAAGGACCATAGCTTTAATATACGCACTGGAGCATTTGCCCTATATACTGATCGCACTAAGTCCGAGAGTATATTGAAGGGTAAACTGCCGTTACTTGTATATGTAGAAGGTGCCAGCAAATACGCTGTGAAGCTGAATGCATCGATCTCGCTGGTCAAAGCCGGCACACCCATCAAGTTAAAGGCAGCTAAAAAAACACTGACGTTGAACCCGAATCTGGTGGTGGGTGAAAGCTATGATATCGCCCTGTCCACCAATATCGATGGTTTTGATCTGGCCTCCTATCACAGCCAGCATCCTATGCAGGTGCTGGTGTATGACAGCAAAGACAAAGCCAAGGTAAAGACAGATATAAACGCCGCGCTGCCGGAGAATGCAGGGAATAAGGCGCTGGCAGCCACATTGAGCGATGACGGGACCATTTTAACCGTTCGTATAGGCAAGGATGATATTTTTGGCAAGACATACAAAGTGATGCTGACTCTGCCGGACGTTAATGCTAAAAGCCCCATCTCCCCCACCCTAACCTTGACGGTAAAGACCGCTAAAGCAGGTGTGAAAGCGGGAGCAAGCATCAGTGTGAAGGGCAAGGTGGATATTTCCACGGGGGTAAAGGCCACAGTTACAGCTAAGCTGACGAACTGCAACGGCGGTATTATTGGCGTCCCGACCTTTGAGGTCACTCCGCCTGCGTCTGTTGGCAGCACATTTGAAGTGAGCGAAGGCCAGATGGATAGGGATTTCCTGATTAAGCGCCTTTCCGACAACAGTTGGACGGTGGAATTGAATCCTGCTCATGGGCTGATCCCGGGCAACTATAAGATTGCTCTCAAGCACGGCGACATCAACGGCACAGATAGCGTGGTAACCAAAGCCGTGACTCTGAAAGTTGTGGCATCCAAGCCGAAGGTGGCCTTGAGCACTAAGAAGGTGGCGCTGTACAGCAACGACCCTGGCAGCCGTGGCATTGTTGCCATTACCCTGCCAGCAGGCTATGCAGAGATTGCCGATGTAACCTTGAAGGGTGCGAAGTTGGCAAATGGTGCTGTTAACCCCGATTTCGCCTACTTCATCCGTAAGCTGGACAGTAATACCTATGCCATAATGCTGGATCAGAGCAAGGAGCCGGAGGTGCTTGCGCAGGTGAAGAAGAGCACCAGCGTTACGCTGGAAATCAGGTTAAAAGGCAATGACAGCATAAAACCAATCACCACTGCAAAGGTGACCGTAGCGGTAATTTGATAGATGTTCACATAATCTGTAATGATTTGAGGGCGTAAAATCTCTTGTTACTTCCACGTGGGCAACCCCCAAAGAAAGAGCGATCCAGGCCGGGCTGCAAGGTTTTAAAGGCATGCCTTTAAAACCTTGCAGCTTGCCAAAGTACAAAACCATTTATGGGTGGTTATCCAACCCACCGCCTCAATAAATGGAATTGACAGGTAACATGCTTGTCTTTCGCTTGTGTAATAAGTCCTGTTGATTCTGTACACACTGTTATCATATTAATTTTGTGGAAATCGAACCTCGGCCATCGCTCGTGCGTCTTACCTAAATAGAACGAACGGCAACAACGCACAATAAAAGAGGTGGACAAATGGACAAGAATATGTTGGATAACCTGATCTCACAAGCACAGAGCGGAAACATGGAGGCGCAGCAGGCCCTTTATATGGACAAGTTTAAGCCTGTCTATTACTTGGCGCTGAAGATGCTGCGCAGCCACAATGATGCCGAGGACATGACGCAGGAAGTGTTCATTACGGCCTTTCAAAATATCGCCAAACTGCATAACCCGCAGGCATTTACCTCTTGGCTAAACCAGATTACAGCCAATAAATGCACCAGTGCCCTGCGCAAAAAACGAGAATTGCTGGGCGATGAAGAGGACGAAGCCGAGCGATTGGACCTCTCTGATGAGGACATCCTGGTACTGCCCGACGGGAAACTGGACGATGATGAAACAAAACGGATGATTCTGGAAGTTGTGGATAACCTTCCAACGCCGCAAAAGCTTTGTGTGTACTACTATTACTACGAGCAGCTAACCATTGCCCAGATTGCTGAAAACCTGCAATGCAGCGAAGGTACTGTGAAAAGCCGCCTTACGGCAGCGAGAGATAAAATACGGGCCGAACTGGAGCGCAAAAACCGGGAAGAAGGCATCAGGCTATATGGTGTGCCTGTTGCACTTATGCCGATTCTTCACAAACCGATGCAGGAATACCAGACACCACCCGGAGTTGAGCAGCGGGTGTGGGGCCGCATTTTAAGCACGATGGCAGCATCGACGCCGACAGGAAGCAGCCACGGGAAGCCTGACGGGGCAGCAGGCGCTGCCCATGTGGCAAAAGCCGCAGGGGCGGCGGCACATGGCGGCAAAAAAATACTGATTGCGGCCATCTCGGTTGTAGCAGCGGCGGCCTTGACAGTGGCCGGCGTTATTTTGATACCGCGGCTGTCGCGGGAGAGCGATGCAACCTCATCGTCGAATGTTCAGGTGAGCAGTACGGCACCTGTGGTCTCGCCTGTTAAATCTGAAGTTGAACCACCTGTGCCGGTGGTTGAAGCGTCGGTTGAACCCGGAGAATATACTGAGTATCAGGCCGTTTCTCTGACATCTGCATCCGGGGTAGTCTATTATTCACTCGATGGAAGTGTGCCCACGCTGGAAGACATCCATAACATTGGCCTCCTGGATGATCAATATGAGCCACTCACCACGGTTAAGGAGTACTTCTGCCCGATTCTGACCGTCGGTTCCGGCACGACAGAAATCCAGGCGGTCTGCTATATGGATGACGATTCCATAAGTGAGGTATACACTTTCGAGTATATTATTTCCCCCGGCGACTATGTGATAAACTGGGTTGACCCTGTTGTGGAAGCAGGTATTCGCCAGGCGCTGGGCAAGCCGGACGGGGATATTATGCGCAGCGAGCTGGATTATATTACATCGGTATCCTTCAGCTTCTCAGAGGTTTTTGTGAATGAGGAGCAAGTTGTGGACAACACAAATGAGAACAAGAGTGACCTGCAATCCCTGATCGATTTTCAGCATTTCATAAACCTGCAAGGGCTCTCAATTTATGAATCTAATCTCTCGTTACTAGAGGGGATTGAAGGAGTGGAATGGTTACGCTCGGTCGGCATTGGAGATACCAACGTCACGGATTACACACCATTGGCGGCGCTTGAGTACCTGAATGAGATTTTTTGTGGTCCATTGTTTGATATTTCTGTATTGTCCGGTAAACCATTGGAGCATCTAGCTCTTTGGGGTGGGATTCAAGTGGATTCCCTTGATTTTGTCACTGAGTTTGCGAACCTGGAGTATTTCTCAATTAGAGAGTCGGAAATAGTCGATGTGGGCCCTCTCCAGCAGCTTCCAAAACTGAAAACGCTTGCGTTATCAGGTTTGCCGTTGATTGATTTGACTCCTTTAAGGAACATGGAAAGTTTGGAGGCGTTATCTCTGCGTGACATGGCGATAACTGATTTGAGCCCATTGACCAACTTAAATTTGAAGCACCTGTTTATTTTGGATTTACAAGTCGCTGACATTTCTCCGTTATCGTCCTTGTCCAATTTACTTCAAATCGCTTTGGGGAACACCCCCGTTTCAGACCTCAGCCCGTTATCATCCTTATCGAATTTGAAGCTAGTACGTATTGCGGGAACAGAGGTGACGGATTTTTCACCTATAGACCATGTACCTGACGTTATAGACGGCTATGCGTATATGCCATAATACTAATGTGGCAACGCCCTGATGTGAGAAGTAAGAGGGCAAACTGACCTGCAGTTGTGGTTTTGCAAAGTGACGTAAGTACAAGTAATTGATTGAGCGCAAGAGGTGTTATTATGGGCAAGCGGCTGGTAAGTTTAATAATGTGTCTGTGTTTGATATTATCCTCGAGTGCAGTCAACATTATTGCAATGGAAGCGGATAAGAATATCGAGTCAAGTGACAACAACAAGCGACAGCAACTTTCTATGGATGCATTGATAACCGCCGCTAGTGACACAGACATTTCTGACATCCAAGACTCTGAAATGATTGCTCAAGCTGTGACCACTGGAGGGGAAAAAGCCGTCCGTGATAAAATGTGGCAGATGATTAACAGCAACACGTACCCCTTCGGGGCACATCCGTATGCAACATACAATAATGGAAAACCCGTATATTCAGCTGAATGTATGGCGTTCGCAAATAAAGTATTCTCAGAGATTTTTGGAAAAACTGCCTCCTATAGTTATGGTGGGACACCGAAAAACTCAGCAGTAAAAGTAGTCCATAGAATAACAACAATTGACGCCAATAGCATATCAACTCTTATGAGTATGGCAAAAGCTGGAGATATCATCCAGATAGGGGATGGGTTTATTCATACTGCGGTTTTTTACGAGAATAATCCTAAGTCAAAGAAATTTTCGGTTTATGATTGCAATTGGACCGATTCAGGCACCTATCCAAAAAAAATAATCCGATTTCGTAATGTATCGTATTCATCTTGGAACCAATATGATTCACAGGCAGGTGCCGTTACCTTACTGCGCGCGACAAATTATCCGCCGGAATCAAATACAGTCGCAGTCACCAGTGTCAAACTCAACAAATCAAACCTGACCCTCAACAAAGGGGCCTCAGAGACGCTCACCGCCACCATTTCCCCCTCGAATGCCACCACCAAAACAGTCACCTGGTCCACCAGCAATGCCTCGGTGGCAACCGTCAGCGGTGGTAAGGTGACTGCCAAGGCTCCGGGTACCGCCACCATCACCGCAAAATCCAATAACGGAAAGACCGCTACCTGTGCCGTCACCGTCAAATCGCCGCTCAGCAGCATCTCTTTGAGCCATAACACAGCCCAGCTGCGCCGCGGCAGTTCCCTGACACTGATGGTCAGCTATAACCCGTCAGATACTACCGACAGCAAGACGATCTCCTGGTCTTCCAGCAACGATGCGGTGGCCACAGTCAGCGGCGGCAAAATCACCCCGGTAGGCGACGGTGAGGCTGTTATAACCGCCAGGGTGGGCAGCAAGAGTGCCACCTGCGCTGTGACGGTCTACACCGTACACCCGACCTCCATACAGATGAACACCAGCCAAGAGCTGCTAACCATTGGACAGACGCTACAACTGCAGACCTCTCTGCTGCCCACTACCGCCTTCTACGATGGTGCAGTGATATGGAGATCTGATAACACCAAGGTGGCCACGGTTGATGAGAATGGTTTTGTAACAGGTCTGGCTGCCGGCAGCGCCACCATCACTGCCACCATCAGGGCCAACGACACCAGTCTGTCTGCCAGCTGTACCATTGATGTGTGCAAAAGCCTTACAGGCATCAGAATATCCACCCCCACCCTGGATCTCAAGCAGGGCAAGAGTGAGCAGCTGAGCGTGGGTACAGTACCTGCCGGGCTGACCATCCCAACAGCGGTGCGCTGGTCGGTCAGCGAAGGCGCTGGGGTGGTAACGGTGAGCGACACCGGAAGGGTAACCGCCCAAAAGGAGGGTGTGGCTACCGTCACCGCAACCGTCACAGTGGGCGACAGCACCTTTACCGACAGCTGTATCGTCAATGTGCATCCGGCACTTACGGCGGTTCGTTTCGAGAACGGGAACGCCGTAATCACCGAGCTGGTCCTCAAAAAGGGCGCGGCCGATGTCGATTTGGCCGGCATGCGTAAGATATACCCCTCCGGCTATATGCTTTCCGGCGAGAGCTGGGCCAGCAGCAACACAAAAGTTGCCAGTGTTTCCACCCAGGGGCTGCTTCAGGTAAAGGGGCTGGGCACCACCACCATTACCTGCACTGCCAAAGGTACCGATTGCTCCGAGACGGCCAAACTGGCAGTCAAGGTGGTGGCCGACACCACCTCCTCCCCGTTGAGCATATCGCTGGGCAAAACAGAGCTGACATTGAAAACAGGAGAATCGTACAAGATACAGCCTGACATTACCCCGGCCAATGCCACCATTCACAGCCTCGAGTATTCCCTCAGCAGCCAGGCGATCAACGCTGGGGCGGTGGCGCCCTCTTCCGGAGGGCGACGCGTTGTCGATGTGGCAGAAGATGGCACCATTACTGGGGTGTGTCCCGGCACTGCACGGGTGCGCGTCACGGTGCGGGGTTTTTCCGATGATACCGTAGCCAGCCAGTTTTGTGAGGTCACCGTCACAAGTCCTTTGAGGTCTATCAAGATTATTGGTGCAAACGGCAGCACTGCACAACTGGTGCCGGCAGGTCAGGAACTATCTGCTGCCGGATTGGTGAGCAGTCTGCAGCTTAATGCTGTGCTCACGCCTGCCGACGCCACTTGTGGTGATGTGGTGTGGAAAAGCAGTGATAGTCAAGTGGTCACTGTTGACAGAGGCCGTATTTCTGCTGGCAGTAAGACGGGCACCGCAACCATCACGGCGGAGGCAGGCGACAAAAAAGCCTCCCTCACAGTGAAGGTGAGTCAAGCGCCTGTAAGTGCTGCTCTCCTGAACCCGGGCAGCGTAACGCTGGAGATGGGAAATACCACCGAATTGACGCCGATTTTCCTGCCGATAACTGAGACCGGCGCGGAGCTGGTATGGAAATCCAGCAATACCAAGGTAGCCACAGTGGTCGCCGGGATAGTTTCGCCGGTGAAGCCCGGAAAGGTGACCGTCACTGCCACCGATACAAGATCCGGGAAGAAGGCCACCGCCAGCGTAACCGTGGTACAGTCGGTAACCACCATCTCTATCAAGGAGAACAGCGGCAAGGTAAACCGCGGTGCGACTTTACAGTTGAAGGCGGTTCTCAACGCAGGTGGGCACGCACCTACCAACAAGGGTATCACTTGGGCCAGCAGTGATCCCCCCATTGCCAAAGTTTCCTCCAAGGGAGCGGTTAAGGGAATCAAAGCTGGCGTCGTCACCATTACAGCTACCGCTAAAGATAGTGGCCGCTCCGCCAGTTGCACTATGGCGGTGCTCACCATGCCGAAGAGCGTCAAAATCAGTCAGAAAAAGGCCACCATGTGGCTGGGTTCCACGATTACACTGGGTGCCAGTACCTCCCCTTCTTTAGAGGAACTCTCGCCCGGACAAGAGCGGCTAAGCTGGACCAGCAGCGATTCCACTAAAGTGCGGATTGTCTCTGGTGCAGATAGCAGGGCAGTGAAGATCGAGGCCATCGGAGAGGGAAAGTCGACTCTTACGGTGACAACAGCCAATGGTAAAAAGGCAAAAATCGTTGTTACCGTCAGCCCCAAGGCTAGGCCGGTACAGGGGGTAATACTGAGCGAATCGGCTTTGTGGCTGAAAAATGGCAAAAGCACCACCCTGAAGGCGATAGTCGTTCGCAGTAATGCCTCTAACAAAGCCCTGCGCTGGGAGGTGGTGGACGAGCGAACGGCCTCTGGTGCAGTGTCTGCTAGCGGCACCATCCTCAAGGTGAGTGCAACGGGCAAGGTCACAGCCCTCAGAAGTGGCAGCGCAACGGTGCGGGTTACTACGGTGGACGGTGGCTATGTGGCCACCTGTAAAGTGTATTGCGTGGCCAGGAACTGATATTTAACCCCTTTGAGGGCTCTTTGTCCCTTGGGGTGGGTGGACATAGTTCATGCACCGGATATCCCGCAATTTGTAGCCGGGTGTGCGCTTTATTACTGGAAGCACAATAACATTGACACCGGCGTTCAAAATTACAATTAGGTGTATTGGAATACCGTAAGCTATTTGGTTTCTTTGTCCACCGTTTGTCCACGCCGTATAAGATAGGTTATATGAAATGTGGTGCCAATAAATGTCAATAAATACTTGGTAAAGCAAAAATAATATGATTACACGCCAAAAATGAAGGTCATCAAATGTCAATAGGTGAAGCCTAATGTAACGGTTCGGGCATGGGCAACAACCCGATGGTTGGCGCCACCGTGGCCTGCGCCGTGGCGGCCAGCCAGGTGTAATATTTATCGATAATAAAAAAATAAGCACAGAAAAACCCACCGTTTACAAGGTGGGTTTTTCTGTGTATTGGGGGTAAAAACAGGTTTTTGCCCGCGTTCCACCCGCATGAGAATGAAACTGGACAGGTAACCGGGGCGTAAGGCTCATCTGCCTGTTGGATGGACGTCAATTTGAGAAGAATTGCAGATATGCATGGACTGCTATATAATCGGAGTGAATCCAAGAAATGCTGGATCATCGTCAACATCTATTAGAAGAGGAGAATCAGGATGCTGGACGCAATTCGATCTTATGTAGCACAACACGAGAGCCAGTTTGTCAAGCTGCTGATGGACTACACCAACCAGCCCAGCCTGGCTACCGATCCCGAGGGAATCACCCGGTGTGTCGAGTTTATCAGAACGGTGATGGAGGACGCTGGCATCACCACTCAAGTACTGCCTTCTGCGGGCAACCCGATGGTATATGGGGAGTTGCGAGCCGAGCGGGAGGATGCCCCCACCATCCTGTTCTACGGTCACTACGACGTGCAGCCGCCGGACCCTATC
>JAJDIZ010000032.1 GCA_030266915.1 Ruminococcaceae bacterium OttesenSCG-928-D13 | reverse complement strand
AGAGTGAGGAAGTCCCCAAACAGCAGGAAGGCCCCGAGGAAGGCGGCAATCAGCACCGAGATCAGGGTGATCTCCGGCCACTTGAGGGGCCGGGCCACATGGGCCAGCAGCCGGAAGCTGACCGCCCCGGCCAGCAGCACATTCATCGTGGCGGTCTCGGTGAAGCTCAAATCAAAGGCGATGCCGGCCAGCTGGATGACGATGATGTTGAACACCACGCTCAGCGCCGCCGGCACCGAGTTCTCGAGGATGTTCATGAGGAAGCGCCCCTGTGGCTTCTGGTAGTCGGGCCGCAGGGCCAGGAAGAAGGACGGGATACCCACAGTCAGCGAGTTGATCGGGGTCATCTGCAAAGTGGTGAACGGGTAGGGGTAGGGGATGAAGACGTAGAGGAACGAGAGAATGGTGGAGTAGATGGTCTTCACCAGATACATGCTGGCCACGTTTTCGATGTTGTTGATCACCCGGCGGCCCTCTTTCAGTACGTCCACCATGGCCGAGAAATCGCCGGTCATTAGCACAAAGTCCGAGGCGCCCCGGGCGGCCTCGCTGCCGGTGATCATCGCCACCCCGCAGTCGCTCTCCTTCATCGCCAGCACATCGTTCACGCCGTCGCCGGTCATGCAAACGGTGTGACCCGCCCCTTTCAGGGCAGCCACCAACGCCTTTTTCTGCTCGGGCGTCACCCGGCCAAACACGGTGTAGCGCTCGGCCAAAAAGGCGTAGTCCGCCCCGGCCGGGGCGGCCGAGAGGTCGATGTAACGCTCGGCCCCGGTGATGCCGGCCTTCTGGGCAATGGTGGAAACCGTGAGGGCGTCGTCTCCCGAGATCACCTTGAGGGTGACGCCCTCGCTCTCGAAGAAGCAGAAGGTGTCGGGCGCTTCGGCCCGCACGGTGTCGCTGAGCACCACCAGAGCCAGGCACTTGAGGCCGGCCGGCAGGGCGCCGTCGGGCAGGGGCGCCTCCGAACGGGCCAGGCAGAGCACCCGGAAGCCCTTCTCGGCGTAGCTTGTTATTTGCTCGGCCATGAAATCCATGCCGCCCGGGAACACAAAGCCCGGCGCCCCCAGCACGTAGCTGCCCTTTTCGGCAAAGGCGGCGGCGCTCCACTTGCGGGCCGAGGAGAACGGGACGGTTCCAACTGACTGCCACTGCCCCCCGGCCGGGAAGGCTGCCCGCAGGGCGTGGGCAGTGGCGTTGTCGTCGTGCAGGGCGGCCATCATCTCGGCAAGGGCGGTGCGGATATCCGCCTCGGCGGCGCCCTCAAAGGGGACAATCTCCTCGAAGCTCAGGGTGCCGTCGGTGATGGTGCCGGTCTTATCAAGGCAGAGCACGTCGGCCCGGGCCAGCGTCTCGATACTGGGCAGGGCCTGCACCAGCGCCTTGCGCCGGGCCAGCTTCATCGCCCCCAGCGTGAGGGTGACACCGGTGAGCAAAATCAGCCCCTCGGGGATCATCCCCACCATGGCGGCTGTGGCGCCCAGCACCGAGGCGACAAGGTCGCCCGAGCTGGTGTACTGGGTGTAAAACAGCAGCAGGCCCACCGGCACGATGGCGATGCCCAGCACCTTGATGATGGTGTTGAGGGTGCGCATCAGCGGGGCGGTCTGCTTTTTTTCCTGCTTGGCCTGCACCGAGAGCTGCCCGGCGTAGCTTTGCCCGCCCACGGCGGTGACCCGCACGGTGCCGTGCCCGGCCGCCACAAAACTGCCGGAGAACACCGCGTCGCCCGGGTTTTTGCGGATGGCGTCGGACTCGCCGGTGAGCAGGCTTTCGTCCATCTCCAGCCCCTCGCCGGCCACCAGCACGGCGTCGGCACTGGCCTGGCCGCCGGCCTCCAGCAGCACAATGTCGTCCAGCACCACCTCCTCCTGGGGCACGGCCAGCCGCTGCCCGTCCCGGACAACGGCCACCTTGCCCCGGGCGAGGATCGAGAGCTTGTCCAGCGTGCGCTTGGCCCGCAGCTCCTGAAAAATGCCCATCAGGGTATTGATCACCGCGATGAAGAAGAACAGCGCATTGCGCGGGTGGCCCACAAGGGTGACGGCCAATGCCAGCAGCAGGTTGATGATATTAAACGGAGTGATGACGTTCTTCAGGATGATTTTGCCCACACTGGCGGTGACACCGGCGGGCGGGGCGTTGTGGGCGCTGTTTTCCATCCGGACGCGCACCTGCGCTTCACTCAGGCCGATGGCAGGGTCGGGCGTCAGGCGCTCAAAGGGGTAATTGCTGGCATTTTTGGGCGGTTGCAGGTTTTTTTCCAAGCTGGGATTTTCCTCGTGTTCTCCTCATCCCCGGCGCGGGCGAAGTGCCGGGGATGATAATGGGTTTTGGGTGTCAGGCGGGGGCAACGCACCCGGCATCGATCACATCAGGCATTTTCATCGGGCGCCGCCTCCGGTTCGGGGGCGTCGGTGTCGATGCAGAAGGGGTGGCCCGCCGGGTCCAGCATCGTGCGGGAGGAGTGGAAGTACTGCACCGGCGTAAGCCGCGCCCCAAGGCTCTCGGCCCAGGCTATCATGGGTTCCAGATCCTCGGCGGCCACCCAGAAGTCCAGGTGGAGCATCTGACCGGGCTTGTCCGCCTCCCAGGGCCACACCGGCGGGGCGTATTCATCCACCTCCTGAAAGGCGTACACCGTGCCCTCGGGCGCGGTGATGGCCGCCCAGCCGCCCCCGGCCGGGTGGGAATAATCCCAGCCCAGCAGCTTGCTGTAGAATTCGGCCAGGGTGCCCGCGCCGCCGGGGGCGCAGTCGATCACCGTGTTGATGCGATAGATATCGGGGCGGCGCAGGGCTGATACGTCCATGGGGAGGCTCCTTTCGCTTGGCGAATTATCAACAGTATAGCATTTTGACGCCCCGGAGAAAAGCCGAACCGGGGATGGCGTAAAATTTCAAGAATTTCGGGCGCCGGGGTGGTATACTGCAATTGGGTGAGCGAAATGGGCGATGAGGCCAAAATGATTGACGAGACCAAAAAAGCCGCTGAGCAGATGCGGCGCTATATTGTGGAACACCTGGGCGACGAGGCGCTGTCTCCGGCCCGGGTGTGCGCCGCCGCGGGCTACAGCCTGCGGCACGGCGGCCGCCTGTTCCGCCACCACACCGGCCGGGGCATCGGGGAGTATATCCGCCTGCTGCGCCTGTCCGCCGCCGCCCGCACCATCGCCGAGGGGGACGACAACGTGCTCGACGTCGCCCTGGCTCACCAGTATGACACCCACGAGGGCTTTACCAAGGCCTTCACCTCGGCCTTTGGCGTCAGCCCGGCCGCTCACCGCAGGGGCAGCCGCCCCATCCCGTACTTTATACCCTACCCGGTCTCCCCGCGGGAGGCCCTGTTTAAAAGAAAGGAAAAGCCTATGGAACCGACCACCATCACCGCCACCATCGCGCCCCGCCCCGCGCGGAAGCTGATGACCCTTTACTCCGCCAGCGGCACCGATTACTGGAGCTTCTGCCAGGAGCAGGGCTGCGACTGGGAGGGCCTGCTGCTGAGCGTGAAGGGCCGCCTTGACATCCCGGCCCTGATTACCCTGCCGCCCAACATGGTGCCCGCCGGCAAGGCCATCGCCGCCGTGGCCGTGGAGCTGCCCGCCGACTATGCCGGCGAGGTGCCCAAGGGCTACGAGCTGGCAGACATGCCCGCCGGGGAGATGATCTATTTCCAGAGCCCGCCCTACGAGGACGAGGAGGCCTTTGCCGAGGCAATCAGCGCGGTGTTTGCCGCCTACGAGAGCTACGACCCGGCCCTGTTTGGCTACGAATTCGCCACCGACAGCCTGCCGGTGTTCAACTTCGGCGCCTTCGCAAGCAAGGGGGCGCGCATCGCCGTGCCGGTGAAGAAGCTGTAACGGATTGTGGTGTGATGTGTGCCCCGCCGAAAGGCGGGGCGCTTTTGTGTTGACAAAACCGGAGGGAGCTGCTATTATGGCAGAAATACGACCGACCGGTCGGTCGTGATCATTCTGAGAGTGAGGGACGCGGATGAAAACGGCGGATAAAATCCGGGAGCGGGCGCTGGCGCTCTTTGCCGCGAACGGCTACGCCGGCACCTCTGTCGACACCATCGCCAAAGAGGCGGGCATCAGGAAATCCACAATCTATTCCCATGTGGAAAGCAAGGAGGCGCTGTTCTTCTCGCTGTTTGAGGAGGCCCTCGCGTGGGATCTGGCATACTTCCGGGACCTGCTGGCCGAGCATGCCGCCGACAGCGCCGAGCAAAAGCTCTACCGGATGTTCCGCCACGACTATGACATCTACCGCGCCGAAAACGACAGGGCGAATATCAGCATGAAGTTCGTGCACACGGCCATGCTGTTTCCGCCGCCGGGCGCGCGGGTACGGATGGAGGATTTGTTTGCCGCCTACGAGGCGCAGTTCAGCGCGATGATGCTGGAGGTGGCCGCCCAGGGGGTGGCCGAGGGCACGATGGAGGATCAGGACCGCGAGACGCTGCTGGCCTGGTACTACTGTGTGGTGGACGGCCTGTTTTTAGGTTCCTTTTACTACGGGCGGGGCGAGTATCAAAAAAGGTTCGACCATATCTGGTCCATGTTTTGGGATTCCATCAAAAGGAAGCAGGGGTAGGGGATTATGTATTATGTCGCACTGGTAATGGCAGTCACATCCACAGTTTTTTACCACGTTTTGCTAAAAAGAATACCGCCACAGGTGAATCCTGTGGCGGCGCTGGCCGGTACCTATCTGGTGGCGGCGCTGGCCTGTATCCTGGCCTTTCCGCTGTTCAAAAGCGAGGGCGGCCTGCTGCAAAACCTGAAGGATGCCAAGGTGGGCAACCTGGTGCTGCTGGGGGTGGCCATCGCGGGCATCGAGCTGGGGGTGCTGTATGCCTACCGGCTGGGCGGGGCGGTCAGCAAGCTGTCGCTGGTCATTAACACTTTGGTTGCGCTGGTGCTGGTTGTGGTGGGGCTGGTGTTCTACAAGGAGCACCTGAGCGCCGGCAACATCATCGGCATTGTGCTGTGCCTGGGTGGTGCGCTGCTGATTGCCCGGTAGCAGGCTCAGAGCAGCACCTCGAGGCTGCGATTGATGGAAAGGGTGTTGGCCGTGACCTCGCAGCCCAGGGCCAGCACCCGCACTCCCTTTTGGGCCGCCGCGCGCAGGGCGGCGCCGAAGGCCGGGTGCATCGTGTCATTCGGGGCAAAGCGGTGCACGTCCAGCCGCTGGATGATGAAGGCCACCATCGCTTCGTAGCCCTCGCCAAGGCAGGCACCCAGCTCCTCCAGATGCTTCACCCCGCGCAGGGTGGGCGCCCCGGGAAACCGGGCCACCCCGTCCTCAACCAGAGTGACACCCTTCACCTCGGCGAAGATTTTGCGCTCCGTCATCTCGATGTAATAGTCGAAGCGGGAGCGGCCGTAGCGCGTCTCGGGCCGCAGCACCCCGGCGGCGCCAAATTCCTCCGAGGTGCGAAGCCACTCGCCGAACACCCGGTTGGGGGCCTGGCTGTCGATGTTGACCCAGAAGCCCCTGTGTTCCACGGCGATCAGGTCGTAAGGGGTTTTGCGGCCGGGGTTTGCGGCTTTTTGCACCACGGCGCGCACTCCGGGCAGCAGCAGCTCCCACAGGCGGCCGGTGTTCTTCACATGGCAGTGCTCAACGCGGCCGTCCAGTTCCACCTCAGCCAAAAAGCGGTTCGGGCGGGCCAAAAAGATGCCGATGGTTGTGTTTTCGTAGCGCATGAAACCTCCGTCTTCGGAATGTTGCATTATTTGCTTCAACAGTATAGCGGGCCAAAGCGTGGGCGCCCGGATTGACGGTTTAACTTTTCGGTGCTATGCTCGTCTTAGTTATGGAATGGGGGGCGTCGTCCTGTGAGCGGAGTGGTTCGCAATATTTACAACACGTTGTACAACCGGCCCACCGTGCGGCTGGAGGGCTACACTGCCCTGCACGGCCTGCCGGGGGAACTGCTGGCCTACCTGAATTATGGCGGGGCCACCGGCAGCGCCAAGGACGCGCTGGCCGAGGGGATGCTGGCCCTGGCGATGGAACGCGGCCAGCTGCGCGCCGGCCAGCCGGTGATTGAAGCCTCCAGCGGCACCTTTGCGGTGGCGCTCACCATTGCGGCCATCCACAGCGGGCACCCGGTGCATCTGGTGATGCCCGGCACTGTCACGCCGGACCGGCAGCGCATGTTCACCGGCCTTGGGGCCACGGTAGTGCTCACCAACTACGTGTACGGGCGGGCCGGCACCCTGCGGCGGGCCCAGCAGCTGGCCGAAGAGGTGGACGGCTACTTTGTGAACTACTTCTCCAACGACGACAACCCCGAGTACCACCGGCGGGTGACAGGCCCGGCCATCCTGAAAGCGGTGGACGGCAAGCTGGACGCCATTGTGGCCGGGGTGGGCAGCGGAGGCACCCTCACCGGGGTGGGGGAGTACCTGAAGGCCTGGGCCGGCACGGTGTGGACTGTGGCGGTGCAGCCCTTCGAGAGCCAAAGCCTGACCGGCGGGTTTTCGGGGCGGCACGGTATCAACGGCATCGGCTCCGGCTTTGTGCCGGACAACTACAACCCCTACATCGTGGACGAGGTGGTGAGTGTGGCCACCGGGGACGCCGTGGCGGCGGCCCGGGAGGTGCTGGCCACCGACGCGGTGCCGGCCGCCGTGAGCTGCGGGGCGGTGCTGTGCGCCGCCCGGGAGCTGCAAAAGCGCCGCACCGGCCGGGTGTTGTGCATCTTCAACGGCATGGCAGTGGTGGAATAAAAAAGGACTGGGCGAAAGCCCAGTCTTTTTAACTGTTCAGCGGCAAAACTTTTCGATGTAATCGTCCAGCGCCTGGGCGATGACCTTCTTGGCTTCCTCGGGCCCGGATTCTTCATCCACCACGGTTTTCTTGTTCTCCAGGTTTTTGTACACCGTGAAGAAGTGGCGGATCTCGGTGACCACATGGCTGGGAAGATCGTCGATGGTATGGTATTCGTTGTAGTTCGGGTCCTTGAAGGGCACGGCAATGATCTTCTCATCCCGCTTGTCCTGGTCCATCATCACGATCATCCCAATCGGGTAGCAGCGCACCAGGCTCATGGGATAGAGCTCCTCACTGCACAGCACCAGCACGTCCAGCGGGTCGCCGTCGTCGGCGTAGGTGCGCGGAATGAAGCCGTAGTTGGAAGGGTAGTGGGTGGAGGTGTAGAGAATCCGGTCCAGCATGATGTGGCCGGTCTCCTTGTCAAGCTCGTACTTCTGTTTGCTGCCCTTGCCGATCTCAACCACCGCCATGAAGTCCTCGGGGCTGATGCGGGAGGGGCTGATGTCGTGCCAAATGTTGCTCATGCCGTTTGATTCTTCTCCTCTTTGCTTGTGGGGGGCGTGTGCTCCCCGTCTCCGGTTTCGGTGGGCTTCTCTTTTGGGGGCGCAGCCTTGTAGGCACAGGGCAGGCCGGTGTCGTAGTCGTTGTCGCCCAGCAGGGTAATCAGCTTTTCCGCGCTGAACTCGCCCAGCCAGTAGCGCATGGTGGCGGTGATGCACAGGGCAGCCGTTTGCTCGGACAGGGCAAGCACCTCGTCCAGCAGCAGGTCCATCTCTTCCCCGGTGTGGGGGTTTTGCCAGTGCATCGGCAGGCGTTTCAGTTTTTTGCCGGGCTGCATCCGGGCGGTTAGCGGGCCGCCATATTTTTCGTTGCGCTTGGGCTGCCACAGCCGCAAGAACGGCTTTCTCATCCCCGAGGGGGAGATCATCCGCCGGCGGATGGCAATGTTGTCGTGGTAGGCATCGGCCAGGGCCAGCAGTGGTGTCTCGAGACCGTACACCTGGCGGATGGCTTCCCGCAGCAGGGTGGCCACCTGGGCCAGGTCGTCGGTAATTAGCACCGGGGTGCCGGCGTGCAGCGGCACAAGGCGGGTTTTGTAGTCCCGGTAGTAAAGCTCCGAGTCCAGGTCGGCCCCAAGGTGCCAGCGGTTTCTGGCGTAGGGGGCGCCCGGGGCGGTCATGGCGTCGAAATAGGGGCTTAAGGTGCAGTTGTTGGTATAGTTGACAATATAGCCCAGCACAAAGCTTTGCTGCACCGGGGTGGAAGCACCATTGATCAGCGCACACAGGAATTCCCCGGTCTTTTCGTGGCGCATCCGCAGGGCAAGGGCTGGCAGGTCGGGCTTGCGGGCCTGCTTCCACAGGCGATACATGAAGAATGGGTCTGGCCCGTTGGCGCCGGCAATGTAGGCCGGGCGGCTGGCAACGGTGTTGCCGCTGCGCATCAGCGCCTGGTTGCCGAGCCAGACGTGGGTATAGCACTCGGGCATGGCCGCCCTCCTCTCTGCTGTCCGCAGAATTTCACCAATTGTGCCACTGGCCGTCCAATCCCCGATAAAAAACGTTGCAGGGACGAACAGAAGCCCGCAGCTATTTTACCACAATGCCCGGGGATAGGCAAGAGGGACTCCTTCAAGGGAGTTGGCATTTGGCTTTGCCGCGGAATGCGGCAAAACAAATGACACCCGCCGCCAGTGCGGCAAGCCGCCGGGCAGGCCCATCGTTTCTATGATGGGCCCGGGGCGTAGCCCCGTTCATGCCCGGCGGTGCGGGCGCACTGCTACGCGCGGCGGGCAAAAGCCCAAAGCGTGGCAGATGCCCACCTGTCGAGCGCGCAAATAAGCTGAGTAAAACCGCGCCACAGCGCATTTAAGCGCTGCGCAACGCCTTACTCAGTACAAATTCTCGATGGCCACCGGCAGGGCGGACAGGTCCAGCCAGCCGTTTTCCAGCAGATGTACCTTGGCGCCCTCAATGTCAAAATTGCCGGGCAGCGGAATGACGAGCCGTTTGCCGCCGGATTTGCCCCGGTCGGTGTGAACCACGGCCACCGGGCCGCGAATACTCTCGTCCACCTCGTACTTCTTGTCGCCCGATTTCCAGCCGTCGCTCATGAATTTAACGCGGTTGGCCTCGGTGATGCGGGTGCGCTTGTCCATGCCGATGTAACGGATACGCATGATGGGCTCCTTTCTCTGGCGGGTTGTTTGCTTATTCAGGACGAAACCGGTGTGGTTTCGCCGGTTGTCTCATCCGGGTGGTAGTGGGTGTAAACCACCCTCGCGGCGGCTTTGCTGACCCCCTTGACGGCGGCCAGCTCCGCCTCGCTGGCGGCGCTGATGGCGCGCAGCGTTTTGAAGTGGCCCATCAGCGCTTTGGCGGTGGCAGGGCCGATGCCGGGCAGGGTGGTGAGGGTGGAGGAAAAAGTTTTCTTTTTGGCGTTTTGCCGCTGGTAGCCGATGGCGAAGCGGTGTACCTCGTCCTGGATGCCGGTGACAAAGGTGAAGGGGCCACGGTGCATCGAGAGGGCAATTTCGCCGCCGTCCGGCGCGATGATACCCCGGGTGCGGTGGCGGTTATCCTTCACCATGCCAAACAGCGGCACGTCGGCAAGGCCGGTTTCGGCCAGCACCGCGGCACCGGCGTGCACCTGCCCGAGGCCGCCGTCCAGCAAAATCAGGTCGGGTTTTGTGCCGAACTGCCCCTTGGCGCCGCCGTCGTACTCGGCGGCCCGGCGCAAGAGGGCCTCGGCCATGCTGGCGTAGTCGTCGGTGCCGGTTACGGTTTTTATCTTGAATCGGCGGTAGCCCGCCTTTTTGGGGCGTCCATTCTCGAATACCACCATGCCGCAGACACTGGTGCCGTCGCCCCAGTTGGAGATGTCGTAGCTTTCGATGACGGCCGGCGGGCTTTGCAGGCCCAAAAGGCCGGCCAGCTCGTCCAGGGCCTTGTCCTCCTTGCGGGTGCGGCCGCTCTCACGGGCCAGCCGCTCCACCGCGTTGACGTAGGCGGTTTCCACCAGCTTGCGCATGTCGCCACGCTCGGGGGTGTAGATGCGCACCTTGCTGCCGCGCTTCTCGCCCAGCAGGCGGGCCAGCAGGGGCTGGTCGGGCAGGGGGGCATCCACCGCGATCACCTTGGGGATGTCCTCGTCCTCGCCCAGGTAGTAGCTGGGCAAAAATTCCTCACGTACGGCGTCCAGGGCGCCCTCGTCGTGGAAGATAAACTCACGCTTGTCGCACAGGCGGCCGCCCCGGTAGCGCAGGATGGCCGCGCAGGCAGAACCAGCCCCCGCCGCAAAGGCGATGATATCCTGGTCCTGCTCCTCATTCTGGAGGATGTTCTGCCCCTCGTTCAGCTTCTCGATGGCAGAGATCTGGTCCCGCAGCATCGCGGCGCGCTCGAAGTCCAGATTCTCGGCGGCGGCGTCCATCTCGGCACGCATTTCGTCCAGCATGCCGCTCTCGCCGCGGCTGATCAGCCGCACGGCGCTGCCGACGGCAGCGTTATAGTTTTCCTTGCTGATTTTGCCGGTACACACCGCCATGCACTTGCCAATGTGGGCGTAGAGGCAGGGCCGCTGCTTGCCGAAGTCCTGGGGGAAGCGGCGGCTGCAGCGGGGCAGGCGAAAGGCATCCATCGCGGCCTGCACACTCTGGTTCACGGCGAAGGCGCTCATGTAGGGGCCAAGCCAGGTGGTCTTGTCATCCCAGCGCTGTTTTTCGGCGCTGATGCGGGGCCAGTCACCCTCGGAGACGCGGATGTAGCGGTAGCCCTTGTCGTCCTTGAGCAGGATGTTGTAGTGGGGCTTGTGGCGCTTGATTTGGTCGCACTCCAGCACCAGAGCCTCGAACTCGCTGCCGGTGACGATCACATCGAACTCCCGGGCGGCCGCAATCATTCGGGTGACTTTCTCGTCGTGGGGTACCCCGGCGCGAAAATACTGGCTCACCCGGGTGCGCAGCCGCTTGGCCTTGCCGATGTAGATGATCTCCCCGGCGCCGTTGCGAATGATGTAGACCCCGGGCAGCAGCGGCAGGGCCTTCGCTTTTTGGTAGAGTTCAGCAGTGGTCATGGGGTCTCCGGGTTGTGGGGCCGGTGCGGCCCTTTAGTCGACCTGTAGATATATACGTCCGTGATGCGGTAAAATTTCGCCATATCATAAAATTTTGTAGAAGCTGCGCTTGCCCTTTTCGCCGCCGTAGCCGGCGGAGCGGTACATGTGGTGGGCGTCCAGCCGCGCCTCGCCGCTGACCACCCGCAGCGCAAAGGCACCGGTGGCGTGGGCCCAGCGCTCCATCTCGGCCAGCAGCAGCTTGCCGATGCCCCGGCCCCGGGCGCCATGGGTCACGGCGATGGCCATCAGGTTTTTCATTGGGGGGGAATAGAGCTGGTCATAGTCGCAGGCGTGGGCAAAGCCCACCAGCTCCCCGTCGGTTTCGGCCACCACCACCTTGTGTGTGGGGTTTGAGAGCAGGCCGGGCAGGCGCTCTTCAACAAGCGGTTCCTCGGTGTCGTAGCCCAGCGCAACCCGGCACAACTCGGCAATACCACCGGCATCCTGCAGGGTGGCGGGGCGGATGGTTACATTATTGGGCATGGCGGAATCCTCCAAACCAAAAATACGCCGCCTTTACAGGCGGCGTAAAAGCTGCTGTTTACTCCGAGAAGCCGGAACTGACCAACTTCACAAGTCCATCCACGGCGGCCTCTTCGTCGGGGCCGTCAGCAATGACGCGGATGGTGGTGCCGCCCACGATGCCGAGGCTCAGCACCCCAAGCAGGCTCTTGGCGTTCACCCGGCGCTCTTCTTTTTCAACCCAGATGGAGCTTTTGAACTCGTTGGCCTTTTGGATAAAAAAAGTGGCAGGGCGGGCGTGCAGGCCGACCTGATTTTCCACCGTGACTTCCTTAACATACATAATTCTGATCTCCTATTCCTTGTGAGGATACTCCCTTTTCAGACGCTCCTTTAATTATATCCCTCATTGTACGCGAAGGGGAATCAAAGGTCAACTTTTTCATATGATTTTTGAGCACTCTCACAGAAACAGAGGGGTTAAAATGCTGATGTTTGTGCAATAAATCAATATGGGGGAAGCGAAAATGGGCAATGCCACCAAAAAGAAATCGCTTTTTCAAGAAATTATTACCTTTTACGCTTTTTTTTGGGCAGTTTGGCCGGTGGACTGGCCACCTCGGGCGGCAGCGCCAGGTACAGGTCCGGCCGGCGGGCGCGGGTGCGGGAAACCCCCTGCCCGGCACGCCAGGCGCGGATGTTGGCCGCGTGGCCGCTGAGCAGCACCGGCGGCACTGCCCGGTCCCGCCACACCTCGGGCCGGCTGTACTGGGGGTACTCCAGCAGGCCGTCGTAAAAGCTCTCGCCCTGGTAGCCTTCGGGGCTGCTGAGCACACCCGGCTGCAGGCGCAGCACGCTGTCCGCCACAGAGAGGGCCGCCAGCTCCCCGCCGGTGAGCACGTAGTCTCCGATGGAAATCTCTTCGTCGGCGTAGGCCTCGATCACCCGTTCGTCAATGCCCTCGTAGTGGCCGCACACCAGCACCAAGCCGGGCAGGCGGGCCAGCTCCTTGGCCTTGGCCTGATCGTAGGGGCGGCCGGCGGGGGTCATGAAGCAGACCCGGGGCCGGGCCTGGCCCTTTTTTTCGTACTGCCAGAGGATGAAATCCAGGCAGCGGGCGATCGGGTCGGCCTGCATCACCATGCCGTGGCCGCCGCCGTAGGGGTAGTCGTCCACCTGCTTTTGGCGGTTGATCGTAAAATCCCGGATCTGGTGGGTGTACAGCTCGAACTTATGCTCCCGCCTGGCCCGGCCGATGATGCTCTCGTCCATCACGGTCTCGCACATCCCGGTGAACAGGGTGGCGATATCGATGCGGATCATGGAAACATCCCTTCGATGGGCTTGATCAGCACCAGCCCGTTTTCCACGTCAATGCGCTCCATAAAGGGCGGGGCTGCCGGAAAGAGGTGGGTTTCCCCGCCCGGCGTCTCGATTTCGTATACGTCGTGCCGGCCCGGGTGGGTGATGGCCTTGATGGTGCCGTAGTCCACCCCGGTGGCCGCGTCCCGCACGGTGGCGCCCAGCAGGTCCTGCACGAAATGGGCGCCGTCCTCGAGGGCGGCGTCCGCCCGGGCCAGGTAGACTGTTTTGCCAATGTAGGGCCGGGCGGCCTCGATGCTGTCAATCCCGGCAAGCTTTGCGATCACCAAGTTCTTGTGGGGGCGCATCTGGGCGATGGGAAGCGGTTTTTTGCCGGCGTCGTCCAGGTAGAGGGTGGCAAACCGGGTGAGGAAAGCGGGCTCGTCACACCAAGGGTAGAGGCGCAGCTCGCCGTTTATGCCGTGGGTGGTGACGAACTCGCCGGCTTCAAGGAAAGGTTTCAGCAAAAGGGGTCGCTCCTTTGTGAGAATTACGGACGTATGCGGGATATCAAACCGCGCCGGTGTCCTGCTCCCAGTCGCACTCGGCGCAGCGCTCGGCCTCGGTTTCCGGGATGGTGGCCGTGGGGGTGGTGGCTGCCTGAACGGCGGGTTCATCGGCACCCGCCACGGCTTTGCGCACCTTGGCCGCGTCGGCCTGCCAGGTGTCCATGTACTGCTTTTTCAGCCGGCGGTTCTCGCTTAGCTTCCACAAAGCGGCGCCGGCACCGGCCAGAATGGCCAGCGCCAGCACCAGTTTGCGGGCGGTATGGTAGGTTTTGGTTATCTTCTTCATGGGGGCCTCCCTGACGTCACGCGAATGGCGACCGGGTGTGCCGTCCCGGCCGGGTGTTCAGCGGTTGATGATGTTGGACAGGGGCTTGTAGATGATGAAGGTGACGGCCCCGTTGATGACGGCCTTGATCAGGTTGAACAGCAGGATGCCGGGCAGCATGACCAGCACGGCGTCCACGGTGGTGCTCATGAACAGCGGGGTGATCACCAGGTTGGCGCCGGCCATCACTAAAACCGAGGCGGCGGCCCCGCAGGCGATGGCCACGGCGGCGCGCTTGCGGGTCTTGTTTTTGCGGTAGATCAGCCCGGCCACCAGCACGTAGGTGCCGGCCGCGGCGATGTGCATGATGATGCCATAGGGCCCGCTCTGGGCGCTGACCGTGAGCCCCTGAACGAGCGCGGCCACAACGGTGATGACAAGGCCGGGAATCGGCCCGAGGGCGAAGGCGCCCACCAGCATCGGCACGGTGGCGGGGTCGTATTCGAGGAACGGGGCGCTGGGAATCAGCGGGAAGTGGACCAGCCACACCAGCACAACGGCCAGCGCGGCCAGCATGGCCATGGTGACCATGCGGCGGACACGGGTGGACGAGCTTGCGGTTTTTTGCATGATAGAACACTCCTTTGGCAATCTGCCCAAAATTAGAACACACCCGAAAGCCAATGCCTTTCGGGTGCCGTTGCCAAAGGATTCCGCGCAGCGCGCGGCCTTCAACATCTTCTTTCATCCAGACTTTACTGTCGGTATTGGAGTTTCACCAATTCGGCGCGCGGCGTGCTCACTGAGCGATGCCGGGCGTTCGCGGACTATACCGCCGGTCGGGAATTTCACCCTGCCCTGAAGACATTTCAGTATTCGGTTGTTCGCTCATAATTGTAGCACAAAGCGGCGCCTTGTCAAGGGGCGGCACAGTTTTGCGGGGGAAGCCAGAGCCGAAAAAGGTCAATCAATCTCCACCCGGCTGCGCTTGCCCTCTTTGGCGGCGATGGCGCTGATGATGGTGCGGATAGCCCGGGCTTTGCTGCCCTTCTGGCCGATCACACGGCCCTTGTCGTCCTCGGCCACGTTCAGGTGGAAAATAATCTCGGTCTCGCTGGGTTCTTCCACGGTGACGGAAACCGCGTCCTTGTCGTTCACAAGGCCCTTGGCCATGGCGATCAATACTTCTTCCATCAGGCTCTCCTTTACAGTCGCGGAAATTTCTTACAAAACGTCTTTCTTCTTCAGCAGGGCGCGCACCGTGTCGGTGGGCTTGGCGCCGTTGGAAATCCACTTTTTGGCCTTCTCGCCGTCAACTTCGATGACGATGGGGTTCTTGGTGGGGTCGTAGTAGCCAATCTCCTCGATGAAGCGGCCGTCGCGGGGGAAGCGGGAATCCGCCACCACGATGCGGTAGAAGGGGGCTTTTTTGGCGCCCATGCGGCGCAGTCTGATTTTTACTGCCATTGTTTAAGATATCTCCCTTTTGTGATAGATTTATATTTTTCGGATGAACCGAACAATAACAAATTTGAAATGAAATAGGAACTATGGCTCAACCCCGCCGCGCGTAACAGCGCGCCTGCGCCACTGTGTGGCTTGCCTTGCTGGCGGCGGGTGTCATTTGTTTCGCCGCAATCCGCGGCAAAGCCAAATGCCAGGGCCCTTACGGCCCCCCAATTCCCATCCGTTTTGCCATGCGGTTGAACTTTTTGGGGTTGTGCTTGAACTGCTTCATCATCTTGCTGGTCTGCTCGTACATCTTGAGCAGGCGGTTGACGTCCTCCACCCGGGTCCCGCTGCCGGCGGCGATGCGCCGTTTGCGCTTCGGGTCGATGAGCTTGGGTTTTTCCCGCTCGGCGGGGGTCATGCTCTGGATGATGGCCTCGATGCGCACAAACTGCTTTTCGTCAATCTCCCCGGCGCCGGCCGAGACCTGCCCGGGCATCATGCTCAGCAGGGCACTGGCGCCGCCCATCCGCTTCAGCTGGTCCAGTTGGCTCAGCATGTCGTTCATGTCGAACTTGTTCTCCATCAGGCGCTTGGCGGTCTCCTCGGCGGCCTTCTCGTCGGCCACGTTCTGCGCCTTCTCGATCAGCGACATCACGTCGCCCATGCCAAGGATGCGGCTGGCCATCCGCTCGGGGTGGAACACCTCGAGGTCGTCCAGCTTCTCGCCCACGCCGGCGAACTTGATCGGCTTGCCGGTCACCTCGCGCACGCTCAACGCCGCGCCGCCCCGGGTGTCGCCGTCCAGCTTGGTCAGGATCACCCCGTCGATGCCGATGTCATCCGCGAAGGCGGCGGCCACGTTGGCAGCCTCCTGGCCGGTCATCGCGTCCACCACCAGCAGGGTTTCGTCTACCGGCACGGCCTGCTTCACCCGCTTGAGCTCGTCCATCAGGCTGGTGTCGATCTGCAAACGGCCGGCGGTGTCGATGATGATGATGTCGTTGCCGTGGTCCTTGCCGTGGGCAAGGGCCGCCTTTGCAATATCCTCAGGTTTTGCGCCGGGCAATTCGAACACCGGCACCCCGGCGCGCTCGCCCACGGTTTTTAGCTGGTCAATGGCGGCGGGGCGGTAGATATCGGCCGCCACCAGCAGCGGCCGGTGGCCCTGCCGGGTGAAATGCTTGGAAAGCTTGGCCGAATGGGTGGTTTTGCCGCTGCCCTGCAGGCCCACCATCATGATCAGGGTGGGCGGGGTGGAGTTCAGGTGGATGTACTCGTTTTCGGCCCCCATCAGGCCGGTTAGCTCCTCGCTGACGATCTTCACCACCTGCTGGGCCGGGGTGAGGGACTCCATCACCTCGGCGCCCACGGCGCGCTCGCTTACCCGGCCGATGAAAGCCTTGGCCACCTTGTAGTTGACGTCGGCCTCCAGCAGCGCGATGCGCACCTCGCGCATGGCGGTTTTAATGTCGGCCTCGTTCAGCTTGCCCTTGCCGCGCAGCTTTTTGAAGACCTGGTTCAGTTTTTCGCTCAGCGATTCAAAGGCCATGCGGTGGGCTCCTTTCGATGAAAATCAAGTTGTGCGGGGAAATAAAGCTTACTCGGAAAGGCTCTCGATGACGTTCAGCAGCTGGCTGGCGTCCCGGGCAATCTCATCCGAGCGGCCGTAGCCGGTGTCGTTGCGGTAGATGATGTCCTTGATGAGGCGCTCCATCTCGACCATCTTGGCCTGGATGTCCCGGTATCGCTGGGCAAAGCCCACCTTCGCCTCCAGGTCCAGCAGAATGCCCTCGCCGCGCTTGATGGAATCCCGCACACCCTGGCGGGTGATGCCAAAGTTCTCGGCGATCTCGGCCAGGGAGAGGTCATTGTTGTAATACTGCTCCATCACGTCGCGCTGTTTTTCGGTAAGGACGTCGCCGTAAAAATCCAGCAGGTAGGAAAGCTCCAGATTTTTAGCCATGACTGCCCCCTTCAAACGTTGATACCGCGCCGTTTTGGCACCTGTTGTAAAGTGATTTGCTTTACACGGAACAGATTTATATTAGCACATGGAGGACGGATTGTCAATTCCTGTAAAGGAAGGTTTTACTATGGGGCGGGAGAGCCGGGTAAAATCTTTTTTGCCCGGAGATATCTGCATGAAAACAGTGATGTCCCGCCCAGCCCGTTACCTTGACAAAGACCCGATGAGACAGCATAATAATGGGAGGCAAAAATTGGGCGCGACAGGCGCGGGGAGGTGGGCCGGTGCGGATCATCGCGGGAGAGGCTCGGGGCCGTAAGCTGGCCACCCTGCCCGGGCAGCACACCCGCCCCACGCTGGAGCGGGTGAAAGAGGGCATTTTCAGCGCGGTGCAGTTTTGGCTGCCGGGGGCGCGGGTGCTGGACCTGTTCGCCGGCGGCGGCCAACTGGGGCTGGAGGCGGTGAGCCGCGGCGCGGCCGGCTGCACCTTTGTGGAGCAGGACGCCAAAGCGGCGGCGCTGATCGGCCAGAACGCCAAAGCCGTGGGCCTTGAGGACCGGTGCCGGGTGACGCGGAGCGAGGTGTACGCTTTTCTGGCCCGGGGCGCCGGCCAGTTTGACCTGATTCTGATGGACCCGCCCTACCACGAGGGCTTTTACCCCGGCGTGCTGGAGGCCGCGGCAAAAGTGGCCGCTCCCGGCTGCTTGGCCCTCTGCGAGAGCGAACCGGAGGCGCAGATGCCGGCCGAGGCAGCGGGCTTTGTGCTGGAGAAGCAATACCGCTACGGCACCGTGCTGGTGAGCCGGTACAAAATGACGGCTGAAAGCGAAGATTCTGAGAATCAATGACGATTTATCATAGATTTGATTGATGTTCAAAATCCACCATCCCAATGAAGGACGTGAGGACCATACGAATCGCACTATGCCCGGGCAGCTACGACCCGGTTACCTGGGGCCACCTGAACATCATCCAGCGCTGTGCCGGCCTTTTTGACAAGGTGATCGTGGTGGCACTGGTGAACTCTGAAAAGACCTACGCCTTCTCCTCCGCCGAGCGGGTGGAGATGCTGGAGCGGGTGACCGCCGACCTGGACAACGTAGAGGTGGACCAGTACGGCGGCCTGGTGGCTGAATATGCCCGCGAGCACGGCGCCTGCGCCCTGGTGAAGGGCCTGCGCGCGGTGACCGATTTTGAGTACGAGTTCCAGATGGCGCTGATCAACAAGAAGCTGATGCCGGACCTGGAGAGCGTCTTCATCACCACCGACGCGCGTTTTATGTATCTGTCGTCCAGCGCGGTGAAAGAGGTGGCGCGTTTTGGGGGAGACCTGTCGGACTTTGTGCCGATGGAGCTGGAACGGATGATACTGGACCGCCTTGGTCCCAAGGCGAAAAGGGAGGTTAAGCTATGAATATCGACGATTTGCTGGAACTGATGGACGAGACCCTGGAGGATGCCTTTACGGTGCCGCTGACCGGCAAGCGCATGGTGGACGCCGAAAAACTGCGGGACATCATCGATGATATCCGGCTGAACCTACCCACCGAGATCCGCCAGGCCAAGGCCATTGTGAAGGATCGGGCCGACATTGTGGAGGGCGCCCGCACCGAGGCCGAGGGTATCATCAAAAAGGCCGAGGAGCGTGCCCGGGCCATCGTGAGCGAGCAGGAGATTGTGAAGGCCAGCGAGGAGCGCGCCCGGGAGATTGCCCAGAACGCCCAGCAGCACGCCAAGGAGCTGCGTGCCTCCACCGCCGGCTACTGCGAAAATGTGCTGCGCCAAACCGAGGAGCAGCTGGCCAAAAGCTGCGCCGAGGTGAAAAGCGTGCGCAACAGTGTGCGCGCCAAGGAAAAACGCGGCCTGTAGCCGCCAAAACCCAGCCCTAAAAGACCGCATCCCGCCGGGATGCGGTCTTTTTTTGCGTGGGGACAGATACCCGCGATTGACCGGTGTTTTCGGCCTGTTTTCTCCACCGGGCCCCACACCGGCTGATTGAAAAGAAATTAGCGCGTATCATGGCGAAAAATAGAGGTAAAAAAAGAACCTGAAAAGCTTGATTTCCGGGGTGTATTGCGGTATAATATCTCCATAAGTGGGGAAAAGTGGGTAAAAGTGGGAAATTCGCTTGCCGACGGCCCCCGAAAGGGGGAAAAGGCCGTGCTGATGGGCGAACACCGCTGCGCGTTGGACGACAAAGGCCGGCTGAACTTCCCCGCCCGCTTCCGGGACGAGATGGGCGAGAGCTTCATCATCACCCGCTGGCTGGACGACTGTATCGTGGCCTTCCCCCAAACCGAGTGGGACCGGGTGCGCGGCCTGCTGCGCGAGAAGAACATCGTCAAAACCCGGGATGTGCGGCGCTTTTTGTACGCTGGGGCAAGCGAGGCCGCGCCGGACAAGCAGGGCCGCATCCTGGTGCCGGCCCCCCTGCGGGAACATGCCCGCCTGCAAAAGGACGTGGTGGTGGTGGGGGTGGACTGGTACGCCGAGATTTGGGATGCCGACGCCTGGCACGGCATGACCGCCCGGCTGGACAGCGGGGCCATCGCCGCCGCCATGGAAGAACTGGAATTGTAGAGCTGGCGCAGGACACAGTCTGCACCCCGCGCCGTGCATTAATTTGAAGGAGAGCGCCATGGATTTCAGCCACGAGCCGGTGATGCTGGCCGAGTGCCTCGCGGCGCTGGACATAAAGCCGGATGGCGTCTATGTGGACGGCACCGCCGGCGGGGGCGGCCACTCGGCGGCCATTGCCGGGCGCCTCACCGGAGGCAGGCTCTACGCCTTCGACCAGGACCCGGACGCCATTGCGGCGGCCGGGGCGCGGCTGGAAGGGCTGCCGGCGCAGCTGGTGCGGGCCAACTTCCGGAACGCGGCCACAGAACTCGCGGCCCTCGGGGTGGAGGCCATCGACGGCGCCCTGCTGGATCTGGGGGTTTCCTCCCACCAGTTGGACAGCGCGCGGCGCGGCTTTTCCTACCACGCGGATGCCCCGCTCGACATGCGGATGAGCCAGAGCGGCCCCACCGCCGCCGACCTTGTGAACACCCTTGACCGCCAAGCCCTGGCGGATATCCTGCGGGAGTACGGCGAGGAGCAGTACGCCTGGCAGATTGCCGGCAAGCTCGAGGCCACCCGCGCCGAGGCGCCGGTCGAGACCACCGGGCGGCTGGCGGAGATTATCATTAGCGCGGTGCCCCCGGCGGTGCGCCGCAAGCAGAAAAACCCGGCCCGCAAATCCTTCCAGGCATTGCGCATCGCGGTGAACGGCGAGTTGGATGCCCTCTCCGAGGGGCTGGACGCCCTGTTTGGCCTGCTGAACCCCGGCGGCCGCCTCGCGGTGATCAGCTTCCACTCCCTGGAGGATCGGCTGGTCAAGCAGCGGTTTAAAGGCTGGGCCACCGCCTGCACCTGCCCGCCCGAGCTGCCGGTGTGCGTTTGCGGCGGGGTGGCAAAGGCCAAACTGGTGGGCAAAAACCCTATCGTGGCAGCGGAGGACGAGCAGGAACGCAACCGGCGAAGCCGCAGCGCCAAGCTGCGGGTGATCGAAAAGCTGTAGACAGTGATACGCCGATAACACCGGCAGGAGGAGGACGCCATGGCCGAACCGGCATACGATCTCGAGCGCTTTGCCCCGGCAAAGCAGATTCCGGCGCGCCCGCGCGTGCGGGTGGCCCGTGGCGAAAAGGAAGCCAAAACTGCCCGGCGCCAGCAGGTGATGCGCATGGTGCGCACCATGCTGGGGGTGGCGGTGATGGTGGCTCTGGTGTGCGGTGTGCTGTACACCCAAACCCAGCTGGCCGAGCTTTCCAAGAATATCACCAGCGCGAAGAACGAGCTGAACGAGGAGAAATCTCTGAACGCCTATCTCACATTTGAGATGGACAACATGACCAGCCAGAAGAACATCGAGGAGCGGGCGGCCGCCCTGGGCCTTGAAAAGATGGACAACGGGCAGGTATACTACTTCCGGGTGGAGGAGGGGAACGGCATCCAGGTAAGGGAGAATCCTTTTGCCCGGATGCTGACCAACCTGCAAAGCGGCATCGCGGGCCTCA
>JAJDIZ010000031.1 GCA_030266915.1 Ruminococcaceae bacterium OttesenSCG-928-D13 | reverse complement strand
GTCACCATCCAGCGAAAGACCCACCAAAAAGCGCTTCTCCCGTAAAAAGGCGCACCAGTCCCGATCCAGCAGCACCCCATTTGTCTGCAGCGCCCAGTTTACCCGCGCGCGTACCGGCTGGCGCTCAGCCTCGGCCACAAAGCTTTTGAAAAAATCGAGGCCGGCCAGGGTTGGCTCCCCACCCTGAAAGGCCAGTGTTATCTCGTCGCCGTCCTCCAGGTCCCTGTAGATATTGCCAATCACTTCACGGGCCGTATCATCGCTCATGATGCCATAATTCGGCACGCCGCGCATGCTGCTTACATCAGCGTAAAAACAGTAGCGGCACCGCAGGTTACACAGCGATGACGCCGGCTTTAGCATAACGGACAATCGTTTCATAGCAAGCCCTTCAAATGTTTCGCGTAGTTATTGGTGGCACACATACAGGATACCACCATTGGGGCCGCTTTGAAAAGCTTGCCTGTAATTGAGTGTACACGTTCCTGTGAAGGAAGCCGCCAAGAAGGCTGCTGGCCTCTGGCAAAAACGGCCCGCGGCACAGACAGTGTTAAATGAAGCGCCCATGGCGTACCCGCTGGCACCTTCAGCTTCCTGGTATGGCTATACCTTTATCCCCTGCCAGGCCAAGCCGCACATACTGCTCAGTCGGGGCGCAATTCTCCCGCAGCAGTTGTTCCAGCGCATTTTCCATACGCAGTTCGGCCTGCGCGTCTTCAAGCTCGCTTTCCTGTCGGGGGTCTTCCTCCACATTATACAGCTTTGTCCCAAACCGTGCGGCATTGCCCTTTCCGGGCTTTGCCGCAATTTTCATTGTCCGGCAGCCTTTGGTGAAAGAGAACGGCTCGCAAAGCTGGATGTCGCAAAGCTGCTGTGGGGAAAACAGGCCGTTCATGTGCATCGGCATCAGGGTGTACTCGTAAAGCGGCTGGTTCTCCGCGCTTGCCGGAGCCCGCATGTACACAAACCGGCCATCCGTGACACAGGTATAGCCGCCGTGGTACCCAAACAGGCCATATTCACGCACTGGTTCGTCGTTTTTAAGCACCCCGCACAATGGCATCCCCTGCATGTGTTCCGGCAGGGGCAAGCCAAAAAACTCCAGTATGGTCGCCGGCAGGTCGATGGTTTGCGTGAGGGATTTTCGACGCTGCCCCTGCGCCGGACAGCGCGGGTCGTGTATAAACAAGGGCGTGTGCGCAATTTCGTTGTAAATTGGCATAACCGATTTGCTCCACCAGCCATGCTCGCCAAGCAGGTAGCCATGATCCGTGTTGACGATGAGCAGGGTGTCCTTCCACAACTCATATCTGTCCATTGCGTCCAGCACCTTGCCCAAATACGTGTCGCACATGGCCAGCAGGGCGGCGTACTCATAACGCACGTGTGCCACTGTCTCTCCGCTTTCCTGCACCGGGCCGTAGGGTGGCCAGTCTGCCTGCGGGCCGGTGTAGTGGTGCGGATACAGCGCCTTGTAGGTCTCCTGGCTGAAAAACGGCTCATGGGGGTCAAAGGTTTCAATCTGCAAAAACCAATTGTCGCTGCCATGGTTGTCTTCAATAAACTGTAGGCCGTATTCAAAGGTAACCGCTTGGGGCATTCTATCCTCACAGCCGCCAATGTATTTCCGGTTCATCGCGTTGTGGGCATAGGCATCCGGTATGGCAGGCTGCGCCCCGCCGCCAGGCCTGAACAACGATGGCTCCGGCTGCGTGCCAAGGTATGCCTTCCACGGGTCGCCCTCCTGCCCTCGGCCGCATTCCCATGAATTATAGCGGGTATGGTAGGTTGCGCCGCCATCCTCCCAATAGTGCCAATGGTCCGACACGAGGTGGGCGTAGACACCGGCCTGCTTGAGCAGCTCGGGCATGGAGTCATCGAAGGGCTCCATCGGGCCCCAGCCACGGTGCAAAAAATTATACCGTCCGGTGTGCAACTCACGCCGGGCGGGCATGCAGGGCAGGCTGCCCGCATAATTGTTTTCAAACGTCACCGCTTGCCGGGCCAGCCGTGTGAAGTTGGGCGTCTTTGTCCATTCACAGCCATAGGGCTCCAACATATCACGGATGAGCGAATCATACATCACCATGATTGTCTTCACGTCCATCTCCCCCTTTGCAACACCACAAAGTCAAACCGTCTTAATAATTTCCAGCACCTGGGTGTGGACAGCTTTGCGGAACCCGTTCAGGTCTTGCGCCGCTGCGTCCCGCCGGGCAAGCCGGTTTGTGAGGATGGCCATGCCCACCCCGTGCGCGGGGGAAATCCACAGGCTGGTTCCCGTAAAGCCAGTGTGGCCGCAGCCCTCGGGGAATTTTTCGTCCACCTCAAAGCCCAGCCCCCGGCCCATGCCCCAGTCCTGCATGGCGCGCAAAAAAACAGCATCCTTGCTGGCAAGGTAAAGCCGGCCCAGCCGCACCAAGGTGTCCACCGGCGCAAACAAGCCCGCGTGCCCGCTTACCCCGTTGAAATAGTACCAGCAGTTCCCGTCGTTGGCTTGGCCTGTAACGGCGGCCCCCTTTGGACGAAAGCCGCTGAATGCCAGCCCCCGTTCGGCGCACATTGCCTCCTCTATGGGGTTGCCATAGCCGCACACCGACACCCGCCCCGCCTGCACAAGGCGCTTTGCCAGTAAGCTTTTCGGCGGCAAAAAGGCCATATCGGCGCCGGGCAGCAGAGCCTCCCCCATTTCGGCAAAAACCTGCTCCAGCCCCTGATGGGTTTGCTCCTCCAGAATTTTGCCCAGCAGCATGAAATTCAAATCACTGTAATGCATGCCCGGCAAAGGCTCATTTGCGGCCAGCACATCCTCCAGCGCGGCCCAAAATGGCTTGGGCTGTGCATAAAACGGGAACCAGGGAATCAGCCCCGATGTGTGGGTGAGCAGCATTTGCAGGGTTACATGCTCCAGCCGCTGCCGCAGCACGGTATATGCCCCGCCGCACAGCGCCTCCCGCAGTAATCCAGCTGCGGTGTCGTCCAGCCGCAGCGCACCTTTTTGCACCAGAGCCAGCACCGCCGTGGAGGTAAAAAGTTTTGTCAGGGAGGCAAGGTCAAACCAGCTGCCATTTTGGGCCTGGCCGCAGGTGCCGCGGTATAAAATGGTCCCGCTGCTGTTAAAAACCGCGTAGGCCGCATCGGGAAAAAATCCCGCCTCATGGTATTGCCGGAGGATGCCGGCCACCGGCGCAAAAACAGATTCTTCCATGGTGCCTCCCGTCGCTTAGTCCTTTTTAAAATAATCCATGGCAAGCTCTACCGTTTCAGGCGCATACTCATACAGTGCCAGGCGGAAAACCCCTTCGGGCAGCAATTCTATTTCAAACGGGTTGCGCAGCGCCACACAGGCAAGCGGAATACCGGTTTTCGCCAGTGCCCCAGCCAACCGCAGCTGGGCGGGATATGCGTTGCCGTTCACCGTGCCCAGCACAAGGCTGCTGCACCCGGCGGCAAGCTTAAGGATATGTGCCTGCTCCTCCTCGTCCGGTTCCATGCCCATCACAAAGGCCTCGCCGCCGAACCGCTGCTGCATCGCTCCTGCAAAACTGTAATCGCCATTGACAACATTGGAAACAAGGGTGACATGGCTGCGCAGTGGAGAGACAAACAGCGGCGCGCCGCCCAAAGCAAAACTGCCTTGCCCTACGGGGCAGCTGGCGGCAATGGCGTCCGACGTAAATTTTGTAGCAAAGCTACGAAGGCCAGCCATCTCACCGGACGATACCTTCTGCCCGGGGTGGATATACCGGCGTTTGTATTCCATTATCCGCCCCACAGCGTCATCGATGCGCGCCATGGGCAGCTCGCCGGAATCCACGGCCTGCTCCAGCGCATGCACGGCGCCCTCCACCTCGGTGGGGGTGTGGGAGATGAATACAAGGTCCATGCCCGCCTTCACCGCCTCCACCGTGCCCTTGTCCACGCCATAAAACCGCTTGATGGCGTCCATCTCCATGCAGTCGGAGATGACAAGGCCTTCAAACCCCATTGCTTGCCGCAAAAGGCCGGTGATGATGGTGTGGGACATGGTGGCCGGAACACGCCGCGCCTCCAGCGCCGGGAACAGGACGTGGGCGATGGTGATGGCGGGAATGCCCGCCTTTATGGCGGCGCGGAAGGGAACAAGCTCCAGCCCCTCAAGCTCCTCCAGGCTTTTTTCCACCACCGGCAGGGCCAGATGGGAGTCGGTGTTGGTGTCTCCATGGCCGGGAAAATGCTTGCCCGTGGTGAGGATGCCCTCCTGCCGATAGCCTTCAAAAGCTGCAAGGGCGTATTGCGCCGCAGCTTCAGCGGTGGCGCCGTAGCTGCGCACGCCAATCACCGGATTTTCCGGGTTGCTGTTCACGTCCAGCACCGGCGCAAGGTTAAAGTTGATGCCCACCCCGAGCAGTTCACGGGCGGTTAGCCGGGCGGCCTCTTCCACCCGGGCGGCGTCCCCCAAAGCCGCCTGGGCCATGGCCGAGGGCATTTTGGCCATGTCCGCCGGCAAGCGGGACACCACCCCGCCCTCCTCGTCCGAGGTGATGAAGGGCGGCAGACCGGTTTCGGCCTCCATAAAGGCGGCAAGGCTTTGGCAAAGGGTCTCCAGTTGGGCCATATCCCGCTGGTTCCTGCGGAACAAAATGATGTTCCCTACCTTATATTCACGCACCAGGGCCTCAAAAGCCAAGTCCGTTTCCGTGCCGGGAAAGCCCGTCACCAGCATCTGGCCAATTTTTTGCCGCAGGCTCATCCCGTTCAGGCTTTCCATCGTTTCCATCTCCTCTATTGGCTTATCTTTCCCATCACCACAGGGTGGCGCGCACCGGTTGCAGCCGGGGCGTTGTTGCACATCCCATGCACAGCCTCGTTTGCCAGCAGGGCAAATGCCACAGCCTCCTTGGCGTCGCTGTCCAGGCCAAGGTCCTCGTTGGTGAGCACTTTCACTTCGGGCAGCAGGGCGCGCAGGTCTGCCAGCAGGGTTAGGTTGTGGTGACCGCCGCCGCCCACAACCAGCCTTTGCGGCAGCCGTGGCAAAAACGCCCGGGCAGAATGGGCAATGGTCTCAGCCGTATACCGCGTCAATGTACGCAGCACCGCACCGTCTGCAAGGCCCAGCCCGGCAGCCCTGCCGTACACCATATCCAAAAAATTCGCGCTGTAATGCTCCCGCCCGGTGGTTTTGGGCGGAGGCTTTGCAAGGTACTCATCCTGCATCAGCGCCTCCAGCAGTGCGAGGCTGGCCTCATAGGCGGCCGCAAGGCTGCCCGAAGGATCATAGGTGTGTTCGCCGCCGGTAAGCCTGCCGGTGGCGGCGTCCATCAACATATTGCCGGGCCCGGTGTCAAAGGCGATAACATCCTCAAGCCCGCCCCCCGCGGGCAAAAAGGTGATGTTGCCGATGCCGCCGATGTTTTGCAGCGCAGTGTCCGCATGCTCATCCCGGTAAAGCAGGTACTCCGTATAGGGCACCAGCGGCGCCCCCTGCCCACCCGCTGCCATGTCCCGTACGCGGAAATCGCTCACGACCACCGCGCCAATTTCCTCGCAAAGCAGGGAGGGCTCGCCAATTTGCAGGGTGGAGGTGACGGTGCGGCCAAGGTACTCCTCGGCCACAGGCTGGTGGTATACCGTTTGCCCATGGCTGCCAACAAGGTCCACTGTGTGCGGCGGCACCCCCGCCGCTTCGCACACCGCAAGGCTGGCCTCCAGATATAGCTGCCCCAGCACCGCACCCAGCATGCATAGCCGCCGGCTGCCGCCCACATCCCCTTGGGCAAGGGCCAATACCTCCCCGCGCACCGCGGCCGAAAAGGGTATCCCCGCATACGCCAGCAGCTGCACCTTGGTGGAAAGCCCGTGCCCGCTTATCCGCACAAGCGCCGCGTCCACCCCGTCTGCCGAGGTGCCGCCCATCAGCCCGATGACCAGCTTTTCTTGCTTTTGCACCAGTTGCGCCAGGCTCATCCCTTCACCCCGCCAAGGGCTATGCCCTCCACAAATTGCTCTTGCATGCCCACGTACATAGCAAAGGGGATGACGAAGGAAGCCGCCGCAGCGGCCATGGTAAGGCCATAGTTGGTATCGTGCTGGGAATCCAGCAGCGACAGTGCAATGGGGAAGGTGTACATCTGGGTGTTGGTGTTCACCACTAGTGGCCAGATGAAGCTGTTCCACGCGCTGACGAAGGTGAAAATGGTCAGGGAAATCAGCGCCGGCTGCACCAGCGGCAGCACAACGCGCAGGAAAATCAGTGGCTCGGGGCACCCGTCTATCTGGGCGGCTTCGATGAACACGTCGTCCACGTTTTTCATGAACTGGCGCAACATAAAGCAGCCAAAGGCCCCCGCCATGGGAACAACAAGCGCTGCGTAGCTGTTCAGCCAGCCAATTTGCCGCATGATGAGGAAAAGCGGTATCAGCGTTACCTGCGACGGGATCATCATGGTGGCAAGGTATACCTTAAAAAGCTTTTCCTTGCCGGGCACCGGCTTTTTTTCGAAGCCATAGGCGGCCATGGCACACACAAGGTCTGTCCACACGCAGCTGAGCACCGCAACGATGATGCTGTTGAGCAGCGCGCGGCCAAAGCTGTTTTTAAAGATAATGATATAGTAGTTTTGCAGGTTGAAGGTGATGTCCTCCAGCCGGATGTACAGGGTGCGCAGCTGGGTGAAGCTCATAAGCACCATATACACCAGCGGTGCCACACACAGCAGCGCAAAAAATGTGACAAGGATACTGCCACCCGCCCCTGCAAGACTGAACCGTTTGGTTTTTCCCACCATCCGCCTACTCCTTTTCCTTAAAAAACGCATTCTGTATCCAGTGGATGAGCAGTACAATAACCAGCAAAACCATGGCAATGGCACTGGCGTACCCCAATTTTTGGTTGGAGAATGCGTAGGTGTACACCATGTATGCCAGCGTGATGGTGGAGGTGCCCGGCCCGCCGCCGGTAAGCTGGTACACAATATCAAATATCTGGAAGGAGGAAATAACCCCCAGCGTGATGATCATATAGGTGATGGGTTTAAGGCTCGGCAGGGTGATGCGCCAAAAACGCTGCCAGGCATTGGCGCCGTCCACAATGGCCGCTTCCTTTTGCTCCAGGGAAATGCCCATCACACCGGCGTAATAAATCACCATGTAATAGCCAACGTTTTTCCAAATGGTGACGATGCACACGCATACAAAAGCCAGGGTTTTTGCGCCCAGCCAGTTCACCTCGTCTATTCCAAAAAGCCCCAATGCTACATTTAAAATTCCGCCCTTTGTCTTGAAAATCACCTTCCACACGGCGGACGCCGCGATGCTGGAAACAATGAACGGGATGAAGATAACGCTGCGCAAAAAGGAGCCGTAACGGTTCCTCATTTTTTCGGCAATGAACACTGCCAGCAGCAGCGCAAGAATGGTTTGCAGCGGCACAACGACGATGACATATTTGACCGTATTGGTGAGCGCCGCGTAAAAAGTGCCACTTTTAAACACATTGACGTAATTGTTCAGGCCCACAAACTCCGGCGCATTGTACAGGTTGTAGTTGGTGAAACTGAAATACGCCGCCAACGCAATGGATATTATGCAGAACACCATGATAATAAGGAAGCTTGGCAGGATATACAGCATTCCGTAGATGGCCTGCCGCCCGTCCCTCGTCAATTTACTTTTCTTCATGCCAAATATCCACGCCTTTCATACCGGTGCACACCTCCGCGGCGCCGTGCTTTGCCGCGGAGGCGGCTGGTTTGATGCAAAAGAGGCTATATCCACCCTTGGGCAATATAGCCTCTTTTAATTTTAGCTGTTTTGTTCCAAAGATTAAAGGGGTTAGCCGATGGAGGTCATGTATTCCGACATGGTGTTCTCAATAACGCCTTCAACGGTCATGTCACCCATATACATGGACTGGATGTTTTTGAACAGCGTGTCGTAAAACGCGTCGGAGTTTTCAAAGAATGGCCATGGGTGGAAGTCAGCGGTCTGATTTTCATACAAATCGGCAAACCGCTCGTCGTCCACGTGGGTAGCGTCCTTGGTGATATTCGGCATGGAGAAAATCTGCTCGTGGAAAGCGTCCATCACTTCGGCGCTTGTCATGTACTTCATGGCCTTGACAGCCATTTCCTTGTTTGCGCCATTGGCGGGAACCGCAAGGCTGTCGCCCGCAACCCAGATGCCCTTGTCGCCGTTGGGGCCTTCCAGTGTGGCAAAATCCCAGTTGATGCCGGCTTCGGTGATGGAACGGGCCGTGCCGGAGCTGAGGATAACCATGGCGGTTTCGCCATTGCGGAACATGTCGGCAGGGTCGGTGGCGGCCACGATGGTGTCGTCAAACACGCCTTCGTCCAGCAGGCTCTTCAAAAATTCCAGCGTGGTGCGGCCCGCGTCGCTGTCCAGGTTGGGGTTGCCGTCAGCGTTCAAAAACTCGCCGCCCGCCTGCCAGAAATACGGCAGGAAAGAGGTCATGCAGGCGCTTTTGCCGCTGGGGTTGCCCCAAGGCTGCATAAACGGGTAGGTAACGTTTGCGCCGGATGCCTCGATGGCCTTACTGTACGAAATCAGGTCATCCCAGGTTTTGGGCACTTCGGTCAGGTCCGCCTCAGCCAGAATGTCCATGTTGCAGTACAGCACGTTGGCGTTGCCAACCATCATGGGCAGCACATACTGGTCGCCCGCAACAAAGCCCATATCCCAGTAAATGTAATTGTCCTTTTCCTCCGCGCTGAAATAGGCATCCAGCGGCTCCAGCGCGCCGGCCACGGCAAGGTCATAGAAGCTGCCAAGGTACACCACGTCAGGCCCTTCGCCAGACGTGAGGCCGGTGGCAACCTTTTCGTCATAGCCGCTCCAGGGCAGCACGGTCACCTCAACGGTGCAGTTGTTCTCCTGCTCGAACTTGTCGAACATGTCGTTCCAAAAATCCTCGTCGGTATACTCGGCATCGCCGCCCTTATACGGGGGCAGCCACACCTTCACCACACCGCCGGTGGCGGGCTCGGCAGGCTCGGCGGTGCTTTCGCTGCCGGGGGCCGGGGTGCTGGCCGGCGGCGCGGTCGACGATGCATCGCCCGCGCACCCCGCAAGAACAGAAACCAACATAAACACTGCGAAAAGAATAGCAAACCCTTTTTTCATAACTGCTTCCTCCTTGAAAAAATGTGTGTGGCGAACCGTACATATATAACCACTGTATGGAGAACCAAAAGAAACAACTGCTACGGGCGCTTTTGGGGGCATCCCGATGCCTGAAGGGCAGCCCGCACCCTGCCGCCGGCCCGCGCAAGGCACGCACGCGCTGTGTCCAGATCGGTGTCCAGCAGGATTTTTGTAATGGCCAGCTTGGCTTCGCCGTCGGCCTCGGCCAGGGCTTCGCCCGCTTTGGCGACGGTGCAACCGGTGGCCTGAACCACAATGTTCTCTGCCCGGCTGGCAAGCTTTTTGTTGGTCTGCCGCATGTCCACCATCAGGTTGCCGTACACCTTGCCAATCTCAATCATACTGGCGGTGGAAATCATGTTCAGCACCATTTTTTCAGCGGTACCGGCCTTCAGCCGGGTGGAACCTGTTAGCACCTCCGGCCCGGTCAGCACCTCCACGGGGATATCCGCCACCGCCGAGATAGCTGCCTCGGGGTTGCAAGAAATTGCCACGGTGGTGCTGCCCAAGCTGTTTGCATATTCCAGCGCGCCAATCACATACGGGGTGCGCCCGCTGGCCGCAAGGCCAATCACGGTGTCCTCTTTTTTCAGGCCGATGGCTTTCAAATCCGCCTCGCCCAGTTTGGGGTCGTCCTCAGCGCCCTCCCTCGCTTTCACAAAGGCGTCCTTTCCCCCGGCAATCAGCCCGATGACCACGTCGTCGTCCACCCCAAAAGTGGGGGGGCACTCCACAGCGTCCAGCACGCCCAGCCGCCCGCTGGTGCCCGCGCCAATGTAAATGATGCGGCCGCCGTTTTTCAAGCTTTGCGAGGTTTTTTCGATGACCCTGGCAATCCGGGGAAGCACCTGCCGCACGGCGGCAATCACCTTGCCATCCTCCTCGTTCATCACGGTGACGATGTCCAGCGGGGACATCTCATCCAGTCCCATCGTTTTTTCATTCCGGGTCTCGGTGGCCAGCGCGTTCAGGTTCAGCTCCCCCATGTTTGCCTTCTCCTTCGTTGTCTTTTTCAATGTAGGTCGCCTTCAGGGCATTTTGACTGGCCGCATAGGTTGCCTGGATATAGGCGAGATAGATAATATCGATAACCAGCAGCTGGGAAAGGCGGGATGTCAGTTTGCCGGCCGTGGAGGAATACTCGGTTGCGCTGACAAACAGGTTGTAGTCACACATTTTGGACAGCGGCGACTCCACAAAGCAGGTGATGGCAATGGTGGGCACCCCGCTGGCTTTCAGGGCTCGGGCGCATTCCACCACGTTTTGAGTGCGGCCCGAATAGCTGATGATGATGGCGGCGTCGTTTTTCTGCAATTTTTTTGCCAGCACCAGCTGGGCGTCAAAGTCATCACACACCTGGCAATGCTTTTTCAGGCGGATGAACTTTAAAAAGGCGTCCCTGCCCACAACCAGCGAGGCCCCCACGCCGAAGAAGGAGATGCTTTCCGCCTTGACAAGAAGCTGCACACATCGCTCCACCACATCCGTCTCGATCAGGTTGCGGGTGTCCTCCAAAGACATGGTGCTGCGCAGTACGGTTTTGCCAATCATGGTGTCTAAGCTGTCTTCCGGGCGTATTTCAAAATCCTGGTCGATTACCAGATTGCTTTTCACGGCAACCTCGGCAACCAGCGCCCGCTGGTAGTCCTTATAGTTTTCAAACCCCATTTTGCGGCACAGCCGCGCAATGGTGGAGGGGGAAGCAAACACAGCCTTTGCCAGCGCATGCGTGCCCATGCGGGAGGCACGCTCCGGGTTTTCCAAAATAAAGCGGAGTATCCCCTTTTCCGTTTCGCTGGCGTGGTTCAGGTATTCCCGGGCCCGTACGATAACACTATTCATCGCCCATACCGGCGGTCAATGCAATATGACCGCCACAGCTTTACCGAATCTTTTCGGTGAAGCCTGTCTCCTTTTGTCAATTTTCACTATACTCAAATGACGGAAATGTGTCTACAAATAATGAATTATGTGGTACTTTGTTTCATAAGATGGTACATTTTACCACTGTCCACCGACAGCTTTGCATTCATCGCGTCACAGACTGCATCCGCGCTGCACCAACGCTGCGCCAGTGCGGCTAAAGGTCTTTCAGCATCAAATATTCCCCAATGCCGGGCCGGGCGGCCTCGGGGATCAGGCCTACCTCGTAAAAACCGCACCGCTGGTACATTGCTTTTGCAGCAGCATTGAAGTCACTCACCAAAAGGGCCAGCTTACGTGCGCCGTCCGCCGTGCCCATCGCTTCGGCCTGGGCCAGCAAAAAGCGCCCCACGCCCTGGCCGCGGTACGCGCCGCCCACGGCCAGCAGGGCAATGTAGGGATACAGCCCGCAAAAGCCTCCGGGCACCAATTTCAGCAGCCCGGAAATGCTGCCTGCTTCATCCCCGGCCACGTACAGCTGGCCCTCGGCCTCTGCCTTGGCCAGCATCCGGGCCAGCACCCCCTCCCCGGCATAATAGCGTTCTAAAATCTCACTGCCCTCTAAAACCGCTGTGCAAGCAGTCAGGTCTTCGGGCAATGCCTTGCGCAATGTTAGTGCCATGTATCTTCTCCCTTCTGCCCCACAATGTCAATGATTTCATTACCGCTATTATATTGTAATATGACTCAATATATTTGAAGATATTATGATTGACGGGGTGCACCTCCCAGTGGAAAACACTTGTTCTTAGCGCTTATTCTAGCTTATTTTTACTGACAGCGTCAATTCGGACGCAGGGGAATATCAAAAACTGGGGCAGTGCTGTAAATGGCACTGCCCAGGCTTTTGCGTTATTGAAGATTCAACGTCTGTGCCGGAGACCCGTGTAAAAATCCGCCGCCCACCTATGCCCAGCGGTTGCGGGCGCAGTACAACGACATGGACATTTACGATGAGCTGTGTTCCGTCTGGGATACAGATGACCTGACTGAATTTCGCATAGACGATGACCGCGATGTGTATTGGCCGAAATGAGCCAGAAAAAACGCATTTACTTAATTGCATTCCCTTTTGCCTTTGGCTGAGGGAACGGCTCACTTCATCTCAATAAATCGTCACTTTATGGCAGCGACATCGGCGTGGAGGCCTTGTGGAATATGAGGACCCGGTGGCCAGCGAGTTTTACATTGGCCCGCGCACCAGCAAAGCCCCCTACATCACCGACCCCCTACCCCTACAACATGGCCGGCATCATGGTGAATATCTACACCGTTGCCATCCCGGTCATCCAGAATAGCGCGGTGCAGGGCGTGGTCGGCGCCGAGGAGAGCGCCGCCTCCGCCCAGGAGATGAGCACCCGGAGCGCGCTGCTGAACAAGGAGGTGGTCCTGTTCAAGCCGCCGAACAGGCCGGGGCCCTGCCCCCCCACTCAGCCGGAAAATGACACTGCAGGCTATGGCGGCGACTACATTTTCTAAACATGCAAAAGAAGACTGTGGGGTGCGGCATTGCCGCACCGGCCACAGTCTTCTCATGACAACCAGAGCTAGGCTGTAAAGACCTCCTGCCCGCCCACCACGGTGCGCAGGACCGGTATGTCCACGATCCTGTGCACATCTGTGGTAAACGGGTCCCGTCCAAGAACCACAAGATCGGCCAGCTTGCCCAGCTCAAGGCTTCCTTTTATGTCCTCCTCAAAGGCACCGTAGGCGTTGTTAATGGTAAACAAACGCACCGCCTCGAGGACAGACAACTTTTGATCCGGGTGCCACCCGCCGGTGTTCTCCCCCGGGCGGTCCCGGGTCACGGCCACCTGGATGCCGGTGAGCACATCAAAATCCTCCACTGGGGAATCGGAGCTGCCGCAGCAGCGGATGCCGCTGTCCAGCATCGAACGCCAGGCGTAGGCTGTTTTTGCGCGCTCTGGCCCCACCAGCGGGCAGATGACCCCCTTGTCGCTGGCCACAAACATCGGCTGGATGTTGGCCAGGATGCCATGCTTCGCCATCCGGGCAAACAGGCTGTTGCCAACCACCTGTACATGGTTGACGATGAGCCTGGGTTCCCGCAGGCCCTGGGCCGCGATGACCCGCTCATAGGTGTCCATCACCATGTCTGACGCCGCGTCGCCAATGGCGTGGATAATCATCTGCATGCCGTGGCGGCAGGCGTAGTCCACGCAGTGATGCAGCGTCTCGGGGGTGTGGATCATCAGACCGCGATTGTCCGGCTCGCCCTCGTAGGGGGCGTTCAGCAGGGCCGTGCGCGCCCCAAGGGAGCCGTCCTGGTAAAGCTTGACCGGCCCGATGCGGTAATGGCTGCCCCCTTGCCCGGTGCGGTGGCCCTCGTCGATGAAGGCCTTCATGTCCTCGTAGGTAGCGAAGGACGCCTGCTCCCGCACCCGCACGGTCAGTGCGCCGGCGGCGTCCAGCTCCCGGTAGGCCTGCACGATGCTGCGCCTGTCCCGCCCCGGCAGGGAGAGGAAGTTGTCGCTCTCCACACTGGTGATGCCCCGGCAGGCGTAGTCCTTCTGGGCAAGCAGGATCATCTCCTTGAGCCGCTCCACCGAGGGCGGCTCCATCGCATCATAGCACAGCTTCACGGCCACCTCGGAAAGGATGCCGTTTTCCACATCGATTTGGTGCATGTAATTTTTGGCCGCCGCCTGGGCCAGTACAATTTCCAGCCCCCGGCTGTTGACGGCCGCGATGTGCCCGCAGACCCGGATGAACAAAATCGGCCTGTCGGTCGATATCCTGTCCAAATCGTGCCGGGTGAGCAGCCGCTTTTCACCGGTAAACTTCTCATGGTTCCAGCCTCGGCCATACAGCCAGTCCCCTGCCGCCGTCTTCTCCCCTAGGCGCTGCCGGCCCTCCTCCACCGCCGCTTCAACGGACCCCACGTCAAACATCCGCCAAGAGCCCGTCACAAAGGCATAGTTCAGCATGTGCAGGTGGGAATCGATAAAGCCCGGCAACACAGTGGCGCCCTCAAGGTCCACCCTGCGGGCGGCCTCGATGGCCCGGGCCTGCTCATCGTTGCCCAGGAAGGCGATTTTGCCGTCCTGGATGCCGACGGCGCTATACCTGCGGTTTTCCGGATCAATGGAATAGATGTTGCCGTTTTGGTAGATTATATCCACGTTTTCCTCCTGTGGGCAACCGTGCGGGGACGCGGGGGAAACGGCCCCGCACGGCTGAAGGGATTAAAATTCAATCCGTTCGCAGATGTCCTTCATCGGCGCGATCCAGCCGCCGTTTTCCAGGATATATCCGATGAACGTCTCCAGCATGGCGATGTTGTGGGGCCGCCCAATCACCTGGGGATGCATCGCCACGTTCAACAGGCCGTTTTCGACATTGCGGATGCCGTAGTCAAAATGGCCCTTCCAAATCTCGTAAACCTGGCTCGGTGGCTTCATCCCGGCGCGGGTCATCACAAACTCCAGATGGGGGAAGTCGTCCAGATACCAGGACACCGGCATCTCAATCAGGGCCGATGGCTCGTCGAAGGTGTTCCCCTTGTCAAAGTTCACGTTGCAGTAGCGGGGCTTATAGGGATAAAAATCGTTGCCCATCAGGCTGCTGTCGTACACAAAGCCGTGCTTTTCAAGGATTTTAACGGTGTACGGGCTGAAATCAAATCCCGGGGAGCGGTATCCTACCGGCCGCACCCCAATTTTGTCCAGCGCCTCAAGGCCCTTCACCATGATGGCCTCCTCCGCTTCGAAGCTGAGGTCGGTGGGGTCCTCGTGCACATAGCCGTGGTGGCACACCTCGTGGCCACAGTCCACAATTTCGCGGCACACCTCGGGGTGAGTGTCCACCGTGTGGCCGGGAACGAAGAAGCTGGCCTTCAGGCTGTACTTGTCCATCAGGTCCAGGATGCGCGGCACCCCCACTTCGGCGCCGTACTCCCCACGGGAGGCATACACCTGGGAGGTTTTGCCGAAGGACTCCATCCAAACCGAGGCAGCGTCAAAGTCGAACCCGAGGTTTATGGCTATTTTTTTGCCTTCCGGCAAACGGACTTTACCTATTGTTTGCACCTTGGTCCTCCTATGGTTCAAAATGGTTGTCTGCGTTATTCCGCGGCGGCGGTGGCCGGCACGGGCGTCTCGTCGTCCTCGCCCTCATCCTTGAAGATGAACAGCCCGGTGCAGGCATAGATGGTCGCGATAATCGGGCAGAGGATCAGCAGGAAAGCATAGGGGGCGTAGGTGAGGGTGGCGATGCCCAGCACCGAGGAGGTGTAAATGCCCGCGGTATCCCAGGGAATCAGGAAGGAGAACATCGTACCGCCGTCCTCCAGCGTACGGGACAGCACCCGCTTGCTCACCTTCATCTCGGTATACTTGTCCTTCATCATCATGCCCGGCAGGATGATGGCAAGGTACTGGGAAGCGGTGAGGCAGGCGGTGACCAGCGAAAAGCCCAAGGTGCCCAGCACCAGGCCGCGGGGCTTTTTCACGCCGGCCAGCAGGCGAGACAGGAAGGCATTGATGACGCCGGACTGCTTGAGCATCTCGCCCATGCCAAGGCACTGCAGCGTCCAGGCAATCACGTCCATCATGGAAATCATGCCGCCGCGGTTCAGCAGGCGGTCAATCTCCGGCACGCCGGATTCGTTGAAGTAGCCTACGCCCAGGGAGTTGAGGATGGCGATGGGGTCGGAGTGGCCTGATTGCAGGATGAAGCCCAGGATGACCGCCCCGAAGGAGCCCGCCAGCATGGCAATCACCGGCGGCAGCTTGAGCACGGCCAGCACAATGGTGAGCACCGGGATGATGAGCAGGATGGGATTGATGGTGAAATTGGCGGTGATGCTGGCCATCATTTCATCGGCCAGGGCCAGCTCGGCGCCGCTGGTGTCCACCCGGGCGCCCAGGATGATGTACAGGATGGCGGTGATGGCAAAGGCCGGCACCGTGGTGTAGAGCATGGAGTTGATGTGCTTGAACAGGGTGGTGCCGGAAACAGCCGGGGCAAGGTTGGTGGTGTCCGAGAAGGGGGACATCTTATCGCCAAACATTGCACCGGAAAGCACCATGCCGCCGGTGAGGCCGGGGTTGATGCCCAGGCCCGCCCCGATGCCCATGAAGGCAACGCCCAGGGTGGCCAGGGTGGAGTAGGAGCTACCCACGCAGAACGACACGATACAGCACAGCAAAAAGCCGGTGATCATGAAGGCCGACGGGGTGAGGAAGGTGAGGCCGTAGTAGATGATGGTGGGCACCACGCCGGAGATGATCCAGCTACCAATCACCGCGCCCACACTCAACAGTATCAGGATGATTTCGATGGAGCCCTTGCAGCCCTCCACAAACCAATCCATCATCTGCTTCATCGAAAAACCGTAGATGCCAAGCAGAATGCCGATGACCGCGATGGCTAACAGGAACACCACCTTGGTATCCAGCGCGAACACCGCAAAGCCCAGGAACAGAACCACGACCAGTGCCACAATACAGATCACCGCTTTGCCCAACGTCATATTGGGCGGTTTCCTCGTTGTCTCTTTTGCCATTTTTTCTTTTCCTCCTTCAGCCAATGGTTGCTCGGACAGTTATAGTGTTAGCAATCTCCGTGCCAAAAATGTTTTCTATAAAATATCAGGTCGCCGGCAATAAATATGATATAAAGCGGCGGACAATTAATAGGATTAATAGGTTTTATCCTATTAATTGTCCTATTTACCCCATTATGTCCCCACCGTTTACCTCTATGATTTGGCCGGTGATGAAATCGGCCTCCTCCGACGCCAGGAAGGCCACCATGTTCGCAATGTCCTTTGGCAGCCCAAGGCGGCCCAGGGGAATGACACCGTCGTAGTATTCCTTGGGCTTGTTGTTGTGGGTGAGCATGCTGGTGTCCACAAACCCCGGGGACACCGCATTCACCCGGATGCCCTGGGGCGCCAGCATCCTGGCGTAGGAGATGGTTAGGGCGTTGATGGCCCCCTTGGAGGAGGAATAGGGCAGCGAGACAAATTCGCCGCCGGTTTTGGCCGCTCCCGAGGAAAGATTGATGATGCTGCCGCCCCGGGCCATCCGCTCGAGGGCGTACTTTGTCACAAAGAAATAGCCCTTCACGTTGGTGTTCAGCACCAGGTCCCAATCGGCCGCGTCAATCTCCTCATAGGGCTTGTAGATGCCCACCCCTGCGTTGTTCACCAGCACGTCCACCGTGGCAAGGCCCAGCAGCGCCGCCTTCACCTCATCCTCTTTTGTCACATCAAAAACAAGCGGTTCAACATCGTAGTCCTTGCACAGCTCCAGCGTTTTTTTCAGCTTTTGGGCGCTTCTGGCATTGGCGTACACCTTGCAGCCCTTTTGGGCCAGCGCCAGCGCGATGCCCTGCCCGATGCCGGCGCCCGCCCCGGTGACCACAGCTGTCTTTTTCATCTGCACTACCTCCTTTTTACACGTCTTCATTTTCAGCGGATAAAGTTGGTCCACGCCTCTTTTTCAACGATATCCGGCATAATTCCGGCCGCCCTCCCGGCTTCGATGCAACGCAGCAACCAGGCCATGTCCCGGCCCACCGTCTCCATGGTGAACATCCCCTCGGCGTCCTGCAGTACCTGCTCGGAGGTGTTGCCGTGGACGATGGGCCAGTAATCCCCGCTCACCAACGGCATCTGGTTGATGGTGGGGTACTTCGCCAGCACGTCGATGGCAGCGGTGCACCCGCCGCGCCGGGCCGACGCCACCACGGCGGCAGGCTTGTGCCGCAGGGCCCCGCCCCCAGCCTGAAACAGCCGGTCCATAAAGGCCACCATCGAGCCGTTGGGCGAGGCGTAATACACCGGCGCGCCAAAGACAAAGCCGTCAAAGCCGCCGGCCATTTCCAGCACCCGGTTCACCCCGTCGTTGTAGGCGCAGCGGCCGGTTTTGCCGCAGGCTCCGCAGGCGGTGCAGCCGCCCACCGGCGCCTTGCCAATGTGGTACAGTTCGGCCTTTACCCCGCGCCCCTCCAGCGTTTCAGCCACCCGGCCAAGGGCGGTGTGGGTGCAGCCCGCTTCGTGCGGGCTACCGTTGATCAGCAATACACGCATCTCCTTCTCCTTTCCGGTTCCGGCCTGTTAAGCCCGGCTCCTTCCATACCCCTCGCAAGTTCTGTGCCAAAACAGCAAAAACCCGCCGGCGGAATACCACCGGCGGTAAGCAAAATGCCAAAGCAGAGCGCCGCCCACTCATGCCCCGGGGCCTCCCCCGCCCGGGGCGGAACAGGGCGCCTCCCCCTGCCGGACCAGCGCATCCCGCCCCAGAGGGGTCACCTGTGAGCCCAAACGCCCCAGATTGGCCTTGATGTACCCCATATCCTGGAGTTTTTCCAGCGCCTTCCGCAGCCTGCCCTCGCCGATGGCGACCCCCTGTTCCGCCAGCTTCAGGCGGATGGCCGAGCGGCCGATGCCATGGAAGGCCCCCGAGGCTTCAGCCACCAGGGCAAGCACCAGGTGCTCCAGCGCGGCCTCGCCGCGCACCGGCGGGGCCGCGGGCGCGCCGCAGGGCACTGCCGCGGACGGCTTCGGCGCCGCACCCGAGAAATGGTCCGGCAGGGCGCCCAGAATGCGGTAGTAGGCGGCCACATTCTCCACTTCACGCACGTTGCCAGGCCAGTCGTATGCCATCAGCACACGCTGCTCGGCCGGGGTGATGCTCCCGTAGATGCGCCCGAGAAACCGCTCAAGCAGCGGCAGGATGTCCTCCCGGCGTTCCCGCAGGGGGGCGATGTTCAGGGCAATCACATTCAGCCGGTGAAACAAGTCGACCCTGAACTTGCCCTCGGCAATGCGCCCCTCCAGGTCCACATTGGTGGCGGCAATAATACGCACATCCACATCGATGATTTTGTCACTGCCCACCTTCATAATCTGTCGCTCCTGGATGACACGCAGCAGGCGGGGTTGCAGGTTCGTCGAAATATCGCCGATTTCATCTAAAAAAATGGTGCCGTGCTGGGCGTGCTCGAACAGGCCCACCTTGCCGTTTTTCTGGGCGCCGGTGAAAGCCCCGGGCGCGTAGCCAAACAGCTCGCTCTCCAGCAGCGATTCGGGCAGCGCCGCACAGTTGATGGCCACAAAGGGAGCGTTTTTGCGCAGGGAATAGTTGTGGATGGACTGGGCCAGCAGCTCCTTTCCGGTGCCGCTCTCCCCTCGCACCAGGATGGTGTAGTCCGAGGGGGCCACCCGCTTTGCCACGCTGATGCACTGCCCCATGACCGCTGAGGCGTGGGTGATATCCTCGAAGTTGTGCTTGGCGTAAAGGCCCCGTTTTTTCAGCTGCTGGTTCAGGTTCACCTCGGTGTTCCGCAGGTCGTTCTCGTTCTGCAAAATCAGGCAGTGGCCGATGACCTCGTTCAGCAGCACGATGGATTTTTTCTCCACCAGGTAGTTTTCGCCCTCGAACCGCACCAGCTCGTCCTTGAAATCCGGCCTGGCCAGCAGGGCCTCAGAGTATAGCGGCGATTTGCTGAAATCATCGCCAGACTTAAGGTGCAGGCTGTTGTTGGCTTTTTCGTTCACATAGTGGAGAAGGCCGCTCTTGTCCATCAGCAGGATGGCTTGGTAGAAGTTTTCGATGACGTTGGTGAGCAGCTGGTCCTTGAGGAAGTTGCTGAGGTAGCTGGTTCGGAAATTGATGCCGGGGTCCATGTCATCGTCAATTTTGCGCATCAGGTTGCGCTGCACCACCGGGTTTTCCAGGTCCAGGATGGCAATCAGCTTTTGGAAGGTCTCGAAGCTGACCTCCCGGTTATATATGTTGCAAACATGCCGGATATGCTTTGGCACCAGGTGCTCCATGTCCTGCGTGATGATGGCGGTGTACACATTGTTGTAGGCGCCCTGCTCCATCAGCTCGCCGTCGTAGGGCAGCAGGTTCAGGTGGCCGACGCCCAGCTCGTAAATCAGCGACACGGTTTGCAGACAGCTCTCCCGCGAGTCGTTAATCACCAGCACATCGGTGCCCGTGGGTATTTCCAGCACCGGCTGTAGGTATTTCCGCTGGATGCTGCGCACCACCACCACCACCTTGGAAAAATCGTTGATGTGGCGCACAAGGCAGCTCAGCATTTCCTCGTAAAGCACGAGGTAGGCGTCGGCCTGGATGGCTTGGGTCTCCTCCATTTCGTTCAGGTAGTAGGTGGTGATGTCCACATACTCCCCCAGCACACTGTACAGGTTGTTTTGGATATAGAGGATCGCCGCCTGGTTAAACCGGTCCCGGTAAAAGATTGCCAGCTTTTTCATGCCGCCCTCCGTCCTGTTCATCCTTTTTATCCTCTTTATTATAGCCCATTATACCATTTGGGGGATTTTTTCAGCAACTGTTTAAATACCGGCGCACCAGCCGCTATACCGGGAATGAAGGAAGCACCCCATCACGAAAGGGCAGGGAAACTATTATGCGCCATACCATCAAGAAAAAAGCCCTGGCCCTTGCGGCGGCCGGGCTGATACTGCCTGGGTGCGGCGGGCTGCACCGGGGCGGGGCGCAAGGTATAGGTTTAACATACCTTTGACACCTTTTATATGGCAAACCCACATAAAGACTCGGTTCATCGTAAAGAATGAACCGAGTCTTTGCAATAACCGTCAATAACATCAAGAGATAACGGGTCTGCCAGTCCAATTTCAAAGGACGAATATATATACACCTTTCCTTCTTAATAAATCCTCTTTATAGCATTATAATTTTAAGCAATCTGAACAGCAGAGTGTATGAATAGTCATTGGGCGGAGCCGTCAGATGGGTAATGCTTTCTCTGATAGAGTTTATGGAAACGTAAGTTCTTTTTTTGAGCGAACGCCATAGAATTGGTCTGACCCCGTAGAATGTACACAGATGAAGAGTTAGAGAATTTGGTAAAATTGCTTTGAAAGGAAGGTGTACAGAAATGGGGAAACAGAACTACACGGCAGAACAAATCATCGTAAAATTGCGCGAAGTAGAGGTGCTTTGCGGACAAGGGAAGACGATTGGTGAGGCCGTACGTCAAATCGGTGTCAGTGAGCAGACCTATTACCGCTGGCGGAAGAAATACGGTGGGATGAATATATCTGAAGCTCGCAGGCATCGAGAACTGGAGAAAGAGAA
>JAJDIZ010000030.1 GCA_030266915.1 Ruminococcaceae bacterium OttesenSCG-928-D13 | reverse complement strand
GCGGCTGCGGCCCGCCCGCTTGATGGTGCAGAGGCAGGTGTGCTACAATATTTACCGGGTTATTCCCACCGCACGCCGCAAACCGTGAATGAGAAGGGAAAACAATGCTGACAGCGATTACCGGGATCAACTGGGGCGACGAGGGCAAGGGCCGGATGGTGGACCTGCTGAGCCAGGACTACGACGTCGTGGTACGCTACCAGGGCGGCAACAACGCCGGCCACACCGTCATCAACGAGCGGGGCAAGTTCGTGTTGAACCTGCTGCCCAGCGGCATTCTGCGCGGCGACGTGGTGAACGTGATGGGCCCCGGCATGGTGATTGACACCGCCCACCTTGCCGGCGAGACTGAAAAGCTGCGGGAGCGTGGGGTTGCTGTCGGCCCGGAAAATCTGAAGATATCTGACCGGGCGGCCATCTGCCTGCCGCTGCACCCGCTGCTGGACGCCCTCGAGGAGGACCGCCTGGGCAAGAACGCCCAAGGCTCTACCCGGCGGGGCATCGCCCCGGCCTACGGGGACAAGTATCTGCGCAAGGCCCTGCGGATGGGCGACCTGCTGAATCTGGACGGGATGCAGGGTGCCATTCGCGACTATGTGGACTACAAGAACCTGCTGGTCACCGGCGCCTACGGGGCCGAGGCAGTGCCCTTCGCCCAGGTGTGGGAGTACCTGAAGCGCGCGGCGGAGCTGTTCGGTCCCTACATCTGCGACACGGGCGCCTATCTGGACGAGGCCGCCGAGACCGGCAAGAATATTTTGTTCGAGGCCCAGCTCGGGGCCCTTAGAGACATCGACTTCGGCATCTATCCCTACTCGTCCTCCTCCACCACGCTGGCCGCCTTTGCTCCCATCGGGGCCGGGGTGCCGGGCCGCAAGCTGGACGCCAGCATCGGGGTCACCAAGGCCTACTCCACCTGCGTGGGGGGCGGGCCCTTTGTCACCGAGTGGGGCGGCGAGGAGGCCGAGGCCCTGCGCAAGGCGGGCAATGAGTATGGCGCCGCCACCGGCCGGCCCCGCCGGGTGGGCGCCTTCGACCTGGTGGCCAGCCGCTACGGCTGCAAGATGCAGGGCGCCACGGCCGTGGCCCTGACGATGCTGGACGTGCTGAGCTACCGGGAGGATATCCCGGTGTGCGTGGCCTATGAGATCGACGGGAAGGAGACCGTTCGCTTCCCCTATGGCGCGGCCCTGGAGCGGGCCCGCCCGGTGCTGAAAACCTTCCCCGGCTGGCGCACCGACATCAGCGGGGTGCGCTGCAAGGAAGACCTGCCCAGGGAGGCTCTGGACTATGTGCGGTTCATCGAGGCATCGCTGGCCACCCCCATCACCCACGTCTCGGTGGGCCCCCAACGGGACGCCTACATTGTAATGGAGTAATGTACTGGGTAGTCAACCAGCATTCCTCCACTCGCATGCGTTGCATATCCTAAGCCCTAGGCTCGTTCCTGAATGCTGATTGCCTGCCCAAATATGGAGAAAAGCATACACTATGAAAATCTACCTGACCCGCCATGGCCAGACCGACTGGAATATCGCCCGAAAGGTGAGCGGTGTTACCAACATCCAGCTCACCGATACCGGCCGCGCCCAGGCCCGCGCCCTTGGGGAGAAAATCAGGGATGAGGGTATCCCCATCGGCCGCATCATCACCTCGGACCTGGACCGCGCCGCCGAGACCGGCGACATTGTCGGCGGCATCATTGGCGTGCCGGTGCAGCGGGACCCCCGCCTGCGGGAGCGGGACTTCGGCACCGTGGAGGGCACCAGCTACGACGATGCCATCTTCAAAGACAACAACTACGAGATGGCCCGCAAGATCGGCGGCGGCGAGAGCGTTTTAAAGATGGCCCAGCGGATCTACAATTTCCTTGACGAGCTGCCGGAAAAATACCCGGACGAGACCATCCTGCTGGTGGGCCACGGGGCGATGGGCCGGGTGGTGCACACCTATTTCAACAGCCTGAGCAACGAGGAATATTCCAGGGTGCGCCTGGGTAACTGCGAGCTGCGGGCGTACGACCTGTAGCCCCAAGCTGAAAAAAACCAGATTCTGAGAGTGGAGGAAAGCCGTGGACGGAATCATCCGCCGGATGCAGCCGGGCGACATCCCGGCCATCCTCGATATCTATGCCTGGTATGTGGAGAACACCTCGGTTTCCTTCGAGCTGGAGGTGCCTTCCCTTGAACTTTTCACCCGGCGGGTGGAGGCCGCCTGCGCCGATTTCCCCTGCCTTGTGCATCAGCAGGGGGAGACGGTGCTGGGCTACGCCTCTGCCTCCCGCCACGCCGAGCGGGGCGCCTATCGGTTCGGCGCGGATACCTCGGTGTACCTGCGGCACGACCACCGCGGCCGGGGCATCGCAAAGGAACTGTACGACCGACTGCTGGCCCTGCTGAAAGCCCAGGGCTACTATAATGTGTATGCCATTTTGGGCATGCCAAACCCCCGCAGTGCGCGATTCCATGAGAAATACGGCTTCACCCACACCGGCACCGACCGAAACGCCGGCTTCAAGCTGGGCGCGTGGCACGACGTGACCCGCTGGGAGCTGGCCCTGCGCCCTCCCAGCCCCAGCCCGGCCGAGCCGCTGCCCGCCGGCAAGCTGCCTGAGGCGCTGTGGGAAAAGGCGCTGGGCGGGTTTCAGTGAGTGCGGGCGTGCCCGCCTCACCCCGGAGAACGATTGAAAACCCCCGCCCGCTGTGCTATACTCAACCCTTAGGGTATTTCACAATTGGGCGCACAGGAGGGTGGTAAGATGCCGGAGAAAATCGGTTTCAACAACGGGACGTACATCACCGAGCAGTCAAAGCGTATCCGTGAGCGGATGGACCGTTTCAGTAAGCTCTATCTGGAGTTTGGCGGCAAACTCTTTGACGACCACCACGCCGCCCGGGTGCTGCCCGGCTTCGACGTGAACGGCAAGGTCAAGCTGCTGTGGGAGCTGCGGGATTCCGCCGAGATCATCCTGTGCATCAGCGCCAAAGCCATCGAGCAGAACAAGATGCGCTCCGATATCGGCATCAGCTACGACCAGGACGTGCTGCGCCTGATCGACGCGCTGCGCAAGATGGACCTGTTCATCGGCTCGGTGCTCATCACCCAGTTTTCTGGCCAGCCCGGGGCCGAGGTCTTCCGCCGCAAGCTGGAGATGCGCGGCGAGCGGGTGTACATGCACACCCTGACCAAGGGCTACCCCTCCGACGTGGATGTGATCGTCTCCGACGAGGGCTACGGCGCCAACGAATACATTGAAACCAGCCGCCCGCTGGTGGTGGTCACCGCGCCGGGGCCCGGCAGCGGCAAGCTGGCCACCTGCCTTTCCCAGCTGTACCACGAGCATCTGCGCGGCGTTTCAGCCGGCTATGCCAAATACGAGACCTTCCCGGTGTGGGACCTGCCCCTGCGCCACCCGGTGAACATTGCCTACGAGGCCGCCACCGCCGATTTGAAGGACGTCAACATGATCGACCCGTTCCACCTGGAGGCCTACGGCGCCACCGCGGTGAACTACAACCGGGACGTGGAGGTGTTCCCGGTGGTGCGGGCCATCCTCAAGCGCATCACCGGCGAGGACATCTACAAAAGCCCCACCGACATGGGGGTGAACATGATCGGCCGCTGCATTGCCGACGAGGAGGTGGTGGCCGAGGCCGCCCGGCAGGAGATCATCCGCCGGTGGTACAAGGCCCGCTGCGCCTACACCCAGGGCCGGGGAGACAGCGAGACCATCCAGCGCATTGAATACCTGATGAGCACGCTGGACCTGCACCCCCAGAACCGGGCGGTGGTGCAGCCCGCGCTGGACAAGGCCGCCCAAAGCAGCCGCAGCGCCGTGGCCCTGCAGCTGCATGACGGGCGCATCGTCACCGGCAAAAGCAGCGAGCTGATGAACGACACCGCCAGCGTGGTGCTGAACGCCGTGAAAGTGCTGGCCGGGGTGGCGGACGAGCTGCCGCTGATCTCGCCCATCGTTCTGGAGCCGATTGTCCGGCTGAAAAAGGAGATTCTCGGCAGCCGCTACCCGGTGCTGAAATTGGAGGAAGTGCTGCAGGCACTCTCCATTTCGGCGGCCACCAACCCTACGGCCGAGCTGGTGATGGGCCGCCTTGCCGACCTGCGCGGCTGCGACGCCCACTGCAGCGACATCATCACCCGGGACGACGAGAGCACCTTCATCAAGCTGGGCATCGACTTCACCTGCGAGCCCCAATACCCCACGAAGGACCTGTTCTTCCACTGAGAAAAGCCTGCCGCCGGCCCCCTGTTGGGGCCGGTTTTTTTGTGGAAAAGCAGGTCACAGTTTTTTTACGTTTTTGCAGAAAGAGTGCATAATTGTATATTTACAGTTATGATTTATACAAATAAGTGAATATAATGCAGTAATATTTTTAGTATTTCACAATAATATGAAGTTATATCTATGGGCAAACGGATAATTTTGCATTTCTGTTTTGAATGAAAAACTCATATCCGTGATTTTGAATGCTGGCATTTTTGCCCCCCTTTACAAGCCCGGCAAGGCTGGTTAAACTGTCATCAAGGGAAGGTTCCGGGTGCCTCCCTTGATGTGAAAAAGGGCTCCCCCAAACCCTTAGCCCGGGCGCATAGACACACTCCTCCTCTTTTCTGCTTTTATTCCTCCATGCAAACCACCCTCCCGCTTTCCCACGGGAGGGTGGTTTGTTTTTGCCTGCCTGCTGTTCAATCCTGGCTTGGTGAACACTTTGTGAAACCACGCGTTTTTCGATTGACTTTTCAAGACCTGTTCAGTACCATAGAGAGACATGTTTGTTAACAAGCTTAACAGTTAAGCCGGTTAAACTGTTGAGGAGGGCTGGGTGGTTCCAAAAGAAAGGGCGTTGAATTGTGATATTCAAGAGAGAATGGGCCAGGCGCGAGCACGCCAGGGCGGCGGCCCTGCTGAATGAGCTGGAACGGATGCGCAGGCTGTGGCACGGGGTGCGCCCACCCCCGCCGCTGAAGCGCAGCGACCTGGCCCTGCTGGGCATGTTGGACCATGTGGAGCGGGAACACGGCCAGCCGATGACTGCCTCCCAGATGGCCGCCAAGATGCACCAGAGCCTGCCGGCCATCTCCCAAAAGCTGCGGGCGCTGGAGGGCGTTGGGATGATCAGCCGCAAAACTGACAAGGGCGACCGCCGGGTGGCCTATGTGGCGCTGACAAGCAAGGGCCGCGAGGCAGCCCGGCAGAGCCTGGACGAGATGATCGGCCGGCTGGAACAAACGATGGACAAGCTGGGGGCCGACGAGACCCGGCAGCTGCTGGAGCTGCTGGCCCGGCTGAACGACCTGATGGAAGAGGACATGAATCCAAACGTGGAGAGAGAGGAAGTGGAGAGCGGTTGCTGAAACTGACACGCTATTTCAAACAATACACCGGCATGCTGCTGCTGGCCATCGTGCTGCTATTTGGCCAGGCCATGCTGGAGCTGAACCTGCCCAACATGATGAGCAACATCGTGAACGTGGGCATCCAGAAGAGCGGCATTGAGGAGGTGGCCCCGAAGGCCCTCAGCCCCAACGCCTACGCTCTGTTTACCCTGTTTATGGACGAGGAGGACTTTGTGGCGATACAGGGGGCCTATACCTTCTACGACACCCTGGACGCCGGCGCAAAGACAAAAACAGACAAGACCTTCCCCGGCGCCGCCGAGGCCGGCGCCCTGGTGCTGACCGCCGAGGGGGAGGCCAAAACCGAGGCCGACGGGGTGATGGGTCGGGCCGGCTACGCCCTGGTGAGCATGCTGCAAAAGATGGCCGAGGACGCCGGCACCGAGCTGGGCGCCTCCAGCGAGACCGCCGCGGATTTTGACATGGACATGCTAAACCAGCTGCTGCCGGTGCTGGCGGCCCAGCCCGAGAGCGTCTTTCAGGAGGCCATCGGCACCGCAAGGCAGACGCCCGACACCATGGTGACCGCCGTGTCCTCGGTGCTGAACAAGGCGCTGTACCAGCAGCTCGGCGCCGACCCGGGCGCGATGCAGACCGGCTACATCGTGCGCACCGGCCTTGTGATGATTTTGCTGGCCGTGATTCTGATGGCCTGCGCCGTGGGCGCCACCTTCTGCTTTGCCCGCTTCGGCAGCGGCGTGGCGCGGGACCTGCGCCGGGACGTGTTTGCCCGGGTGAGCGCCTTCTCCAACGCCGAGATGGACAGCTTCTCCACCTCCTCGCTGATCACCCGCACCACCAACGACGTAACCCAGGTGCAGATGCTGGCCACCATGGGCCTGCGCATGCTGGTGTTCGCGCCCATCATGGGCACCGGCGGCGTCATCATGGCGCTGCGCAAAAGCCCGGGGATGAGCTGGATTCTGGGGGCCGCGGTGGCCCTGCTGCTGGTGGTCATCCTGGTGCTGCTTAAATTTGTGATGCCCAAGTTCAAGCTGATGCAGAAGCTGCTGGACCGCCTGAACCAGGTGGCCCGGGAGAACCTGTCCGGTATCATGGTGGTGCGCGCCTTCTCGAACCAGAAATTCCAGGAGGAGCGCTTCGAAAAGGCCAACGACGCCTACACCAAAAACAGCCTGTTCGTGGGCCGCGCCATGGTCACCATGATGCCCTTCATGATGCTGATTATGAACTTCACCAGTCTGTTCATCATCTGGCTGGGGGCCGACCAGGTGGCCGCCTCGGCCATGCAGGTGGGCGACATCATGGCCTTCCTGCAATACGCCATGCACGTCATCATGAGCTTTTTGTTCATTGCCATGATGTTTGTGATGGTGCCCCGGGCCTCGGTTTCGGCCGAGCGCATCAACGAGGTGCTGCGCAGCGAGCCCACCGTGAAGGACCCGGAGAGCCCCAAAACCTTCGGCGGCCGCGCCAAAGGCGTGGTGGCCTTCAACGACGTGAGCTTCCGCTACAAGGGCGCCGGTGAGGACGCGCTGGCCGGCATCAGCTTCACCGCCGAGCCGGGCAAAACCACGGCCTTCATCGGGGCCACCGGCAGCGGCAAAACCACGCTGGTGAACCTGATTCCCCGCTTTTACGACGCCACCGGCGGCAGCGTGACGCTGGACGGGGTGGACGTGCGCCAGCTGACCCAGCACGAGCTGCGGGCAAACGTGGGTTACGTGCCCCAGAAGGGCCTGCTGTTCAGCGGCACAATTGCCAGCAACCTGCGCTACGGCAACGAAAACGCCACCGACACCGAACTGCGCGAGGCCGCCGAAATTGCCCAGGCCACCGAGTTTATCGACACCATGGAGGACGGCTTTGCCACCGCCATTGCCCAGGGCGGCACCAACGTCTCGGGTGGGCAGCGGCAGCGCCTTAGCATCGCCCGGGCGCTGGTGAAAAAGCCGCCGGTGTATATTTTCGACGACAGCTTCAGCGCGCTGGACTTTGCCACCGACGCAAAACTGCGCGCCGCCCTGAAGCCCTACACCCAGGACGCCACCGTGCTGATTGTGGCCCAGCGGGTGTCCACCATCATGACCGCCGAGCAAATTGTGGTGCTGGACGAGGGCGCGGTGGTGGGCATCGGCACCCACCGCCAGCTTTTGGAAAACTGCCAGGCCTACCGTGAAATTGCGGAGAGCCAGCTGAGCAAGGAGGAACTGGCATGAGCGAAAAACAGAGAAACAGGCAGCAGCGTTCCGGCCATCCCGGCCCCGGGCGGGGCGGCCCCGGCGCCATGATGCCCGGCGAGAAGGCCAAGGATTTCAAGGGCACCATGCGGAACCTGATGGACTATTTAAAGGGCTACATGCCGGCCATCATCACCTGCCTTATTCTGGCGGTGGCCTCGGTGGTGCTCAGCGTGGCCGGGCCGAAAATCCTCGGCGGCGCCACCGACAAACTGTTCGAAGGCGTGATGGCAATGATCGCCGGCACCGGCAGCATCGATCTTAATGCCATCGCCCGCATCCTGATCTTCCTCGGCATCATCTACCTGGCCAGCGCCCTGCTGCAATACGGCAACAGCTTCATTTTGAACACCGTGGCCAACCGCATTGGCTACAAGATGCGCACCGAGATATCCCAGAAGATCAACCGCCTGCCCCTGAGCTACTTCGACCGGGTGAGCCACGGCGACGTGCTGAGCCGCATTACGAACGACGTGGACACCCTGACCCAGAGCCTGAACCAGAGCCTGCCCCAGGTGATCACCAGCGCCACCTCGGTGCTGGGGGCTTTGGTGATGATGCTGACCATCAACGTCTGGATGACCCTGATCACCCTGTTGATCATCCCGCTGTCGGTCATCGTGGTCACCCAGGTGGTGAAGCGCAGCCAGCCCTTTTACCAGAAGCAGCAGAAATACCTGGGCGAGGCCAACGGCCAGGTGGAGGAGATGTATGGCGGCCACCTGGTGGTGAAGGCCTTCAACCGGGAGGAGGAGACCGGCAAAGCCTTCAACGACGTGAACGAGCGCCTCTACAAAAGCGCCTGGAAAAGCCAGTTCTTCGGGGGCATCATGATGCCGCTGATGAACTTTGTGGGCAACTTCGGCTACGTGCTGGTGTGTGTGATGGGCGGCTTCTTCACCCTGTCAGGCTCCATCTCGGTGGGTGACATCCAGGCCTTCATCCAGTATGTGCGCAACTTCACCCAGCCCATCACCCAGATTGCCAACGCCTCCAATGTGATGCAGCAGACCGCCGCGGCCGCCGAGCGGGTGTTCGAGTTTTTGAACGAGGCCGAGGAAGCCCCCGATACCGAGCAGCCGGTGAGCGCGGACGAGGTGGACGGCTCGGTGTTCTTCGCCCACGTTAACTTCGGCTACCTGCCCGAAAAGACGATCATCAACGACTTCTCGGCCATGGTGGAGCCGGGCCAGCAGGTGGCCATTGTCGGCCCCACCGGCGCCGGCAAAACCACGATGGTGAAGCTGCTGATGCGCTTCTACGACGTGAACGACGGGGCCATCCTGCTGGGCGGCTACGACGTGAAGCAGTTTAGGCGGGGCGAGCTGCGCGGCATGTTCGGCATGGTGCTGCAGGACACCTGGCTCTACAACGACACCATCATGGAAAACATCCGCTACGGCCGCCTGGACGCCACCGACGAGGAGGTCATCGAGGCCGCGAAGGCCGCCCAGGCCGACCGGTTCATCCGCACCCTGCCCGACGGCTACAACATGCTGCTAAACGAGGAGGCTTCCAACATCTCGGCCGGGCAGAAGCAGCTGCTCACGATTGCCCGCACCATCCTCAGTGAGCCGAAGATGATGATTCTGGATGAGGCCACCTCCAGCGTGGACACCCGCACCGAGATTGCGATTCAGAAGGCGATGCGCCGGCTGATGAAGAACCGCACCAGCTTTGTGATTGCCCACCGCCTGTCCACCATCCGGGACGCCGATATGATCCTGGTGATGCGGGACGGCGACGTGGTGGAGACCGGCACCCACACCGAGCTGCTGGAGAAGGGCGGCTTCTACGCCCAGCTCTACAACAGCCAGTTCGAGAGCGGCATCACGGCCTGACCCATTTACCAGCGCAAGAAACCCGCCTGCAAGCACAGGCGGGTTTTCTAGTGTTCTTAGTCCGGGCGGGCAAGGCGCTTTCGCTTTCAGGCACCGTCGGCGTCCAGCCGGCTGCCCAGCAGCTTCATCACGGCCCAGCGCGCGGCGCAGAGCACCAGGATGCAGCCCAGCATCACGGCGCTGATGACCAGGGGCTTTGGGTCCAGCACGATGCTGATGGCCAGCGCCGCCGCCGGCGGGTGCTGGAGTTTGAGGCCGAGCATTAGCAGCGCGGTGATGAACACCGCCAGCGCGCAGAAGCCGATCAGTGCCATCGGGGCATTCTCCAGGTGGAAGCCCATCGCCTCGTGGCACAGCAGGCTGCACAAAAGCCCGCCCGCGAGGCCGCACAGGTAGCCCCCCAGCAGGTAGCGCACCCGGCTGCTCTCTGCCGCCGGAAAGCCGAAGGCGATGAAGGCCGAGGCCCCAAGGCTGGTGATGGCCAGCTTGTTTTGAAAGCGGTACACCGCCCAGAAGGCAAACAGAACAAACAGCGCAATCAGGGCGCTTTGCACCAGCACCCGCGCCCAGCCGGGCAGCGGGCGGCTTTTATCCGGTTTCATCCCTGAACCAACCCCTTTTTATCAGTGGCAAGGCTGGGACCTTGCCCTCACGCTTCCGCCCGAACGCTGACCAGCACCCCGGCCGGGGCGCAGAGGGCCCACTCGCCCTCCCGGCTGAGCCAGCCGTAGTTCTCGCACAGGTGGTCGGGGCAGACCGAGTCCACAAAGCGGATCGCCCCGTCCTTCACCTCCAAGTGCACCGGCAGGTCTCCCTCGTCGAAGTGCAAAACGCCGTCCTCGTCGAGGGCGATCTCGACCGTCTCCTCCACGGCGGCCGTGGCGATGCTCACCACCGCCACCACGCCGCTGCGCCAGGGGCGGCTCAGCAGCAGCCAGGCCACTGCGCACAGCAGCAGCACCCCAATGGCCCACACGTCCACCCGCCGCCAGAAGGGGATGGGCGGCTGGCCGTTTGATTTTTCAGTTTCTGTCTGGTTTTGCATAAAAACAGTATAGCGGGTTTTTTCGGCGCTGGCAACGGTCGGCGCCTGTTTTGACGGTGGCAGATTGCCCCCCGGGGCAAATCGTGCTAAAATATGATGAAAATAAAAAACGCAGACAGGAGCATAGCCATGGCCGATCAGAGAGAGCGGGTTTTTAGCGGGATACAGCCCTCGGGCACCTTCACCCTGGGCAACTACGTGGGGGCGGTGCGCCACTGGGGGCCCTTGCAGGCCGAGTACGACTGCATCTATAGTGTGGTGAACATGCACGCCATCACCGTGCGGCAGCAGCCGGCCGCTCTGCGCAAGGCCACCTACGAGGCCGCCGCCATGCTGCTGGCCAGCGGCATTGACCCGGAGCAGAGCGTCATTTTCATCCAGAGCGAGGTGCCCCAGCACGCGGAGCTTAGCTGGGTGCTGGCCTGCAACACGATGTTTGGCGAGCTTTCCCGGATGACCCAGTTCAAGGACAAGAGCAAAAAGAACGCCGACAACATCAACGGCGGGCTGTTCACCTACCCGATCCTGATGGCGGCGGATATCCTGCTGTACAATGCCCACCAGGTGCCGGTGGGGGTGGACCAGAAGCAGCATGTGGAGCTGAGCCGGGACATTGCCCAGCGCTTCAACAACGCCTACAGCGACACCTTCGTGGTGCCCGCCCCGCTGATTCAGAAGCAGGGCGCCAAGGTGATGAGCCTGCAAGACCCCGCCGCCAAGATGAGCAAAAGCGACCCGAACGAGAACGCCTACGTGGCGATGGACGACGCCCCCGAGGTGATTATGCGCAAGTTCAAGCGTGCGGTTACCGATTCGGGCGGAGAGGTGCGCCGCGCCGAGGACAAGCCCGGCGTCTCGAACCTGATGACCATCTATGGCATCATGACCGGCAAGGACGACGCGGCCATCGAGGCCGAGTTTGCGGGCCGGGGCTACGGCGATTTCAAGGAGGCCGTGGGCCAGAGCGTCATCGACGTGTTCACCCCGATCCAGCAACGCTATGGCGAGATTCTGGCCGACAAGGCCGAGCTCGAGCGCATCCTGCGCGAGGGCGCCGAAAAAGCCCGCCGTATCGCCGCCAAAACCCTCTCGAAAGTGTACCGCAAGGTGGGCTTTGTCTCGAACTGAAAGGTCAAGGGCCTGTTACTTTTTTGAAAAAAAGTAACCAAAAAACTTTCAATAATTAAAAACAAAACGACAAACGTACGTTTGTCGTGTGTATGGCGTTGCACGGGGCTGGCATAGTGCAAATAAAAACAGCGCCAAACGCATGTTTGGCGCGCCTTTGACCGTATAGTCGGGGTCAAGGGGACTGCGTCCCCTTGCGGGTGCTTGAGGGCAGCGCCCTCAAGGTCTCACTTGTTCACGGCCACCTTGTCCGCCGGGGCGGCTGCGCGGGGGCCGGCAATGCGCTCCTCGCTGGTTTTGATCAGGTTCAGCAGGCTGGTGGCGTAGAGGGGGTAGTCCCGCGCAAGGCTCTCGCTGGTCATCGCAAAGGCCGACAGGTCCTTCAGGGGCGCGCCCTTGCCGATGTCCTCCCCTTTCAAAATGGCGGACACGTTGGCCTCGGCCATCTCCATGGCGGCCGAGGAATAGCCCTGCCACAGGGCGCCCGGCACGCTGAACAGGCTGTCGGTGTTGCCCCGCACGCTGCGGTACACCAGGCGGAACATCTTGTACACCGACACCATCAGGTAGCCGCTCACCTCGGTGACCAGGCCCTTGTCCGGGCAGGCGGAGAGCTTGTCGTACAGGATATTCAGGCTGTTGCTCACCAGCTTGCGGTTCAGGGTGGGCAGCACACTGCCGCGGTAGTGGCCGTCCTTGCCGGCGGTGGCCTCCGGGGCGGGAATCTCCTCCACGCTCAGGGTCAGACCGCTGCGCTCGGCACTGCGGCCCAGCAGGTAGTCGCAGGAGACATCATAGTAGTTGGCCACACGGACAACAAAGTCCAGCCCGCACTCGCGGATGCCCTTTTCATAGTGGCTCAGCAGCGCCTGGGATACCCCAAGCTCCTCCGCCGCTTTTTTCTGGGTGATGCCGCGCTCCTTGCGCAAAAGTGTGATGACCCGGCTGAACTGTGACGCCATATTGGATGAGACTCCCTCTTTTTATTACAGGCCAAGGGCAAGTTGACCGCCGGCGAAAAAACGCCCGGCCAACGCCGCAAAACCGCGGGCCTGTGGATTACGTAGTGTAAATTATAGCTGAGCGAAAACCGTTTGTAAATACTCAAAAATGGTAAAAAACCCGCATAAATTCCGTCTCTTTGCCCATTCGCGAGGGCTCACCGCTACATGTGGCCGCAGGCGCGCTAAAGTGCAACCAAATATTGTGGTGGCGGCGAAGAAAAATATTTCACTTAAAAATCCCCAAAGGAGTATGGCATGAAAACCTACAAACTGCACCTGATCCGCCACGGGCTTACCCAGGGCAACATCGACGGCATCTACATGGGCGGCGGGCTGGACATGCCCCTGAGCGAGGCCGGCGCCGACGGGCTGCGCGCCCTGGCCGCCCGCTTCCGCTATCCGGTGGTGGGCACGGTGTTTGCCTCCCCGATGAAGCGGGCGCTGCAGAGCGCCGAGATTTTGTTCCCGGGCGCCCCCGAGAAGATCATCATGGAGGAGCTGCGGGAGTGCCGCTTCGGCGAGTTCGAGGGGATGCGGGTGGCCGAGCTGATGGAGGACGAGCGCTTCACCCGCTGGCTGGACCCGAAAAGCGGCTTTGCGCCCGCCGGCGGGGAGAGCGGGGCGGAGTTCGGCGCCCGCTGCGTGGCCGCACTGCGGGGCATGCTGGCCCGCATGGCCACGGCCGGCATCTTCGAGGCGGTCTGCGTCACCCACGGCGGGGTGATTATGTCGATGCTGGGGCAGATGGCGATGCCCCAAAAGCCGCCGGCACAGTGGATGGCCGACAACGGCGCCGGCTACACCGTGCAGGCCAGCGCCGCCATGCTGATGCGGGACGACATGGTGGAGGCGGTGGCCGTGGTGCCCGAGGGCTATCTTGATTAATCTGCCCGGCACGGCTATTATTAGGTAAGAGATTGCCAGACAGATCATCATTGAGACATTGCGACAGGAGAAAACTATGCAGAAAAGCTGTGTACATGTTTACACCGGAGACGGTAAGGGCAAAACCACCGCCTCGGTTGGGATTGCCGCCCGGGCCATCGGCCAGGGGCTGCGGGTCGGGTTTTTCCAGTTTATGAAAAGCGGGATGTCCGGAGAGCTGGTCTCCCTGGCGAAGCTTGGGGTGATGGTGGTGGCCCCCCAGGGCTCGACGAAGTTTGTGTTCCAGATGGACGAGGCCGAGAAGACCGAGTATGCCGAAAAGCAGCAGGCCACCCTTGGCCGGGCCATCGAGCAGGCCGGCGAGCTGGACCTGCTGGTGCTGGACGAGATTGTCAGCGCGGTGACCACCGGGATGATTCCGTCCGCGCAGGTGGAGGATTTCCTCAAAACCCGCCCCGAGGGGCTGGAGGTAGTGATGACTGGCCGGGACGTGCCCGAGCAGCTGATCGACCTGTGCGACTATGTAACCGAGATGAAGATGCACAAGCACCCCTACGAGAAGGGGATACCCGCCCGCAAAGGGGTGGAGTTCTAAAACCCGATGCGACACAAAGGGGGCGCCGCGGCTGCGGCGCCCCCTTTTCAAGCCGGCCTGCGCCGGGCTATTCCAGGTTCAGCTTTTTGGAAAGGGCCCATTTGGTGAGGAAGAAGTGGATCACCGCGAACACCAGGTTGACGGCCAGCCCGATGCCCACCACCACCCAGGCAGGCCCCATCAGGTTGCCCATTGTGGTGAACAGGTTGTCGGTCATCCAATTGCTCAGATAGTTGACAAGGTCGCTGTTGGTGGGGCCGATGTTATAGAAAAGGGGCAGGAAGGGCAGCATCGAGAGGATGCTCTCAATCGAGGACAGCACCAGGTAGACCGCGATGCTGCCGATGACGCGGTGCTTGGTGAACACCGGGGCCACCGCGATGGAGACGTGGGCGTACAGCAGGTTGCACAGGGTGCCCACCAGGGCGCTGGCGGCCAGCATGCCCAGCACCGACCAAAGGACACCGGCCGGGATGTCGGCCAGGGAGAGCATGATGCTTTCGCTGGCGCCGCTGACGGACACCGGGATGCTGCCCGAGGTGAGGAAGGCGAAGAAGCCCGGAATGATGATGATGGCGGCCAGCACGGCCAGCAGAATGCCCACCAGGCAGTACACAGTGCCCACAATCAGCCGGGCAGTGAGGTGGGTGCTCACCTTGACCGGCAGGGTGAAGCTGAGGTAGGCCTCGCCGGTTACCATGCTCTGGTAGAACCGCACCACCACATAGGCGAAGGAGAACAGGACCAGGGCGATCACCACCACCACCCCGCCCAGGGTGGCAAAGCCGCGCAGCAGCTCGGCCAGCGGCGCCCAAACCATCGGGGCGGCCGTGAAGGCCAGGCGGATCAGCCCGCTCAGGATGAGGGCCATGGCGAAGAAGGGCAGCAGCAGCCGCCCGCAGGCGCGGAACTCGTATTTCATCACTTTGCCTAGCATCGGTACACCTCCCTGAAAAGCGTATCCACACTCTTGCCCTGCTCGGCGCGGATGGCGTCGGTGGTGGAAACCAGGCCGATCTTCCCGCCGTTCAGGAACACCACGGTGTCCAGCACCTTTTCCACGTCTGCAATCAGGTGGGTGGAGATCACCACGGTGGCGTCCTCCCGATAGTTCGAGATAATCGTGTCGAGGATGTAATCCCGGGCGGCCGGGTCCACTCCGCCGATCGGCTCGTCCAGCAGGTAAAGGTCGGCTGCGCGGCTCATCACCAGCACCAGCTGCACCTTCTCCCGGGTGCCCTTGCTCATGGCCTTCAGCTGCATCTTTTTGTCCAGCTCCAGCCGTTTCAGCATGTCCTCAGCCTTTTTGCGGTCAAAATCGGTGTAGAAATCCCCGAAGTAGTCCAGCAGGTCGCCGGTGCGCATCCAGCTGGGCAGGTAGTTGCGGTCCGGCAGGTAGCTCACCCGTTTCTTGGTCTCCAGCCCCGGGGCCGCCCCGCCCACCAGCAGGGTGCCGCCGGTGGGGGTCAAAAGGCCGCAGGCCAGCTTCAACAGGGTGGTTTTGCCGCTGCCGTTGGGGCCGAGAAGCCCCACGATCTGCCCGGACGGCAGGTCCAGGTTGACATTGTTCAGCGCCCAGGGCCCAATTTTCCCGTAGGATTTTGAAAGGCCGCGGCAGCTTAGAGCGTTAGTCATTGTGAATCCCTCCTTCTTGCGATGGTGATGTTGGTGCCTGTGGGTCGGTGTTTGGGGGTCAGGGCGGCGCGCCCGCCGCTTTTGGCGCTTCGGCCGCCGCGCGCACCAGGCGGCACAGCTCGTCCCCGTTCACCCCAAGGGCCCGCATGTTCCCCACAAAATCGGCGGCCAGGCTTCCCGCAAGGCTGCGGCGCTTGTCGGCGATCAGCGCCTCGTCCTCGGTAACAAAGCGGCCGGCTGTGCGCTGGGCGTACACCAGGCCCCCCTGCTCGAGGGCGGCCAGCGCCCGCTGCATTGTGTTGGGGTTCACCCCGGCCTCGCTGGCCAGCTCCCGCACGCCGGGCAGCCTGCTGCCCGGGGGCCAGATGCCGCTGACCACGGCCCGTTCCACCTGTTCAACCAGCTGGGCGTAGATTGGGCGCTGGTCGTCAAAATCCCAGTCCAATGGTGTTGCTCCTTTCCTGAAGAATGATTGTGTGATGTGTGTCACTGTACTAATCGACTAGGACAATAATACACACTTTTCCTACGGCTGTCAACCCCTCGCCGAAATATTTATTTTCTGACTATCTGGCTGGCGCAGAAGAAATTTTCGTGATGCAGCGCCCTACGGTGATAAAGGCCCGCGCAGCGGTGGGAACCCTCCATGAACATCGGCCCCCGCACGACTTTCGGAACACCTCGGTCTCGATCATATGCCAGCCCAATGTTGTCACCGCCCTGTTGTTGCTTTCCGGCGCGTGCTGTGGCAAAATAAAAACACTGCGGTCGCACGGTGTGGGCGTTTGAAGCAAGCCCCGGGATGGCCCGGGATAAACGGGATATACGCGGGGCAAACCGCCCCGGAAGTGAGAGTAATTATGAAAAAGAATAAAAAGAGCAACGGCGGGGTACTGCGCTTCATCGGCCGGTACACCGCGGGCCATCGTCACTGGCTGGTGCTGGCCGTGCTGGCCGTGCTGGTCAGCACCACGGCCTCGTTTTTGATCCCCCAGGTGATCCGCTTCACGGTGGACCTGGTGCTGGGCAGCGAAACCGAGGGCGCGCCGCCCTACATGCTTGCCGCGCTGGACGCGCTGGGCGGGCGTGATTCCCTGCGCGCCAACCTGATCTGGTGCGCCGGGGCCGTGGTGGTGCTCAGCGTGGGCGGTGGGCTTTTCACCTTCGCCTCGCGGCTGTGCATCGCCACCGGCACCGAGCGCTTCTGCCGCGATTTGCGCGAGCGGCTCTACGGCCACATCCAGAAGCTGCCCTTCCAGTGGCATGTGGAAAACAAGACCGGCGACATCATCCAGCGCTGCACCAGTGACTTGGACGTGGTGCGCAACTTCGTGTCGGCCCAGCTGCTGGAGGTTATCCGCACCGTGATTCTGATTGGGGTGGCCCTGGGGCTGATGTTCAGCATGAACGTGACCCTCTCCCTGATCTCTTTGGCCTTCATCCCGCTGATCGGGGCCTACAGCACGGTGTTCTATTTCCTGGTGGGCAAACGATTTTTGGCGGCGGACGAGGCCGAGGGCGAGCTGACCATCAACGTGCAGGAGAACCTGACCGGGGTGCGGGTGGTGCGGGCCTTCGGGCGGGAGCACTACGAGCTGGACCGCTTCGACAAGTACAACAATGGCTTCGCAAACCTGTGGCTCAAGCTGGGGCGCACCCTCTCGATCTACTGGGGCACCGGCGACATCGCCACCGGCTTCCAGATTTTCACCATCGTGGTGGCCGGGGCCATCTTCGCGGTGAACGGCACCATCACCCTTGGGGAGTTCCTGGTGTTCGTCAGCTACAACCAGAGCCTGGCCTGGCCCATCCGCGCCCTTGGCCGGGTGCTGAGCGAGATGAGCAAGACCGGCGTCTCCACCGGCCGCTTGCAGGAGATTTTGGACGCAGAGGAGGAGCCGGCCGAGCCCAACGCCACAAAGCCGGACCTGCACTGCGACATTCGCTTCGACAATGTCACCTTCTCCTACGACAAGCTGGACGTGCTGAAGGACCTGAACTTCACGGTGCCGGCCGGTAGCACCTTCGGCATCCTTGGGGCCACCGGCAGCGGCAAAAGCACCATCACTTACCTCTTAAACCGGCTGTATGATCTGCAGCCCGGCTTTGGCAGCATCTGGTTTGGAGACACCGAGATCCGCGAGATTGACCGGCAGTACCTGCGCCGGAACGTGGGCCTGGTGCTGCAGGAGCCTTTCCTCTACTCCAAGACCATCGAGGAGAACATCGCCATTGCCGACCAGGTGCAGCGGGATGACTGCCGCAGCGAGACCGCCGATTTTGAGATCGACCGGCGGCGGGTGCGCCGGGCCGCCGGCATCGCCGCGGTGGATGACGCCATCAGCGAGTTCACCAAGGGCTACGACACCGTGGTGGGCGAGCGGGGGGTCACCTTGTCCGGCGGGCAGAAGCAGCGGGTGGCCATCGCCCGCACCCTGATGCTGGAGGCCCCGGTGATGGTGTTTGACGACAGCATGAGCGCGGTGGACCTGGAGACCGACGCCAAGATTCGTGCCGCCCTGAAAGAGGGCACCGGCGCCTCCACCGTGATCCTGATCAGCCACCGCATCAACACCCTGATGGCGGCGGATAATATCATGGTGCTGGAGGACGGCCGGGTGGCCGACATCGGCACCCATGCCGAGCTGATCCGCCGGCCCGGCCCATATAAACGTATCTATGACATGCAGAGCGAGGCCGCCGCCGACGCCGGGCAAAGCCTGGAGGAGATTGCGGCGGGCGGCGCAGACGGCGCTGCAAACACCCCGGAAGGAGGTGGGGTCTAATGCAGGAACAGGACTATGGTGCGAAAAGTTTTTCGCTGAAAGTATGGAAAAAGATGCTTCCCTTTGTGCGGCCCTACCGGGGCGCATTGTTCACCGCCTTTGCGCTGATGCTTTTCCTGGCGCTGGTGGACGTGTCGATCCCGCTGTTTCTGGCCTATGCGGTGGACAACTTCGTGCGGCCCGGCACCACTGCGGGCATGGGGCCCTACATCGCCCTTTACGCCGGGATGATCCTCCTCCAGGGGCCGGCCGTAACGTGGATGGCCCGCCGGGCCATGCATGTGGAGATGAACCTGGGCAAGGATTTGAAAAGGGCCACCTTTGTGCACCTGCAAACCCTGGGCCTCAGCTACTACAACCAAAACGCCGTGGGCTGGATTCTGGCCCGGGTGATGAGCGATACCAACCACATCTCCGGCACCGTGGCCTGGGCGCTGACCGACATGTTCTGGAGCATCCTCTACGTGGTGTTCGTGTTTGGCGCGATGCTGCTGCTGAACTGGCGGCTGGCCCTGCTGGTGATGCTGGTGGTGCCCTTTGTGGCGGCGCTCACCGCGGTGTTCCAAAGCAAGTTTCTGACGGCCCACCGGGCCATGCGCCGGGCCAACAGCCGCCTTACCGGGGCCTACAACGAGGGCATCACCGGCGCCAAAACCTCGAAAACCCTTGTGATTGAGGACCGCAACGCCCGGGATTTTGCGCAGCTGACCGGCCAGATGTACAAGGCCAGCCTGCGCTCCAGCCTGCTGAGCGCGGTGTTCATCCCGATTATCATCTTCTTTTCCTCCACCGCGGTGGCTTTGGTGCTGCAGCGGGGCGGGGTGATGGTGATGGAAAATGTGCTGCCCTTCGGCACCCTGTCGGCCTTTATCAGCTATGCCTTGTCCATCCTCGAGCCGGTGCAGCAGATCGCCCGGGTGCTCAGTGACTTCATTGCCACCCAGGCCAACATCGAGCGGGTGGACGGCCTGCTGAGCCAGGAACCCGGCATCATCGACAGCCCCGAGGTGGTGGAAAAGTATGGCACCACCTTCGAGCCAAAGCGGGAGAACTGGGAGCCGATCAAGGGTGACATCGAGTTCCGGGATGTGAGCTTCATGTACCCGGACGGGGACGAGTGGGTGCTGGAGGACTTTAACCTGACCATTCCCGCCGGCACCACGGTGGCCCTGGTGGGCGAAACCGGTGCTGGCAAAAGCACCCTGGTGAACCTGGCCTGCCGGTTCTACGAGCCAACCAAAGGCCAGGTATTAATTGACGGGGTAGATGTGCGGGAGCGCAGCCAGTTGTGGCTGCACAGCCGCCTCGGCTACGTGCTGCAAAACCCGCACCTGTTCTCCGGCACTGTGAAGGAGAACATCCGCTACGGGCGGGCTACGTGCTGCAAAACCCGCATCTACAACGCCGCCCGGCTGGTGAGCGCCGACCTGGTGGTGGCCAAGCTCGAGAACGGCTACGACACCGACGTGGGCGAGGGGGGCGACCGCCTGTCCACCGGGGAGAAGCAGCTGGTCAGCTTTGCCCGGGCCGTGCTGGCCGACCCGCCCATCTTTGTGCTGGACGAGGCCACCTCCTCGATTGACACCGAGACCGAGCAGCTGATCCAGAACGCCATCTCCCACATTTTGCAGGGGCGCACCAGCTTCCTGGTGGCCCACCGGCTGTCCACCATCCGGGACGCCGACCTGGTTCTGGTGGTGAAGTCCGGCAGGATCATCGAGCGGGGCACCCACGACGAGCTGATGGCCCAGAAGGGCTACTACCACGGCCTGTACACCGCAATGCGCATCGACGAGAGCGCAGGGGCCCCTTGAAGGGGGCTGGCATTTGGCTTTGGCGCGGCTGCGCCAAAACAAATGACACCCGACGCCCGGAAAACGCCGACCGGAGGAAGGCGGAGGCCGGCTGCGGCGGGGGCATGTCTCAGCCATGCTGCAACCCTGCGCAATTTGGGCGAAGAAACTGTACAAACCGGCCGGAATGGAGTAGAATAGAAAATTGAGGTTTTGCGGCTTTTTGGCGCAATCTGCGCCGCTGGGCCGCAAAACCGACCTTAGTGATGATGGGGGACACACGCGATGAAAAAGATGCTGAGCCTGATGCTGGCTGTTTTGATACTGGCGGGCCTTTTGGCCGCCTGCTCGGGCGACAGCTCCAGCCCGGCGCCCGAGGCGCCCAGCTTTACCGTACAGATGCCCGGCGATGATTCAAGCACCGCGCCCGAGCCGGAGCCGGAACCCGAGCCGCCGCTGGAGCGGGCCTTCCTCACCGGCCTTGAGAAGGGGCCAGACTACCCCGAGGGCAAACGCATCACCGCTGTGATGATGAACAACCAGTACAATGCCCGGCCCCAGAACGGCACCTCCGAGGCCCAGATGATCGTGGAGGTGCTGGTGGAGTACGGCATCACCCGGATGATGGCCGTCTATGAGGACTACGAGAAGATTCCCGAGAAGGTGGGCGGGCTGCGCAGCGCCCGGGACCAGTACTTCCAGCTCATCATCCCCTACTGGGCCTTTTTTGTGCACGAAGGGCCGTCCCATCCCTCCCATCCGGTGAACGTGATGATGGACCAGTATGCCTACCACGACTTTGATGTTCAGGCCAAGTACTATCCCATCTACAAGGCGGATTCCTCCCGCAGCACCGAGCAGTACAACTGGTACGACGTGTCGGGCGCCTCGATTACCAAGTTCATCGAGGAGACCGGTGCCGACCCCAGCCGCACCTACAACAGCCCGATCTTCGACTTTGTGCCCTACACCGACCCGCCCCGGGTGCCGGCCGACGGCGACGCGGCCAGCATCGCGGTGACCCACAGCAGCTCCACCATCTCTTACTTCGATTACGACGCCGCCACCGGCAAGTACGCCATGAGCCAGTATGGCGGCGGCGGGAAGCACAAAACCGTGGACAACCTGAACAGCCAGCAGCTGGCCTTCGAGAACGTGCTGGTGCTGTTTGCCCCGATGGACATCTGGCCCAACACCGCTCCCGAAAACCTGCCCAAGTTCAACTACGGCGACGGCGGGGTGGGCTACTACTTCAGCCAGGGCCGCTACGAGTTGGTGCTCTGGCGCAAGGGCGCCGCCCAGGACCCGCTGCTGCTCTACACCACCAGCGACGACGGCCAGATGGTGAAGGTGAACACCGGCAAAACCTACCTTGCCAT